>CAZGOT010000235.1:0-4660 GCA_964527495.1 uncultured Haliscomenobacter sp.
TATCACTTTTACAACTAATGAAACAGAAGATATCCTGCGCACTACCCTTAATGCCCCTGCAACTAATCTGACCCAGGATCTGTACGTATCCACTCCGCTCAAAACGATGAACGTGATGGTAAAAGACGAGAACGTGTGCCTGCACTGTGGGCTGTGTGCCGAAAGATGCCCTACGGCCGCATGGGACATGCAGAAATTCTATTATCAGGTAACTAAAGCCGACCACCGCTCATGTCAGTACCATTAAGTATAAATGATTTTGTAGTGCGCTTTGCCAATGTGAACGGCACTGGCTCTGCAAGCGCAAATGCCCTGTTTTGCAAATCTATATTCCGCATGGGTATCCATGCTACACCAAAGAATATTTTCCCTTCCAATATTCAGGGACTTCCAACCTGGTATGAGGTGCGGGTAAGTGAAAAAGGATACCTCGGGCGCAGGGAAGGCATAGACCTCATGGTCGCAGTGAATCCCCAAAGTATGAAAGGGGATATCGAAAGTGTCCGGGAAGGAGGATATCTGATTTACGACAGCACCAAGAGGTTGCCACCTGATTATTTCCGGGAAGGGCTTCATTTCCTTGGTATTCCCATGATGGAAATGTGCAATGCCGCTTATACTGATGCCCGACAGCGGCAACTTTTCAAAAATATCATCTATGTAGGAGCACTTTCCGCCCTCCTGGATATTGATTTTAGCGTTTTTCATGGGCTCCTCGCCGACCAGTTTGCAGGAAAAGAGAGGCTGATCGAACCCAATCTCAAAGCCCTGCAAATGGGCGTAGATTATGTGCACGAACATTTTTCCTTTCCACTCAGCATGCGCGTAGAGCGAAGGGACGCCATTGGGGATGCTATCCTCGTAGATGGGAATTCCGCCTGTGCGCTTGGTGCTGTTTATGGTGGCGCAACAGTTGCCGCCTGGTATCCAATTACGCCCTCTACCTCCGTGGTGGAGTCTTTCATGGATTATGCGACTACTTTCCGGGAGCATCCCGAAACCGGAGAACGCAATGTTGCTATCATCCAGGCAGAGGATGAACTTGCGGCCATAGGCATGGTCATCGGTGCAGGCTGGAACGGGGCACGGTCATTCACAGCAACCAGTGGTCCCGGGCTTTCCCTTATGAACGAATTCCTGGGCCTGGCTTATTTCGCTGAAATCCCTTCCGTGCTCATTGACGTTCAGCGTACAGGGCCATCTACCGGCATGCCCACCAGAACGCAGCAGTCGGATGTTCTCGAGGCTGCCTATGCCTCCCATGGCGATACCCGGCACGTCCTGCTCTTTCCCTCCAACCCGAAAGAATGTTTCGATATGACCGCCCATGCGTTTGACCTTGCAGAACAGTTACAAACGCCTGTGATCGTCATGACCGACCTCGATCTGGGTATGAACGAGCATATTTCCCCACCTTTCGAATGGGACGACACCCGGAAATATCAACGGGGAAAAGTGCTCTCGGCACAGGACCTGGAAGGTATAGAGCGTTTCGGGCGCTACCTCGATGTGGATAACGATGGAATTCCCTACCGCACCTTGCCGGGCACCCATCCTACCAAAGGGGCTTTTTTTACAAGAGGTACCTCCCGGGATGAATATGCGGCCTACACCGAAAATGGCGCCGCTTACAAAAGGAACATGGACCGGCTGCTCAAAAAATGGCATACCGCACAGGAATATATGCCCGCACCCAAACTTTATCAGAAAGGTACCGAGTCCCCGTTTGGTATGTTGTTCTTCGGCACTACGCGCTATTCCGCCGAAGAAGCCCTCGACATACTTGAAGCCGACCAGCAAAGGCCAGATGGCATGCTGCTGCGTGCATTTCCTTTTCACCAGGAAGCCCAGGACTTTATTGCCCGGCACGAACGCATTTTTGTCGTCGAGCAAAATCGCGATGCCCAAATGAAAAGCCTGCTCATGATAGAACTGGGTATTTCAGCCGATAAACTCATTTCTGTGCTGAACTACGACGGGATGCCTATCACCGCACAATATATTGTAAGACAAATTAAAGATTATATTAATATATGACTTATTTGAAGCCCAAATTCCGCCATCCGGAATTACCTAAAAACCAACTGGGATATACCCTGAATTATTATGAGGGAGCCCTCTCTACCCTGTGCGCCGGCTGCGGCCATGATTCCATAAGCGCCTCGATAATCCAAGCCGCTTATGACCTGAATATCATGCCGCACCGCCTGGCCAAACTTTCGGGAATTGGTTGCTCGTCCAAAACCCCGACCTATTTCCTGGGAAATTCCCATGGTTTTAATAGCGTACATGGGCGGATGCCATCTGTCGCCACCGGAGCGAGTATGGCCAACAGGGACCTTATCTATCTGGGAGTTTCCGGAGACGGAGATACCGCGTCCATCGGAATGGGACAGTTCGTCCATGTGGTACGCAGGAACCTGAACATGGTCTATATCGTCATGAACAATGGTTGCTACGGCCTTACCAAAGGCCAGGATTCTGCCACTGCAGATGACGGCTCCGTCAACAAATCCGGAAATACCAACCTCTTTTCCGCGATTGACCTTGCCGGGTTGGCTATTGAACTGGGTGCTACCTTCGTTGCCCAGAGTTTTTCAGGTGATAAAAAACAACTTACCCCCCTGATCAAAGCTGCGATTGCCCATCCAGGCTTTGCATTTATCAATGTCATTTCGCCCTGCGTGACTTTCAACAACAACAAAGGATCTACTAAATCCTATGACTATGTGCGGGAACATATCCAAACTACTGGTTCTGTAGATTTTGTTCCTGAGAAAAAGGAAATCACCGCAACCTATGCCGAAGGAAGCGTGCGCGATATCCAGCTACACGATGGCTCCTGGCTGCGCTTCAACAAACTAGATCAGCACTGGGACCCCTTCGACCGGCTTTCGGCGATGAATGCCCTGCACCAGTCCCGACAGCGCAATGAAATCCTGACGGGCCTGCTGTATATGAACCGGGAGAAGGAAGACTTACATACATTACTTCGGACCCCTGCCGTACCTTTGAATATCCTCTCGGAAAAGGAACTTTGTCCCGGTTCTGCAGCGCTGAAAGATATCAACGCTGCCCTGCGGTAATCGGTGCATTGTTTCTGATGTGCTGGCCCATTATCCTGAGGAGTTCGGTGCGCTCTGGTCCCCAGCAGTGGGGTTTGCCATCGCCGTATGTCACCGTACCCTGATAATCCGGTTTTGCCGCTTTCAGAAATTCCTCCATGAGACGGACGGCAGGATCCAGGAAATAGGTATCCATGTCCCCCATGTATATATGTATTTTCCCCTTGAGTTTTGGCCCCAGCTTTTCCCAGTTCCGCTCAAGATGCTCCCGAAGATCATAGTTTTCTTTCCAGTATTTGGCCACTTCAGGATCAATCACCCCTGTGCGTTTGTCAAATAAGGGTTTCACATAACCATCCGGACCGACCGGGCCAAAAACCGCCTCAAAAATGTCCACCTGCTCACCGGAACGGTTCTTGCTGCCCATCACCATTTCCATATGATTACGCTGCTGATAGGTAAGGCGGGTAATGCCATCAGTAGTGCGGTCGGAAGGCGTTGGCACGTTGACCCAGTTGAACGTTTTATAATAGGCATTTTTATCCGCATAAATATTCACTGCCTGAAAGTACCGGAAATCTACCGGATCGGGGCACAGCGAAAAAGCCCCTCCAAAAAAGTCGGGATGAAAAATCTGAAGGGCCAGCGCAATCCACCCACCTGTCGAACCACCCGAAAGGACACGCGCGTATGGCGCACGAATAATGCGGAACTGCTCCTCCAGCGCAGGGATGAGTTCCTGCATAATCGCATCCCCGTATGGACCAGTATTTGGGGAGTTTACGCCGTAGCTATCGTCATAGTAAGGACAAGGATGCTGGAAGGTGACCAGGATCATTTCCGGGCAGTCGTCTGATTGCCAGAATTGCCCAAATTCATATCCGCTGCGCTGCCGGGAGCCGGGGGCACCTCCAGGGTCCTTATCGGTAAACCCATTGGGCGCTGCCAGGGAAAAGTGGCCCTGGATGTAATTGACCGGATAATATTTGCCGGGGTTTTCTGCATACCCCCTCGGAAGCAATACCGTAGCCCCCAGATACATCGGCTGGCCCCAGAATTCCGTTAGAATCTTGCTCTGGAATTTTATCCGCTTCACCCAGCGGGTATCCTCCGGAATATTCACCGGAGGGATAACCTTATTACAATTCAAGGTAATTTTTTTGGCATTTGCCGGATCCAGATACACCTTTTGTACTTCACTGTACAAATTCCCCGGAGAAACCTGGAATCTCTGCCCCTCCCACTGATCCTGATGCATCCATATAGTATGCCCATCGGCACGTTTAAACTCGGTATAAATATTAATAAATCCCTGAATGTAATACTCCCCGGCAGGTAAATCGGAAAGGCGGTCCAGAGGATACCCCGTCACTTGTTGGTCAATCAAAACCCCTGTACCAGGACTAATACGCTCTATATCTTTACCAAAAAATGGCGTGCCATGAGTGCCAATCTGTAGCCGCGGTTCCCTGCTGTTTTCTTTTGAAATCATGACATAAACCCGGCCGGTAATGGGGCCGGAATGCGCCGACTGGTCATAAGATACTGAAAAGGGCAGGCCTTTTGCACTTTTAGACTGCGCATGCGCTGGAAAT
>CAZGOT010000236.1:0-4658 GCA_964527495.1 uncultured Haliscomenobacter sp.
ACATTTGGCGACGTCAGTCGCCAAATGAAGGCCTCCGGCCTTTTTACACAACCCCTTAAAAATTTTATTTCGCCGCCGAAGGCGGTGGAATACTCACGGGACAATCTCATTTACCTTTTATCCGCTGCCAGAATTGGCGGAGCGCTGCCTGTCCATCTTCGATATCCGGTTCTGCCTGAGCGGCTTTATATTGATCTCCTTCAAGTTTTAATATATACCGGAATACCGATTCCTGCGGTCCTCCGGCTGCCGCAAAACCGCCGTATCGCCAATCGCTCCAGATTAGCTGGCCTTCCGGACTTTTCTCTACACAATAATACCCTTTGGAAAACCACCGGAGGACCGCGATATCGCGGTCCTGGAAATGCCCCTGCAACAGTTCATGCTGCTTGCGGATAGCAGAAAAGTCGCGGACTTCGGGTTGAGGATCGTTGAGCGAATAAGATCCGATGTACAGGCTACTATCAGTCTCTGCTACGCCATGCCAGAGTATATTATTGAAAATAGTGGGGCTTACCATCAGGCGTTGGTATTCAATTCCCTGTTTTTCAAGAGAAGCCCGGTAGATTTGTTCCACCTGATAGCGATTGAAAAAGGTGTATAGCATATATACCGAACTGATTGCGATACCCAGATAATTTATCCGGTGCCTCCAGGTCGTATTTCGGGCAAACCGGGCCGCTACCAATACACAAATCAGAAAGGGTAGGGTATAGACTGGATCAACTACGGCGATATTGTTCCATGCTACGCGATAATCACTGAATGGCTGAAACAATTGGGTGCCAAAAGTGGTACAACCGTCCAGTAAGGGGTGGGTGATAATGGCCCAGAACAATAGCCAGGACCACTCCTTCCAGGAAATTTCCGGATAATCCCCGGGCTTACGCCTTATTTTTTCTCTAACGAACACAAAAGCGGGAAAAAAAAGCATCCCTAGTCCAACAAACAAAGCAATGGGAACGGCTTCTTGCCAGGGAATGGGCAGTACTACTGCTCCTGCAAGCAAAATTGTAGTTACGAAGACCCCTATACGTGCAAACTCTTTCCAGATACCTTTCTCCCATAGGGAATCCTGATGGTTATACAGGCGATAAATCAGCCAGCCGAGGGCAGGAGGGATAAGTATCGCGAATGTCAGGGAGTGGGTAATTGCCCGATGATAGGCGAGGGCGCTTATTTCCCCACCTCCAAGTCCGGCAAGCACGTCCATATCGGGCAAGGTTCCAGCTATAGCACCCCAGAGCATTGCACGCTTACCTGCTTTTTTTCCAAGGACCAACTCGCCTACTGCGGCACCTAATGTAATCTGTGTCAGGGAATCCATTCCGGTAGTTTCTGTGATAATCCCCAACACGCTTTAAGCCACTAGCGCTAAATGCAATTGAGGTACAAGAAGTGAAAAAGTGCGCTACAATTTTACGCCAAGCGTACACAAGAGCACACCTGTAGTATATCTGTTGAGTACTTCCTGGATCGGGGCAGATTCTGTGAGATAAGGATAATAGCGCTCTTCAAAGCGGCTACCCCGGTAGGCCAGGTCCATAAAGAACTTTTTCATGCGGATACCCGCTCCTGCACTGAGCAAATAACGGGCGTTTTCATCCCCCTGGTAGGGCGAGGGGAGGCGATTGATACCAGCACGAAAGCGGAACAAACCGTAAGCATATTCCCCCCCCAGCCGCAGGTTAACGATATCCGACAACTGCGCCCGCACGGCATTATTGATGCTTTGCTCTGCACTGGAAAAGCCATTATATCGGAAACGGGCCTTCCCGTAGTCCACAAATTCCAGGTCTGCACTGATAAAGCCGTTTTTGCCGAAGAGCAATCCGATACCGCCCATTGCACGCCAAGGGGTATTCAGGAGATACTCGAACCTGCCCGGAGAACTTGCAGTTTTACCCAGGAAGTTCCCCTGTTCTTTGGCATCTTCATAATAATTATAGGTGAGGGTGGACTCATAATCATCGCTCAGCGAGAGGACGGTGGGGGTATGTACGGATGCTCCAATGCGCAGGAATTGGGACGGACGGATGATGATACCCAGTTTGGCATTGGCCCCTCCGCCTAAGGTCGTCAATTGTTCGCGGAGCTGCAGGTCTTTGAAATAGGGAATTGCCCCGCCGTTGGCAATTCTGGGGTCGTCCTGCTCTGAATAGGTTTTGTCCTGAGAAAAATACACTATCGGCAGGCCAACGCTTGCCCCGATGATAACGACATCGTCGTAGTTGGCCGCAAGCGCAAAACTGATTTCCGACATAGACCCCCGGACGATCCCTTCCTGGGATTTAAACAGCAAAGGGGCTTGTTTGGGGATTTCATAGTCAATATCGTAACGGCCATCTTCATCAAAATCATACAGGGCACTGGCCTGGTTGGCCAGATCAGTCTCGAAATCGTCAAGGCCAAGCCCGCTATTGGCCAGCTCCTGGTAGCGTTGGGTAATCGAACCTTTCGTAATACCCTCAAAGGCAAACTCCCGGTTGAAACTGGTAAGGTGGTTGAAGGTAATGGCAAAGTTGGAACCCCGCCATTTTCCCGCATTCCGGGGCTGAGAAACGAATACCAACCCCATATTTTGTACGTTGAAGCCTCCGCGAAGGCCTTCCAGGTTAGGGCTATTCGTAGCATCCAGCATCCTGGCGTTGACGGTGGTATTTTGGAGCCCCGCCGTAAAAGAAAATTCGGATTTCTGATACCATCCCAATCCTGCAGGATTGGTGCTGCTCAGCGATAAGTCGGCACCGATTGCACTCATTGTACCGCCGGTGCCGACAAACCGGGCTGTTCCTCCGTACTCCCACTGAGAAAATCGCAGGGCATCAGAAACCGTCTGTGCTCCTGATAAAACAGGGAAAACCAGTATACAAACAGCCATATATAGGATGGCATAGCATAGGTTATTCCCGATAGGCATATTGCGCATAGGCGGAAAAATCTTCTTAATTTGACCGTAGCCGGCCGGAATTGCTCAAACTTTTATCCCCTCCTTAATTCCTGGTACGTCCTCCTGAAGAAGAGGAACTACTGCCCGAAGAGCCGCTGCTGCGCGGTGCGCTGTTAATAGAACCTCCAGAAGGGCTGCTGCTGCGTGGGGAACCAAAACCACTGTCCATGCTCCGGGGCTGGCTGAACCCACTATTGCCGGAATTGGACGCAGGAGTCCGGGGACGGTCATAACTTTCGCCACTGCGCTCATAGGAACGGGTCTGAGGGGTATAGACCCTCGGTGCCTGGGTAGTATTGGGTGTGCTGCGCGGCGCTGTGGAGGTACTGGGCGTAATCCTGGTACCCGTGTCTATATTCCGTGGACGGTCATAAGTATTATTCCGGTTTGGATCATAAGTGGGATAGGTCCTTCCGCCAGGCGTATTAGCAGGCGCAGGGCGTTCGGCGGCAGGAGTCCTGGTGTTGGAAGGAACCCTTGCATCCGGCGTGGTAGTTTCGGTATTGCGTGGATAGCGATCGAAATAACGACCCCCCTCACGAGTATCTACAGGAGAAGTGCGTTCGCCAGGATTATTGATTTCACCCGTGCTTCCAGTAGCTGCCGGTGTGCGCACACGCCCTGTTTCGGGTAGGCGGTCGCCAGCAGTGTTGATTGTACGTGGTGCAGCACCTGGGGCGTTGTCAATAATACCGGGGCCACGTCCGGGGCGGGCACCTGGAGCAGGGCCAGTTGCGCTTCCACCACTACGGGGACCGAAGTGGGTATTCTGATCGGTATTGATATTGACAATGGTGTTGTACATGAATCCATTCCCCCAGGTGGGAGGGAAAGCAAAAGCACTGCCACTCAACCAGAACGGGCCGCCGAATCCCCAGCTATTCAAGCCAAAGCGGTTGAAACTGTTCCAGGAATTCCAGCCCCAGTTGTTCCAACTATTCATGCCATTCCAGGAGTTCCATCCCCATGGATCCCAGCTGTTCCAGCGGTTCCAGCCCAGGGAAATTCCAGGATTGAGACCAGGGCCCCAGGCATTCCAACGATTCCAGCGATTCCAGCGCGAAAAGGCCCGGTTGCTGTAAAAATCGTCGTAGATGAGGACAGTAACCCCAGAGGCCAGGAATGGATCGTAATGCCAGGTATCCACATAAATCGGATCAAAAAAGTTGAAGCCGTAGTATGGGCGGTGGAAACGGCGAATACGGGAAGTATAGTAGTAATCGTAGTCATTGTAATAATCATAGTCATCTTCATGCGCGTATCCGCTCTGCGCATCGCGGTAATCACCCTGCTCTGCGGCCGCATACTTGTCGCGGTCCACTGCCTGCCTTTGCGTTTGAGGCCGGTCTTTGGAGGGATCGAAGTAAACATCGTCCGAAACCTGCGCAGAAGACACCGTAACTGCAAACAGGGAAAGAAGTGCGTAGAGAACGATTACTTTTTTCATTTTTATTTTTTTAAAACAGGTTCAACGATTGGTAGGTTAGAGCATATTGGGGTCAACCTGCATCCCGGCAAGTCGGTCTTGCGACGAAATGCATGCCTGCTTTCCTATCACAACAACGAAATTATTACTTTTGTGCCGCTTTTGTAGTTAAAACAATCCTAAATTCGTGAAAAACAGGTGTTAAATCAGAATAATCCGAAATTTAACAATTGTTAATGGATTATGTATCCTGCACCAATAGGTTTTGTGTAAATTTTCAAG
>CAZGOT010000237.1:0-4655 GCA_964527495.1 uncultured Haliscomenobacter sp.
TGATTTTGCGAAGCAAAATCAATGAAAATGACGTCTGTTTAAAATTTTATTCCGCAGCCGAAGGCGGCGGAATACTTTTTACACAACCCCAGTCTTTTAACACAACCTTAGGCCTTCGTCGAAAATTACTTTTATAGTACCAGTGGCAGCGAAAGTTCATATTTCGCTGCCACTACATATATATACCGTTATTTTTGCCCGGCGAGTTCGATCATCATTGTCAGTTCATCTACCATAGCATCCTCGTCGGGGTTATAGCCTGAGCTGCTGAAGCGGATACGACCGTTTTTATCGAGGATAAATTTGGCTGGTATGCCTTTGACCCCAAACTTCTCGACCACCTCATTTTCGTTGTCCATCAGGACATTGAAAGTATAGTTGTTATTTTTGACAAAATCGCCGGCATTCTTTTCCTTATCGTCCACCCGCTCCCAGGTATTGATAAAAAGGAAAGCGATATCACTGCGGTCTTTGTGGTTGTCCTGGGCACGTTGCATGCCGGGGAACGAGCGCACGCAAGGGCCGCACCAGGTTGCCCAGAAATCTATAACGACCACTTTACCTTTTAGCGATTCCAGGGAAACCGTTTCGCCATTGAGGTTGACCAGGGAGAACGCTGGACCTGGTTCGTCCACCATCTTTGTTTCGAGTTCTTTTTTCATATTCTGGCGTGCCGCCTGTTCCATTTCGGAAAACTTGGACGCTGCCTGCTCTTGCGAATGGTTGCTGGTGTACAGGCGTTTGTACTGATCTTTCATCGTACTGGAGGCATTACCTGCGGAGATTAGCTCTTCAAGTTTTGCTTCAGCGACCTGGGCTCCTTTCGCCTTTTCGAGGTACACGCAATAGCGTTCGTTGTAATCTTGCTCCTGGAATTTCATAGCCTCACAAGCCTTCTGCTGATATTGAAGGGCTTCGTCTGCTTGCCCAAGTTTGTATGCCAGGAGCGCATAGGTGTCGGCATACATGTTCCACTGATTGTCCAATATCTTTTTTATCTCAGTGGGGCTATATCCTGAGAGTTGGTCGTCTTTGACGGAAGATTGCCTCATAGATTCGATCAACTCCAGGGAGGCCATGGAGATTTTCTTTGCCTGTGCCAGTTCTCCGCCTTCACCTTCCAGACTTTCCCCGCTTTCGCCCCAGGCGACGTTGTTATAGAGGGAAGCTTTTTCGAAAGGGCTTTTGATCATCGCAGCATACTTTTCAAAGCCGGCCCAGTCGCGCTCGGAAAAGCAGGAAGCGGCGACAGAGGAGGCGATGCGGGAGCTGATCTGGGCGCCTTTTTCCGTTTTGGCATAAGGCGAAGCAGCAACTGCATCGAGCGACTGTTTCTGCTCGCTGAGTCCGGCATATTCATTTTCCAGGATAGCATCGCATTTTTCCTGCCAGGATAGGCGACCCTTGGGGTATTTTTTGGTAATCCTTTCCCGGAGGGAATTGACAAGGCTCTCGTCTTCCAGAAGCTGGGCTACATCCAGGGCACCGATGAGTTGATCTTCATTGGCCTTTTTATTCTTGCTTTGTTCTTTGACGTAATCGGTTATCTGCTTCATGGCCGCATCGTTCTCCGTACGCAGGGCTACAATCGCATAAACGCTCAGGAGATCGGCATACGATTTCAACTCCTCAAAGTTGCTTTGGAGCAGGCGTGCGGTTTCTTCGAGGTCCATCTCTACCCCAACTGAAGAAGCATGGATAGATAACGCCGATGCACGTGCGAGGCCATATCCTTTTACCGGATCCCGGCGACCAGCCTGATAAACTGGTGTACTCCAGCCGCTACCTTCGTTGTTGTCCGCTTCGTCCTCCCAGTTTTTCACCGAGAAATAAACCAATTTGGCATTCGCAGGAATGACGAAAGTCCCACGCATAACGCCGCCAGTTTCCCGGGTATCTACATCATAGGCGGCAATTTTATCTCCGTCCAGGCTATAGGCGTTGATGTAAACTCCGCTCACCCCGGCTAGCGGTGAGTTGCTCTTTGCGTATTCAACAGTAATCGTTTCCCCTGCCAAAGGTTTTTCAGGGGTGAATTTCATTTGCTGAGCGTTTAGGTTTAGCAGGGTTGCTCCCATGAACATGGCGAGCAGGCTTTTTTTTGCATACATTGGGTATCGGTTTTAACAGATTGAAAAAAACATATTGTTTAACCTAATATTTTGTGCTGGGTGCCGCAATAAGGCTTTGGTTCAACCCTTGGGCCTTTGTTGGAGGCTGTCCGAAAAGTCTTTTTTGAGGGGTTGTGTAAAAGTATTCCGCTGCCTTCGGCGGCAAAAGAAAGTTTTGAACAAACACTGTTTTCACTGATTTTGCGAAGTAAAATCAGTGAAAACAGTGTTTGTTCAAAATATTATTTGGTGGCGTCAGCCGCCAAAGGACGGCCTCTGGCCTTTTTACACACCCCCTCAAAAAATTTTATTCTGCTGTCGCCGGCGGCAGAATCTTTTCGGACAGCCCCTACTTGGAATCTCCAACAAATGTAATAATAAAGCGTAGGGAATTATTTTATTGTGTTTGGTTGTCAGAATTTGTAAAGTGTCTTGGAAAAAAGCGAAAAAATGGCTTAATTGGAATGGTTTAGACAAAGAAAAAAACAGGGGGTAAAATCTTAAATTTTTGAAAAAAACGGCACATGAGAGCTATTGCTTTTTGTTTCGCGGTGTGTGTTTGTTTGCTGGCCCCACAGTTTTCCAAGGGCCAGAAAGGGGTTTTCCCACGGCTGGATGCCCTTGCAGCGGACTTCACCGGGCAGGCCCAGGCTCGGGGTTTGTCGGTTGCAGTCCTGTACAACGGGACGGTTGGCTACGCCGGCTACGGCAAGGTATCAACAGGCCAATCCCAGCCACCCGACGAGCGTACAATTTATGAAATTGGCGCGTTGAGTAGTATTTTTACGACTGGTATTCTGGCCGTACTGGAATCCAAAGGGATATTGGAGCCAGTTGAACCTATCCGCAGGGTAGTCCCGGAAGGGTATCCTGTACCAGCCTATACGCCTACCCGCCTGGTCGCTCCAGATTCCTTGGTGGGTTTGGATCCTGGGGCGCGTGCGGTATGTATGCCCGATCCGCTTGCGGGGACGGAAGAAGTTACCCTCTGCCAGCTTGCTTATCATAGCTCAGGTCTGTTGTTTCCTGGAAAACCCTTGCTGGACTGGCATCCTTTAGCATATTTCACCGCACCCCAGAAGGCAGCAAAGGACCTTCCATCCGGGGAAGATTTACTCAGACTTGCAGGGCAATCCACGTTTGAATTCCCACCAGGCGCCCAGTTTGGATATTCGAATATGGGTATAGCCTACCTTGGAAACCTGTTGGCCCTGCATACACAAGAAGACTATCCACGACTGCTAAAAAAAATACTGACCGGTCCATTGGAGATGATGGATACATACGCCCGGCTTCCTTTGCCCCAACTCGAGCGGCTGGCTCCTGGTCACGATTCCAGGGGGCGCAAAGCTCCAAATTGGGATTTCCAGGCAATGGTGCCAGCGGCAGGGTTAAAAACTACTACCCGCGACCTGATGAAACTGGTACACGCCCTTGTGGAACCTTCCGGCCCAATTACAGAAAATGCCGCATTGCGGATCCGACAAGCAACCGTACCAGTCCATTTTCCGGGCTGGTCGCGAAGCACTTCTGCCGCCTTGGGATGGTTGGTCAGTACCGACGAAAATAACCGTGCTGTAGTCTGGATGAGTGGGGCTACTGCGGGTTACCGTGCTTTTGCCGCTTTCGACCCCCAGAGGAAGACAGCCGTCGTCCTATTGGCGAATGCTGCCCAAGACCTTACGGAACTGGGGTTCGCTATGCTCCGGGCATTGTGAGCAAGGAAAATTTTTGCTATTGTTACATTCAAATATGCATATGAACATCATGAAACATCTGCTGGCTTTCTTTTTTACGCTCTCTGTTGTATCGCTTTCCCTTTTTGCGCAAACGACCCAGAAGCCCGTCCTCCATGGGCGGCACTGGATGGCCATTACCGGCAAACCTTTGGCGGCTACTGCGGGAAGTATGATTTTTCAAAAGGGTGGCAATGCCGTGGATGCCGCGTTTGCTATGCTGGCCGCTACTTGTACCATGTGGGACGTACTGAGCTGGGGCGGCGAAACACAGGCCCTGATTTATAACCCCAATACGGGTAAGGTTATCGCTATCAATGCGCTGGGCGTAGCACCCAGTGGGGCAACAGCCGATTTCTACAAATCCAAAAACCTGCCCTACCCGCCAGAATATGGGCCCCTCTCTGCCATTACCCCCGGTACCCCGGGCGGACTGATGACCATGCTCGCCGAGTATGGTACACTCAGCCTGAGAGAAGTCCTTGCTCCAGCCATGCAGCTTGCTGAAGGCTATCCTATCGAACAACAAACCGCAGATCTCATGGAACGGCATAAAACAAGAATAAAAGAATGGCCATATTCCAGGAAGACTTACCTTACACACCCAGGAGAAAAAAGAGAAGCCCCATATGCCGGAGAGATTTTTCGCCAACCCGATCTCCTGCGGACGCTTCAACAACTCGTAGAGGCTGAGAGCAATGCCCTGAAAGCGGGGAAATCCCGTAAAGCAGCAATTTATGCTGCCTATGACCGCTTCTACAAAGGCGATATCGCAGAGGAATTCGTCCGGGGTACCCGGGAGCAGGGC
>CAZGOT010000238.1:0-4636 GCA_964527495.1 uncultured Haliscomenobacter sp.
TTGCGAAGCAAAATGAGATAAAACAGTGTCCATTCAAAATAAAATTTGGCGGCGTCAGCCGACAAATGACGGTCTCCGGCCTTTTTCCACAACCCCATACCCATGTTGCTAAGGAAAAAAGTCCTTCTTTTTTCCTTGCAGTGTAGCATTGGCCACCATAAGCATTTCAATAATATTCTCCCTGTTTAAGGCTCCAAGCAACTTATCCTGCTCCATAACCGGGGCGATTTCTATTTTCTGCTGGTTCATCTCGAGAAAAACCTGTTCCAGGGGCATATCAGGATGCAGGTAAAGCAGATTGCGGTTTGTGATAGTACCAATATTGCCCTCTTGTCCGTATTGCCCCAGGCCTGCGATAAGCTCATCTCGGGTGATCGAACCAATTAAACGCCCGTCTTCCCGGACGAGAAACTCTTTTTCCTGCCCGTCGAGGAGCAACTGCACGGCTTCCCGGATAGGGGCTCCCGCATCAAAAATGGTGTGCCGGTGCATGAGGGCATCTTTGACGGTATACCGGGACAAAACAGAGTGCGTCGCCTCATAGTTTGCCTCCGCGCCTGCTCCCAGATAGATGAAAATCCCGATAAACATGAGCCAGATGTTGTAATATAAACCTAAAAATACAAAGCCGATGGCTAGCACCTGGCCAATACGAGCGGCAATTACCGTAGCTTTTGCCCGGTCGTATTTCAGAGCAAGCAGCGCTCGCAGCATTCGTCCCCCGTCCATTGGGAAAGCCGGAACGAGGTTGAATGCAAAAAGGACTATGTTGATGGCCAGGAGGTTTGGAAGAAATTCCGGTCCGAGTTCAAACAGGGTTTGCGGGGAAACCTCCAACTGGCCCCGGAAGTACAGTGCAATTCCAAATACCAGGGCCAATAAAAAATTGACCGCAGGCCCAGCTACTGCCACCAGGAACTCTTCCATGGGCTTTTCCGGCATGCGCTCCATAGCAGCCACCCCTCCAATAGGCAACAGGGTGATACTCGAGGTGCGGACGCCAAAGCGCCTGCCCATAAGTGCGTGTCCAAATTCATGCATTAAAACGAAAAGAAAAAGCATCATCAGCGATAAGAACATCGCTATCCCCCCCTTTTGGGGGCCACTTGTAACAAAAGTACTCAAACCCACCCAGCCAAGCAGGATAATAAAAGTCCAGTGGAGGTAAACGTCAATCCCGGTAATCCGGGCGATGCGAAGGGACCACTTCATATGTTTTTTACCTTTAAAGTACTTGTTTTTTGAGAAAAATACAATTTTATTTAAATACTCTCGTGCTTTTAGGATAGTGCAGTGAGAAAAATGCGCTATTTTTCGACCGCACGAGGCCCCTTGAATAGGATTAGCCTGTTGACAGTGATGGTAATTTCTCGTTCAAAAATTTTATGCTGCTGCATAAGATTTTGAGGTGGGTTAAAAAGTATTGCTTTGCCTCTGTTGGCAAAAGCACCTTTTCCCACAATCTTCAGTTGAACCTTTGGGATATCTATTGATAAACAACTACCTAAATCGCATGTATGAGTACTATTTCGTTTAAAAAACACCTGATCTGGCTATTGTTGGTTCTTTCCTTTGGGGTACAGGCACAAAATACCGCCATTGCTCCCGAGGCCTGGCACGGCCTGCAATTCCGGAGTATAGGCCCCAACCGCGGGGGACGGGCAACAGCAGTGACCGGCCACCCCGGCCGTCCCGGAACTTTCCTAATGGGTGCAACCGGGGGTGGGGTATGGAGAACCTCTGACTATGGCCACTCCTGGGAGAATATTTCCGACGGCTTTTTTGCTTCACCCTCCATTGGCGCTCTGCGGATGGCCCCCTCCAATCCCGACGTCATATATGTAGGGACCGGTTCCGACGGGCTCCGCAGCAACGTTATTGAAGGTAGGGGAGTGTACCGCTCCGCTGATGCAGGAAAAACCTGGACCCATGTAGGGCTTGAAAAAACCGGCCACATCGGGGCGGTGGAAATCCATCCCACTAACCCGGATATCGCCTTTGTAGCAGCAATCGGCAATGCGTTTGCCCCCAATCCCGACCGTGGGGTGTACCGCACCATGGATGGGGGTAAATCCTGGGAAAAAGTGCTCTTCCTCAGCGATACGGTAGGCTTCGCTGACCTGGATTTCCATCCCTTAGCACCTAATGTCGTTTATGCCGCTGCCTGGCGTGCGGAGCGCAAACCCTGGACTATCGTCTCCGGCGGCGAAGTTGGGGGGATATATAAATCCACCGATATGGGCAAAACCTGGCGCAAGCTGGGTACTGGCCTGCCAACTGGCATTATCGGCAAAATTGACCTTGCCGTTACACCAGCCGCGCCTGGAAGGGTCTATGCCCTCATTGAAGCCCCTGAGCCTGCAGGGGGGCTCTATCGCTCGGAAAATGCCGGGGAAACCTGGTCGT
The DNA here is from genome assembly GCA_964527495.1 of uncultured Haliscomenobacter sp. Classification (GTDB taxonomy): domain Bacteria; phylum Bacteroidota; class Bacteroidia; order Chitinophagales; family Saprospiraceae; genus JADJPL01. The sequence goes on from CAZGOT010000238.1 coordinate 2,407, forward strand.
TGATTAGTACTAAAGCGGAACTGCTCGACCGCCCCTTCTATTATTGCAACGTAGATGTACACCCTCTCAATGCGGATGCGGTATTCGTATCCTCGACCAGCTTCTGGCGGTCCAATGATGGGGGTAAAACCTGGCAAAGCGTAAATACGCCTCACGGAGATAACCACGACCTGTGGATTAACCCCAGCGATACCTCGGAATGGATTCAGTCCAACGACGGTGGAGCTAATATTACCCGGGATGCCGGCAAAACCTGGTCCACCCAGGAAAACCAACCCACTGCAGAATTGTACCAGGTGGAGGTAGACGATCAGTTTCCCTACTGGCTATATGCCGGCCAACAGGATAACACGACCATCGCTATCCCTGTAATTCCTCCTTATGATGCCCCCGGCGGGGCCAAAAGCTTTTGGATGGAAGTCGGTGGCTGTGAAACCGGCCCTGCTGTGCCTAAGCCCGGTAGCCATCATATCGTGTATTCCAACTGCAAGGGCTGCTTTGGGGTGTATGACAAACGCACTGGTCAGGAACGAAAATATTTTGTCGGTGCTTCCAATATTTATGGGCATAACCCGAAAGACCTGAAATATCGCTTCCAGCGCGTTGCCCCTATTCACGTTTCCCCACATAACCCGAATGTTGTCTATCATGGCTCGCAATTTGTCCATAAAACCACAGACGACGGCGTTACCTGGGTAACCATCTCGCCCGACCTGACTGCCTTTGAACCTGATAAGCAGGTGATTTCCGGTGCCCCGATTACCCGGGATGTTACCGGGGAGGAGTTCTACAGCACTATCTATGAGATTATTGAATCCAAACGCCAGGCTGGCCTTATCTGGGTAGGTGCCAATGATGGACCCATTCACGTTACGCGCGACGGCGGCAAGCGCTGGAGCAATGTGACGCCAAAGGATATCCCAAAAGGTGGGAGGGTGGATGGACTGGAACCATCCCCTCATCGCCCCCAAAAAGCATATGCTACAATCCTCCGTTACCAATTGGGCGATCCCCGTCCCTATATCCTGAAAACTGAGGACTTTGGCCAGTCCTGGACACTGCTAAGTGATGGGACTAATGGTATCCCTGCCGATTACCCTGTGCGCGCGATACGCGAAGACCCCGAGCGGGAAGGACTTTTACTTGCCGGTACAGAATATGGTCTGTTTATCTCCTTTGACGATGGGTTGCATTGGTCTTCTTTTCAGCAAAACCTCCCCATTACGCCCATTACAGATATTCGGGTTTATCGCGGGGATTTAATCCTCTCTACCATGGGCAGAGGCTTCTGGGTGTTGGACAACCTTTCTGCACTTCGCCAGATGTCAGCGGAAATCACCACCCGCAGCGCTCATTTATTTAAACCTGCCGATCAATACCGCCTGCGCTATGCTCCAGTGCGGGGTATTCCCGATTATCCCGCTCCCGGGGTCGTAATGGATTACTACCTGGGTAAAAATGCGGAAGGCCCGGTGAAGCTGGAAATTCTGGATGCGAAGAAAACCGTTATCCGCTCCTTCACCTCCGAGCGTATGGCAAGCGGCAGGTCAAATGCTGTATCCCCACCGGACATGGCAACGGGTTTTGTGGTTGCGGGTTATAGCGATGGGTTGAAAAAAAGCAAAGGACTACATCGCTTTGAATGGGATATGCGCCACCTTGGGCCCTGGACACCTTCAGGTACGCGCAGTAGCCGTGGTGCCCCCCTGGCAAGCCCTGGGAACTATTTTATCCGGCTTGAAGTGGACGGAGCTACCTTCATCCAGCCATTTAATTTACTCATGGATCCGCGGCAACTGTCTGCCGGGCTGAAACCTGCTGACCTGATTGCTCAGGAGGCACTATCCCTTCAGGTAGTGGCGTTGGAAGGCGAAGCCAGGCAATTGAACGCCCGAACAGAGGAAAAGCTCAAGTCAACTGCTGAAGGGCATCCGGCATTTGCGCCTTTGAAAAACATTCAAAAATCTTTGAATACAGAACAAGGCAGGTATATGCAACCTACGCTGCTTGCACAAATCAGCTACCTGCGCAGCATGATAGACCAGGCCGATCAAAAGCCGGGGAAGGATGCCTTTGAGCGCTACCGCGAACTCAAAGGCGTTTATGATGCATTGTCGAAAACATTTCAGCAAGCGGTGGAATAAGCTTGTTTCAAAACGCTTTTTTAAAAAAAAGTATGGGGTTGTGTAAAAAGCCCCCGGCTTTTCGTTTGGCGGCTTACGCCGCCAAA
>CAZGOT010000239.1:0-4631 GCA_964527495.1 uncultured Haliscomenobacter sp.
AATTGAGAGCAAACGCCACCTTGCCTATCTACCTGAAGTGGTCATTTTGTATCCCAATCTTACCGGTATGGAGAACCTTGATTATTTTTCCAGACTAGGCGGTTTTAGCCACAAAAAGGAAGAGCTACGCCTATATCTTGAAACAGCAGGTTTAGGCATAACGGATTTTGACCTACCTGTAGCAACCTATTCCAAGGGTATGCGCCAAAAGGTTGGTATCGCGATTGCACTAGCTAAAAAAGCAAAAGTACTATTTCTTGACGAACCAACCAGCGGGCTTGACCCCAAGGCCAGCAATGACTTTAGCAGCCTACTACTTGATTTGCGTAAGGAAGGAATTTCAATGCTTATGGCCACACACGATATCTTCAGGGCAAAGGATGTTGCAGACCGGATTGGGATCATGAAGGCTGGGCGCTTGGTCAACATCCTGGATAACAGGGATCATCAACTCCAGGCAAAGGATATTGAGGAACTTTACCTTCAGACGATATAGACTTTGTATTAAACCAACTGTAGCTTAGGGTCGCCAGCTGATGCAGGGATATTCATGAACCCCTGGCACTTCGAGATTTTACCTACAGGGGCAGTTTTTTAACTTAAAACGGATTGAATATGCTTTCCATTGCAAAACAAACATTCACGGATATCCTTCGCGAAGGCCGTTTTAGAACGGCGGCGTTGTTAATCAGTCTATTTTTTTTGCTTTCTGTTGTTGGGGCTTATAATTATTACGCATCGCTAAAAAAGCAGCATACAGAGGCTTCAGAGAAAATGCGTGGCCAGTGGGAAAGCCAAAAGGACAAGAATCCACATTCTGCTGCCCATTATGGCACCTATGTGTTTAAGCCGATATATCCACTTTCTTATTTTGACCGGGGCGTTGATGCATTCACAGGCAATACGCTTTTTCTGGAGGGGCACCGTTCCAATTTGACAGAATTCAGATCGGCCGAGGATCAGGGAGATATTTCCAGACTTGGTACGCTTACCCCTGCTTTTGTGTTGGGTTTGTTGATGCCGCTCTTCATTATTGTATTAGGTTTTGGATTGGTGGCAACAGACCGTGAGAATGGTAACCTCCGGTTGATTTTGGCACAAGGTATCAGACCATCGGGTTTATTCTTCGGTAAATCTTTAGGTTTATGGATGGTTGTCCTATTGCTGTCGTTACCTTTTTTTATTGGCGGAGCATTTGGTTTGTTGGTTGCCGATGCTGAAATCATCCACTGGGTTCGTTACGGTTTAATAATACTGGTTTATCTTATCTATTTTGGTTGTTTCATTAACCTGACTCTTCTGATATCTGCCTGGGCTGGCCGACAAAACGCTTCACTGGTAGGGTCGCTCGCTTTATGGGTATTGGCTTGCCTGATTGTGCCTCGGGCAGCTGTCAATTTTGCCAAAAACCTACACCCTACCCCAAGTTGGCAGGAATATCATGCCAATATTGAGAAAGACCTGGAAAACGGAGTGGACGGCCATGATGGAACCGCTGTTTTTACGAAAAAATTAGAGGAAGAGACCCTCCGAAAATATCAGGTAAATGAAGTAGAAGACCTTCCGTTCAATTGGGCTGGTTATATCATGCAGAAGGGCGAAGAACACGAAACCTACGTCTTTCAAAAGCACAAAGCCAGATTACTCGAAGTTTATCTCCGGCAACGCAGGGTACACGCTGTTGCTGCAATATGCTCCCCTTTCGTCCTCCTCAATATCCTTTCTCAGCGCTTGGCAGGTACCGACGTTGAAGCTTATTTTGACTTTCTTGCAGCAGCAGAAAAATATCGTGTACAACTCGTAGGGGAACTGAATGAAGACCTGACTAATAACTTTAGGTATGGTGATTGGGGCGGCAAACGCGGGAAAGCGTTTTTTGCCGGGAATGTTCGGTTTGATTACCGTCCTATTGGAATGGAACGGCTGATTGTACAGCTACTTACCCCTTTGGCTGCCTTATTGATTTGGTTTATAGGCAGTGGTCTAGCCGCCCTTGCTTTCTTTTTTAAGTTGAGACCATTATGAACCGGGCATAGCCCGATTTAATTCTTTTTGCCCAAAATATTAGCTATGTTATTTCTTCAACTCAAGTATGAATCTCTACGCCTGCTTCGCAGTCCGTTGCCATGGTTGTTGTTTGCTTTTTTGCTTGTAAGTGTTGGATTTGCATTATTCAATGGTTCCCGGAGGCTCGAATTCAAGAATGCATCCATCCTGCAAGTTCAAAACGAACAAAAAAATAATTTTGAATTATTGAAAATCCAGGCAGATAGTACTTTACGTGGTTTGAAGCCAGGAGGAAGTTGGCGGCAGGATCCAACCATCCCTGTTACTGTGGTTCGGACCGGATGGATTATATCCCTTCAAACAATCCCGGAGAGTATCATTGCGACAGGTATAAGTGATCTGCAGCCGGATGCATGGAGGTTATCCCTGTTTCAGCTACAGCCGCGAGGGGATACGGAGCTGGAAAATCCGGTGAACCTGCTTTATGGTGCTTTTGACCTGGCTTTCGTCATCGTATATTTATTGCCCTTATTGGTTATTGCCCTTTCGTTTAATCTAATTTCAAGTGAACGGGAACAAGGGACCCTCGACTTGCAGAGGGCTCAACCTATTGTATTTAGTGAACTTTTCTTTCAAAAAATGCTGGCCCGTTTTATTTTACTTTCGGGGATTACCATATTGATTATCCTACCGCTTCTTGTCTTTCATACAGGGCTTTCTGCACTGGGTGTTGTACTTGCTACTACAGGGATAGCCTTGCTCTATGTCCTTTTCTGGTTTCTGGTTTTGTTAGCTATTAATTTATGGGGGGGCTCTTCCGCGCAAAATGCACTCTGGAGTATTGGTGCCTGGTTGGCATTTACCCTGATTATTCCGTCAATGGTGAATTTGATTGCCCAGCAAGCCTATCCTATACCGTCCAGGGCATCATTTCAGGTAGCTATGCGGGATTTGGAAAGGCAATTGGAAGATAGCCGGGAGCAACGGATCGATGACTTTTATGCACTTAATTCCCAGTACAAGCGTAAACCTGACTCAGAGAAGGGATGGGAAGATTTGTATCGCGAAGTTTTAGCATTGAATAAAGATGAAAAGCAGATGAAAGATAGTGTTGAGCAAATGCTTTCGCGATGTGCTGATAAGCAAGAGGCATTTGCAGGGAGCTTAATGCTGTTCTCTCCAGCCCTGAGCGTACACCGACAGTTGACTGATATTTCAGGAACTTCCAAAGAGTCGTTCCGCACTTTATCTGCAAAGCTTGAAAATTTGCAATCGGATTGGACTGCCTGGTTTCAAAATAAGCTGGATGCCGGCAAAAAGCTTAACCCCGGGGATTATGATGCTGTGATGGCATTTCCGGAAAGGGTGGCACCAGGCAAAGTCTCGAATCTTGGTACGGGGGCTATTTTATTGTTTTTCCAATGCCTGCTTGCAGCAATATGGGCGTGGTGGTGTGCCGTAGGTAGGCGTAACGGAAATAATTAACTTTACGCTTCTTTTAAAAACCACATGCTATTTAACATTTTAACATGAGAGTAATCCTTGCCTATGTCGTTGTATTTTTCCTCTCTCTTCCGGTTTTGGCACACGAAACGTATTCCGGAAAAGTGGTAGATGCGCGTACCCAGGAGCCTCTTGAAATGGCAACAATCCTTGCAGAATCCTTTCCTTATGGCACAGAAACTAATGTGTTGGGATTCTTTTCGCTTACTGCTGATACGATCCTTCAGGCCCTTATTGTTTCTTATTTGGGGTATGAGACTCAAAGGGTCGTGCTTGATCCTACAAAACGATTTGTGCTGATTGAACTTCAGCCCACCAGCTTTCAGCTAGACCGGGTTACAGTAAGCGAACTTCCAGACCCTCTGACTTCCCTCGTGCGCCTGGATACGCGGCTGCGCGGGGTCAACTCCTCCCAGGAGGTGCTGCGCAGTGTGCCGGGTCTGGTTATTGCCCAACATGCAGGTGGAGGTAAGGCAGAGCAGATTTTCCTTCGCGGTTTTGATATTGACCACGGGACCGATATCTCCATCCAGGTGGATGGCTTACCCGTGAATATGGTCTCGCATGCCCATGGTCAGGGATATGCCGATTTGCATTTTCTTATCCCTGAGCTTATCCAACGGGTAGAGTTTGGCAAGGGGCCATACTATGCCGACCGGGGGAATTTCACCACAGCGGGGTTTGTGGAATTCACGACACCGGATTTGCTGGAACAAGAAATGGTGAAAGTAGAAACCGGGCGATTTAATACCCGGCGCATACTGGCAATGAACGGGTTATTGGGTGAAAAAGCCCGCGAAAAGGGCCAGTTTGCCTACCTGGCCTCCGAGTTTATGCTCAGTGACGGCCCCTTTCAAAGCCCACAGCATTTCAACCGGCTCAACCTATCCGGAAAATATACCTATCGGATGCCAGGTGGTGAACTGCTTCGGTTGGGCCTGTCAACTTTCCACAGCAAATGGGATGCCTCGGGACAGATTCCTCAAAGGGCAGTAGACGAAGGACGCATCTCCCGGTTTGGCGCTATTGACAGCACAGAGGGCGGAAATACCAGCCGTACCAATGTGTGGGTAGAATTGGTCCGGCCAATGCCCGGGGATGCCTTCCTTAGTCAAAAGGTG
>CAZGOT010000240.1:0-3202 GCA_964527495.1 uncultured Haliscomenobacter sp.
TGAAGAATCCCAAAATCCCCCAAATGTTCAACAGTAATAATTGGTGTACCATCATTGACATAATCTTTTTGATGGAGTGTAGAGCCAAAAGGTCCAGTTTTTAGATCAGAAATATCTTGAAGTTTCACCACCTCCCAATCCTCGGGAATCACCCCAACTTCTGTTTTTTTATATTTTCCTTCTGCTTTCATGTTGCTCTGTTCAATTTTGCCAATACATCAGCAGTTAGTGAGTCCATTTTGGAGAAACCAAACCACTTTTTACCCAAATCTTTGAGTGAAGCACCAAGATGGTAAAGTTCCTTTTTGTCTATAATCAAAAAACGGTCGTGGCTATTGGAAAAGGATTTCACTTCTATAGGCTCATATTGACTATTATGCTTATCTTCTAAGGTCACAATCTGTGACCTTAAAAATTCACCTTTATCCTCTAATGTCATCCATTGTGCCCGCACATACTTAAATTCCTCTTGGGTCAATTGAAACCTAAAGGTTTCGGGGAAGCGTTCGATATTGCGCTTAACAGCTTGATTTAGGACTTTGGTTTCCACCTGATACAGAGCTGCCAAGTCAGAATCAAACATCACTTGAACGCCCCTGACCGTAAAAATCCGGGCTGCGATTATTTCTGGTTTGATTAGTTCCATCGCGTTTTTTAAAGTATTTCGAGTGTATAGCCCATCTTTTCTAGGTGCTTCTTGACTTTTTCCTCCATCTCCGCGAGTTCCTTATCCAAAACGGGCAGAGGGGTCTCATAGCGTTCCATGAGTTCTTTGATACGCCCGGTCAGACGCTGGCTAATGCGCTCCATTTCGCTTTGCAAGGCTGATTGAAGAGCTGTCATCCATTTGCCTTCTACCACTATCCGTTTCACCTCATCGGCATCAAGAATTTGGTATTGTTGGAGGGATATTTTATCCAATAGCGCGGCAGCTTGTTTGACTTCGGCACTTATTTTGGACTGTTGTTCCACCAGTTCCAAGTAACTCCGCAGGACAGCTTTTTCCTCTCCTGCATCTTTGCCCAGTTCCTTCAAGCGTTTGGCCACCGTATTTTTGTTTACCTTATCAAAATCCGAAAAAATGCCCTCTTCGCCCCCGTGTTCTTCTTCCAATTCAGCAAGCTGGGCAGACAGGGCTTCTTTTTCTGCCTCCAAAGCCTCCAAGGCTTCTTTTTCCGCTTTAAAGAATTGGTCAACCATCAAAGAAGGTGGGATTAAATCGCAAGTCCAGCCCTTATCCGTTTCTTTTCCGGTCTTTTTATTCCTCTCTATCACCCGATAAGGCGTGGCCACCCATCCATCCTCTGCAATCAGATAAAGGTCATCCTGCATCACCCCTCCCCAATAGTCCATCAGGTGCTGGTACACGTCGTATTTATCCATAAGGGGCATTCCATGGAAAGTATCCAGTAGCCGCTCAGATAGTTCATGGATTACCGCTTTAGGCGTGAACCCCTTTTCCAGTGCTTTCAGTTTTTCCGTGCTTTCCCTTGCCCAATTCCGAAAGACCTCCTGCATTTTTCCGGAAAAAGCCACAAAGTCCGGATGCTCAAAAATGGTCTGCTTAAGTGCTTCTTTTTCCACCCGGGGCTTCAGATATCCATCCCGGTCTCCGGGCTCAAATAATACGTTTCGAAGGTTGGGATATGCTGTCCAATAGGTCATCAAAGCCTCAATATCCCGGGAAGGAATACCCCCCAGCAGGTGAGCGGCAATATCCTGTATATCCTCAGGTTCCTGACTATCAATATACCTTGGAATATTGAGATTGAAATCGTTTTTGGGGTCGGAGATTTCCTCCATGGGCACCAAGCGGCTGAATTTGGGGATTTCCAGTTGCTTATTGAACACATCCACGATTTTGTGGATATCCTGTTCCCGGAGGCGGTTCTTATTGCCATCTTTGATAAATCCCTTGCTCGCATCAAGCATAAAGATCCCCTTGCGTTGGTGGGCATCCTCCTTATCCACCACGATAATACAAGCAGGGATACCCGTCCCATAGAACAAGTTTGCCGGAAGGCCAATGATACCCTTGATATAGCCTTTGCGCAGGATATTTTTGCGGATTTCAGCCTCTGCATTTCCCCGGAACAAAACCCCATGTGGCAAAATGACCGCCCCTTTGCCCGAGCTTTTCAGAGAAGCTATAATATGTAGCAGGAAAGCATAATCCCCATTCTTTTCCGGAGGGATACCGTAGCCTGTGAACCTATTGTATTCATCTTCTGAAGGATTGAACCCCTGTGTCCAGTTTTTCAGCGAAAAAGGTGGATTGGCCACCGCATAATCAAAGGCCATCAATTGGCCGTGGGCATTTAAGAAAAGTGGATTGGACAGCGTACTTTGCCCCCTTTTGATTTCCGCCGTGGGGTTATTGTGGAGAATCATATTCATTTTGGCCAATGCCGCTGTGGCCACGTCCTTTTCCTGACCAAAGAGGGAAGCAGTGCCATCACATTCATCCGCAGCCTTCAGCAGCAGGGAGCCGGAACCAGAAGTAGGGTCATAGAAAGTCTGGCTATGGGGGACACCTTTTTTAATCCCTATCACCATCGCCATTATGCGGCTAACCTCTGCGGGGGTATAAAATTGACCTTTCGCCTTTCCCGACTCTGTAGCAAAATGGCGCATGAGGTATTCATAAGCATCCCCGAGTATATCGTCTCCGCCCGCTTTATTCTTGGCAAAGTTGAGGGAAGGATTTTCGAAAATGGCTACCAGATCGCTCAATCGGTCAATCATCTCTTTGCCCTTCCCCAGCTTATCCTCATCATTGAAGCTCACCACATCAATGACATTTTGCAGGTCGTTGGCCTTGGCGATTTTGCCAATGGCGATATCCATGCGCTCTCCGATTTCAGGTTTCCCTTTGAGAGCGGTGATATCTTTAAAGCTGCACCCTTCGGGCACCTCGATAAGCGCATAAGGGTCTGCTTCTGCTTTATCGGAGACATACTTCAGGAAGAGCAGCACGAGGACATAATCCTTATACTGGGAAGCATCCATTCCGCCCCTGAGGGCATCCGCCCCAGCCCAGAGGCTTGAGTAGAGTTCAGATTTTTTTACTGCCATAGCAAGAGCGCGTTGGGTTTACAGAGCTACCAAACATCAGCAGGTAAAGCTAAGAAAAATTGGGAAGGAATGGAAGGGGTGAGAGGGAGGTTTTTAGGGTATGGGAAAAGGCTTAAGTGCCTCACCC
>CAZGOT010000240.1:3212-4596 GCA_964527495.1 uncultured Haliscomenobacter sp.
CGGGAAGAAAGCAAGAGGAACCCCATGATGACTTTTGCCCCTTAGAGGTAACGTAAGAAGGCATAAACGGTAAGCCAGCTGGAGAAGATACGGAAAAGAAAAGAGCCGTTTGGGGCACAAGCTTTTTGACCCCTACAAAGGTCAGTTCACACCTTTTGAAACGGTCAAAGTATTGGTTATCAATTTAAAAATGATGCACCATTCATACTCAATATACACACAGGAGCAGATTTACTCCCACCGTTTAAAATACTGTCAAACGGTTTTTTCTTCTCCGGTTCGGGGTATTGTCCTCAAAAGAGCATTGTGAAGATGGATCGGAGCGCAAAATTTTTGAGGGGATTTTCTTGCACGATACCATATTTTTCCTGAAATTAATCCCCATTGCCTTTCCTGCGATGGGGAAGGATAGACAACCCACGTAACCAAACCAAATTTCCAGTATGGGAACCTTAGTTGATAATATCCACAATTTCTCCTCCCAAGCCTTGGGAGCTTTAACTGGTGATGATCCTTCCATCAATACGTTGGCCATTATTTCTGCTGAAAATCCACATGGAAACCCTTTGAGTCCGGATATGACATGTTGGATAGATATTGGGGCACAACACCCCAAAAGAACACCATTGAACCAAAACTAAAACATAAAATCAACCATCATGTCAGCAAAAAAAATCCTGTACAATTGGCTTGCTGCAGACGAATTGGAAAAAGTCCTTCAAGGACTCTTTTCCTTAGCAAAAAAGTATGAGGATCAGCGGCTCCTTCACAATACTACTTTGCAATCAGGTCGCTTGAAGGCTTTGAAATCAAAAAGAATAGGCGGTGTCCTTTCGAATAGTGATTCAACTTTAGAATCCAATGCAATCAGAGAAGCACTCATACAAATCAACAATGACCTATCAGAAGATTGGACAATGGAAGAAGCTGAAGTTTCAGGATATAGTCAAATGGGTGATTTCAAGCAAAATGAAAAAACAGCCACTCCTGCTGAACCAAAGCCAGTTGTAACTGCAAGCACATCAGGTGAAAAAAGCCCCGTGGTGATTAAAAATGGCGATGGCGATGTGAATATCTCCTACGGATAGCCTTCATCCAAAAAATAATAATCCTTTAAAATGGAATCAAAAATTCTTTTAGGACAGTCCAACCTCAATACTTCTGGCGATAACAGTCCTGCTGTCATAGCGCAAAACTTTTCGGCCACCTATGGCATCCGTGCCGATGCCGTAGAGGCAATTCTTGGGGTTTTTGAAGCAGAAGGCTACGATGAAGAACAACGTAGAATTACTACTGAGCAAATAATTAAGGAATATGCCAAATCTCCCGAAAAACAGCACAAAACGGAGGCATTAACCGAAGCAACCCGAAGCAAAATGAACCC
>CAZGOT010000241.1:0-4595 GCA_964527495.1 uncultured Haliscomenobacter sp.
TATTTGTGTTATGCTCAAAAAACTTCCGCAAACAAGCATCAAAAATAGAATATTGTGCTTGACATTATTGTTGCTGGTCCTGGTTTTTCCTTTGGCTCTGCACGCGCAGCAACGCACTGCGGTCAGTGGAGTGGTTACGGATATTGAAAAGGAACCGCTGGTTGGGGCAACTGTTGCTGTACAGGGGAGTGAGGGTGGGGCTTCAACCGACCAGGATGGGAAGTACTCGATAGTATTGCCTCCAGGGGTTACGGAGGCAATGCTGATTTTTTCCTATGTGGGTATGAAGTCACAGATCCTGCGCGCAAAAGGGGGCAACACCTTAAATGTGGTACTATTTCGGGAAGCGCAGGAAATACAGGAGGTCGTGGTGACAGCCTATTCGGTTCGGAAACAGGAAAAAGACCTGGTGGGGAGTTATGCACAAGTTACTGCAGAAGCCCTGCGCAGCGACCGGCCCGTGGAGAGCGTAGATAAACTACTCGAAGGTCTCACTCCGGGTCTGCAGGTGGAGCAGACGACTGGTGAGCGCGGGCTTCCGGTCCGGGTACGCATCCGCGGGGAAAATGCCCTGGTGCCTGTTGGCGCATCAGATATCACCGCGTCTGGCCAGCCATTGTATATCCTGGACGGGGTTCCTCTCTATGATATTTTTGAAACCAATACCACAAACACGCAGTTCAGCAATGTGCTGAACCAACGCATTAACCCACTGGCCCTGCTCAACCCTGCAGATATCGAATCTGTGGTAGTGTTGAAAGATGCTGCCGCTACGGCGGTATATGGCGCCAATGCCGCCAACGGGGTTATCCTGATTACTACCAAAAAAGGCAAGGCTGGAAAAACAGCTGTTGATGTAAGAATACAGCAGGGATTCGAAAATACTATAAATGAGATTCAGTTTTTGAATACGCCCCAGTATATCGAGTTAGCCCGTGAAACGCTGTTCAACTCGGGAAAAAACCCGGAGGATGCCGGCCCGGCTAACGTCTCCAACGACTGGCGCAAAGCAGTACAGCGTACGGGGACCTTCACCAGCGCGGGGTTTACGATGAGTGGCGGTGGGGAAAGTTCCAGTTTTTATTTTTCTGCCGACCACCTGGGCCAGCAAGCAATATCCAGGGGCAACTCGAATCAACGGCAGGGGGCACGGATCAACCTGGGGCAGAAGTTTGGCAAAAAATTTAGTCTCAATACCAGCCTTTCGGTGTCCAGAAAGATCAAGGAATCCTTGAATACGTTTCAAAACGTCACTTTTCCTCCTAATCTCGCCATTTACGGCCCCGACGGTACGTTCAATAACCAGGGGCCTTTTGTCAACCTGGGCAACCCCCTGGCAGTAATCGCGCAAAATGACCATAACCACCAGGTGCTGTCGGTCAATGGCAATGCTGCACTGCGCTTTGAACCCATGCCAGGATTGTACATTAGCACCACAGCGGGCGTTGATGTATTTCAACAGCGCGAGCAGCGCTATAACTCTGCCCTCAATGGCACAGGGCGCAGCCGAAACGGCTTTGCTACACGGTCTAATACCGATAACCAGCGTTGGATCAGCACGACACAGGCTGGATGGAATACTTCTTTCAACAAAGAACATCACTTGTCCATACTCGCAGGTTTTGAGGCGCAGCAGCGCAATACCGCACGGAGTATTATCACGGCTTCCAATTTCCCTTTTGATAACCTCCGCGAGTTAAACACGGTCAATAAAGCAGATATTGATGCCAATACCTCGGCATACGAAGATGCCAGCCTTTCGGGGTTCGGGCAGATGAGCTACGACTGGAAGTTCCGTTATTATCTTTCGCTCTCGGCCCGCAGGGATGCATCGTCTATCTTCGGCGGAGATGTCCAGGCTGCCAACTTTTTTAGTGCGGGTACCGCATGGACGTTCAGCTCCGAGTCCTTTATGAAGCGGATCAAGCAGCTCAGTTTTGGAAAGTTGCGGATGTCGTACGGCATTACCGGCAATTCCCGTCTGGGTACTTACAGCGCCCGCGGTCTCTACCTTATCAGTAATAACAATAGCTATGGCGGATATAATGGATTTGCCCCCTCCGCACCTGCCAATGAACGCCTTACCTGGCAGTCCAACGAGCAATTCAACGTTGCCATGGATCTTCATTTCCTGGATTCCCGACTGAAAATGACCTGGGAATACTACCGCAATACGATTAAAAATGCTATCTCCACAATCCCGACCCCGCGAGAATCGGGCTTCAATACCATCATTGCCAATACAGGCGATATGCGCAATCAAGGTATGGAATGGTCTCTTCGGGCAGATATCTCCCGCAATGCACTGGCCTGGACAAGTGGATTCAATTTTGCTTTCAATCGAAATAAAGTCCTGCGCATTGCCATAGAACGCCCCCCTCAGGCTACCGACCAAAGCAGTGGTATCGTGATCGGAAATGATGTCAGTGCCATTTATGGGATCCGCGCAGCAGGGGTGGACCCCTACAACGGAAAGCCTCTGTGGTTTATGCCTGACGGCTCCATTACCGATGATGCGCGGCTCGCAGCAGATGTGCGCAACCGGGTCGTTATCGGCAATCGTACCCCCCGTTTTTTCGGGGGCTGGCAAAACCAGTTGAGTTGGAAACAGTGGCAACTGGGGTTCATGATTAATTATTCCTACGGCAGTCATATCCTGGTGAACAACCTCACCTTTACCGATGGGCGGCAAATTAGTTTTAACAACCAAAGTGTTAATCAACTGGACCGGTGGCAACAGCCGGGGGATATTACCGATACACCCCGGCTGCACGAAGGTAACTTCCCCTCCCGCAACTCTACGCGGTATTTATTTCGCAATGATTACCTGCAGCTTGCCAATGTCAACCTGAGTTGGGAACTTCCCCGCGTGGTAGCGAAAAAAATGCGGATTTCCAGTTTGCGGGCCTCCCTCCAAACGGACAACCTGGGCTATATTTATGGAACAAAAGCCCGTGAAGGGCGCAATGGCATCGCAGAATACCGATTTATTTTCCCTCAGGCACGTGCGGTCGTGGCCGGATTGAATTTTGGGTTATGAAAAAATACACCATTATATATATGTGTTTTTTGGGGTTATTTATTCTTCCGGGTTGCAAGGGCTTCCTGGATGTCAGCCCCCGGGATGAACTCTCGAACGAAGATGCCTTGAGTACGCTGGCGGGTGTGCGTGCGGCAATGGTGGCGGCATATCATGGCCTTACTTTTCAGGAACATTACCGCCAGTTGTATGCGTTGTATCCTGAGCTGGCAGGAAATATGGAAATGAGCCCCAATGCGGTAAACAGTGGTTCAGTAGCCGAATCGGAAAATGCCGCTATTGTAACCTGGCGCGAAGCTGCTGGCTTCAATAACCGTGCCCTGTACGATAATTCACTATTTGGGAGTGTTTATGCCCAGCTCTACCGGCACATCAACCGGGCCAACAACCTGATCGGGGCTTTGCCCGTGCTGGCGGAAGGTACCGAGGCAGAGCGAAAGAGCTTACTCGGCGAGGCCCATGTCCTGCGCGCTATCGGCTATTTGAGCCTGGTCAACCTCTATGGGCAGCACTATACGTTTAGTACTGGGGCGACACATCCCGGTATCCCACTGTTATTGCGTACCCCCTCTACATTTGATACCCCTTCCCGGGCTAATGTTGCGGCCATTTATGCGCTTATCGTATCCGATTTGAAGGTCGGAATAGAAAATATTGGTCCGGCAGCCCAGCGAAGTGCCCGGCCTATCTGGCTAAGTGCTTGTGCCGCCCGGGCTTTATTGGCCAGGGTGTATGCGTACATGGAAAACTGGCAGGGCGTGGTGGAAATGAGCAGTACAGTGATCAATACGTGCAATTATACCCTCAGTACGGGCAATGCCTATGTCTCTGGATGGACCAATTCCACCCTTTCCGAGGGCATTTTTTATGTGGATTTGCAGGAATACAAATCGGATGACGGTTCTCAGGCCAACATTACGGCACACAGCCTTATCATAGGAAGTGGAAATCCAACGCCCGTCTGTAGGGTTACTCAGGATTTACTGAACCTATTTCCTGCAGGCGACCTGCGTCGGGGGCTTTACCTTTCCAACGGCAAAGGGGATATCCTATGTGCTAAATATCCTTTTGCACCCAACTTCCTGGCAAATTTCCCGCTACTGCGTCTTTCTGAGCAATATCTCCTCCGTGCCGAGGCGTATGCCGAGCTCAACAACGAGGCTGCTGCGCGTACCGACCTAAACCAAATTTACCGGCGGGCTAATCCTACTGCTTCACCTATTGTAGCAGGAGGGGCAGCGCTCAAAACAGCTATTCTGGAAGAGCGGCGCAGGGAGCTTGCTTTCGAAGGCCACTTGCTCTTTGACCTGGCCCGCAAACGACAGCCTATTCGCCGCCAGGATTGTACCTCTGGCAACTGTCAGCTCAACTACCCCGATTTCCGCTATATCCTGCCTATTCCGCTGGATGCAATGGTAAATAATAAGGCTCTGGTGCAAAATGAGGGATATTAAGGTTCCTGGAAGGCCAAATTAAAGAAATGCTCGAGTTTTGAATGTTCTACTTTCAGGCTTTCGGGGAAGCACTGAAGTATAACTTTTGGGAGGACGGTAAA
>CAZGOT010000242.1:0-3019 GCA_964527495.1 uncultured Haliscomenobacter sp.
TTCCAGCAATCTCGGTTACTTGTAAATCAGATGGAAGAGGCTGTCCAAAAAGTCTGGGGTTGTGTAAAAGGCCGGAGGCTGTCCTTTGGCGGCTTTCGACCCCAATAATGATTAATTTATTTCACTTTTTACACAACGTCATACCAGGACAGCCTCATTCAAAATTTTCTTTACACAACCCAGAAATAAAATTTCCGGACATACCTCGTTCAAAATATTTTGTTTAAATTGTACTTTTTAGTGGTCCTTCAAATACCAAGCCTATGAAAATGGAATCCCTGGATGCCCTCAACCAGGTCGCTGAATTTCATCAAACTTTTAATCATCCAGTTGAACAAGAGCCACTTATACCTTCCGAAGACCGTTGTCGCCTCCGGGTAGCACTCCTCGAGGAAGAACTCCGGGAATTCCGGGAAGCTATTGAACGCCGAGACCTGACAGCTATTGCCGATGCGCTCTGCGATCTGCAATACGTCCTCAGTGGTGCAGTCCTGGAATTTGGCCTGGGACCAAAATTCCGGGCTCTATTCGATGAGGTCCAGCGGTCCAACATGAGCAAAACCTGTTCCAACGTGGAGGAAGCAGAAGCTACGGTGGCCTATTACCGCGAACAACGTGGGTTCGATGCGCACTTTGAACCCTCTGGCAATCACTTCCTGGTGTACCGCACGGAAGATCGCAAGACCCTGAAATCGGTCAACTATTCCCCCCCAAACCTTGCAGCCATTCTTTCAGGAAATTGAACTTATTCCCCAGCTGGGCAAAAACTTTTGCTGCCCTCGGCGACAGCATACTTTTTATACAACATGCCGCAGCAGGAAAATTTCCCGCTGGTGGCCTTTTGACAGACCGGATAAATCCTTTTTCTTTTTTATAATTTTGCAGCGACAGCAAAGATTTACAAAAAACGATCCTGTACCGTGACCAACCGCTATTTCGACCTGATTGACCAGACCTTTTACTTTCCGCAGGAAGGCTTTGACATAGATGACAACGGCTATCTCGTCTTCAATGAGATACCTTTGAACTATCTGATTCAAAAATATGGTACGCCGCTCAAGCTCACTTATCTCCCCAAAATCGGCATGCAGATAAAAAAATCCCGGAATTTATTCACCAGGGCAATGCGTTCTGTTGGGTATAATGGGAAGTATTATTATTGCTATTGTACGAAAAGCAGCCATTTTAGCTATATTATCGAAGAAGCCTTAAGCCACGACTGCCACCTGGAAACCTCCTCGGCATTTGATATTGCCCTGATCCGCAAGCTTTACGAGCGGGGTAAAATTGAAAAAGATATCGTCATCGTATGCAATGGGTTTAAGCCGGAGCATTACCAGCAGGCGATAGTGGAATTGATCAATGACGGGTTCAACAATGTAATCCCCGTTTGCGACAATACGGCCGAAATCGAATACTATGGGCAGCACGTCCGGGGTTCCTGTAATATCGGTATCCGGATAGCCACCGAGGAGGAGCCTAATTTCCAATTCTATACTTCCCGATTAGGTATCCGCGCCTCGGAAGTACTTCGGTTTTATGAAGAGCAGATTGCCCCCAATCCGAAATTCAAGCTCAAAATGCTCCACTTTTTTGTAGATACGGGCATTAAAGATACCTTGTATTACTGGGGCGAATTAAAAAAAGCCATCCGCCTGTACTGCGAACTCCGGCGTCGCTCCGGTAGCCTGAACGGATTTAACATTGGCGGTGGAATGCCCATTCGCAATTCCCTGGGCTTTGAATTCGACTATAAATATATGATCAAGGAGATTGTTAACAATATCCTGCACGCCTGTGAGGAAGAGGAGGTGCCCGAACCTGATATCTATACCGAATTTGGAAAATATACCGTCGGAGAAAGCGGAGCTACCATCTTCTCCGTGCTGGGTCAAAAAAGACAAAATGATGCTGAGCTTTGGTATATGATTGATAACTCCCTGATGACTACCCTTCCCGACACCTGGGGAATCGGGGAGCGCTTCATTCTCCTACCCATCAACAAATGGCATAACGACTACCACCGGGTAAATATAGGTGGACTGAGCTGCGACAACTCAGATTATTACAACTCCGAGGTACACCAAAGCCAGGTTTATCTGCCGGCTTACTCTGCCAACGAACCCGAGCCGCTCTACCTGGGCTTTTTCCATACCGGGGCTTACCAGGAGGAAATTTCTGGTTATGGCGGGATAAAACACTGCCTTATCCCTGCCCCAAAGCATATCCTTATTGACAAAGACCCGCAAGGCAACCTCATTGACCAATTGTATCAGCCTGAGCAAAGCGCCGAGGAAATGCTCAAAATCCTGGGATATGGTTAAACCGGAACGGAATCAAAAATGGAAGCATCCTTTTCTTGTTGCTCTTGTCCTGTATTTTATAGGAAATGGATGCCTTTATGCCCAGTCTTTCAAAAGCCAGCTCTATGAAGTCCATTTCCTAGGCATTTCCGATGGGTTGAGCAGCCGGAATATCAATCAAATATATGAAGACCGCAGGGGCATGATCTGGGCCGCTACCGAGCAAGGACTTGATATATTCAACGGACTGCGTTTCCAGCCTTTCAACAGCCTTCTGCCCAACCTGCCCCCGCTGCCCGGCAGGATAATCCACCATATTGCCGAAGACGAAGATCAAAGGCTGTGGATCTGTACCTCAGGAGGAACTGTCATTTTAGATTCCCGCCGCAAGTTTATCGTGCCCCTGAGCGCACTTGGTATTCCTGATAGCATATCCCGGGCCCCCAATTTTACCGTTGCTTCGAATCCGGAGGGAGGGCTATGGATGTTTTCCGGTAAAAACCTCTATTCCTTTCGCAAGAAAAAAGGAGGGGTTAAATTGGAAAAAATTGCCCTAAATCCATATACCAGTGCCTACACTCCAGATATTGTGGGAACAAGAGGTGGCACCTGCTGGATGCTGGACAAAATACACGGCCTTTCCCGGCTGGAAGGCAACCGCTTTCTACGGATCGAAGGTGCAGATTTTCCCTACCCCCGAAACCTTTACCCTAAAG
>CAZGOT010000242.1:3029-4579 GCA_964527495.1 uncultured Haliscomenobacter sp.
CCTGGGAGATTCCCTCACCATTTTCAAAAATTTCCTTTATAACATTTTTGCAATACAGAAAGGGCGTGGTACCCTTTTTGCATCAGAACAAAAAACCAGTCTACAGGAAAAAGACCCCCGATGGGATTATATCCTCGATTTCCTGGATAAGAATCCCGTTATTGCCGGAGGTAACCTCATAAATCCCTCCTGGATTTTACTAGATAATACCGGGACTTACTGGTATTCCACCAATATTGGCATCTTTTTAGTCAGAAGTCGAAAAGGATTGAATTTTCAACAAATAGAAATTACTAAAAAGAACAGCGTCCGTGGGATTTGGGGAGACAAAAGTGGTCTGCGCTGGGTAGGTGCATACAGCGGCGCCTATTATTTTCCGGAATCCGGAGCCCCTGAGTTTTTTCCCCAGCTGAAAGCCATCTGGAATTTCCTGCCGGACGGGCAAGACCGCTTCTGGCTTGCCCGGGAAAGTGAAAAATCTCCGCAGCACGTCACTATGCGCAACGGCAAACTGACCCTGGATTCTTTACCCGATATTGGGTTTATCCTGAATATGTGCCGCTTTGGAAATGTTTTGCTCGCTGGCGGGAATACTCCACAGATTTCCGTCCTCGACCCCGCTTCTGGAAAAGTGCAGTATCAAGTTCCTCTTAAAGGCAAAAAAAGTGCCTATGAACAGGTATTGCCAGCAGCAAAAGTAATCCTTCCGGAAAGTGACTCCAGTGTATGGGTGGGAGGCAATGCCGGCCTTTTTCATTTGGTAAAGGGAAAGCAAGGCAGGCTCCAACAGGCCCGTACACCCCTTCCCCGCGAAATCACCACGCTTCCCGTCAATGCCCTATATCTGGACAAAAGGGGTAATCTCTGGATAGGAACTTCTGGCCAGGGTCTTTTTATTTTTGACCCGCGTACGCTCAAATTCAAAAGTTACTTCGCCGTAGATGGACTTGCCCATGACATCGTGTACTCTATCCTAAGTAGCAACTCCGATTCCCTACTATGGATCGGGACGCAAAAAGGCCTGAGTTGTTTTAATATTGCCACAGAGTCCTTTCACAATTATTTTGTAGAAGATGGCCTGGCAGACAATGAGTTCAATACTGCAGCTTGCTGGAAATCTCCCGATGGGTACCTGTACATGGGCGGGATTAACGGTATCACCTATTTCAAACCGCAGATGCCCAAAGTAACGGAGAGCAAAGCTGGCGTATTCCTTTGCCTGGATATCCTCGACCTGCGCAAGGAAGGCAATAAAATCCGCTTTTTTCCCATTTCCGGTGATATGCTGGACCTTTACTCCTACAACCAATATCTTGACATCGGATTCCAGAGCAGTGCCCACTTTGATTCAGAGGAAATCATGTATCGGTTCAAAATCACCAACAGGCAAAATTCCAACTGGCAATATATGCGATTTGGAGAAAAACTCATCCTCAATCACCTCCCAACCGGAACAAATCATCTCCTTGCACAAGCCCGGATGCCTGCCGGCAACTGGGGACCTGTATATAAACTTAAACTACGCGTCTTTCCTCCCTGGTACAAAACCT
>CAZGOT010000243.1:0-4530 GCA_964527495.1 uncultured Haliscomenobacter sp.
GGGGTGTACCGTGTATAGTACGTGCGAGCCTCGTCCAATGTGCCTGGGAGCTATTTATTGGGCACGTCCCGCTCACCTTATCTATTCGGCCAATCGAAATGATGCGGCTTCTATTGGCTTTGATGATGCCTTTATCTATAAAGAGCTCGATATTGCACCGGATCGCAGGGCGCTTCCTACGGAGCAGCTCCCGCTTCGGGAAGTGCTGGAACTTATGCAGACCTGGACGGAAACAGGAAAATCCTATTAAAAAAAGCAGTAGAAAACTTTTGTGAAAAAAGTTACTCTGGGCTACACCCTGCCTTTGGATAGTCCCATCTCTTCCCCTTTTTGAAGCATAAGCCCGAAGGCTGCATCGTAGTCATTGGGGATTATCCCATCGAGAATAGCCTCCCTGACAGCAGTCTTGATGATGCCCACTTCCCTGGAGGGCTGTATTTTAAAGGTTTCCATAATGATTTCGCCAGTAATCGGAGGTTGCCAGTTCCGCAGGTTATCTTTGGATTCCACTTCGGCGATACGCTCTTTTACGAGGTCGTAGTTCTCCAGATAACGTTTGACCTTGTTGGGGTTTTTGGAAGTAATATCCGCCTGGCAAAGCAGCATGAGATCATCGAGCTCTTCACCTGCATCCACAATAAGGCGGCGGATAGCAGAGTCAGAAATATTTTCTTTTGTGAGGCTGATAGGCCGCAGGTGCAGGGCAACAAGTTTCTGGACGTATTTCATTTTGTGGTCCAGGGGGAGCTTTATGCGCTTGAAAATACCGGGAACCATGGCGGCACCCAGGGCATCATGCCCATGAAAAGTCCAGCCTAGTTCCGGGTCATAGCGTTTTGTTGGGGGTTTGGCGATATCATGCAGCAAAGCGGCCCAGCGGAGCCAGAGATTATCGCTATGGCGGGCGAGGTTTTCAAGCACCTGCAAAGTATGGAAAAAGTTGTCTTTATGTCCCCGTCCATTGCGGACCTCCACACCTTGGAGGGCAACCAGTTCCGGAAGGATATATTTGAGCAATCCAGTATGGAACAAGTGCAAAAAACCTTTGGAAGGCCGGTGGGAAAGGACAATTTTGTTGAGTTCGTCTATAATCCGTTCCTGGGAGACAATGGTGATCCGGTCTTTATACCGACTAATAGCCTCCAGAGTTTCGGGCTCGATAGTGAAGTCGAGCTGGGTCGAAAACCGGATAGCGCGCATCATGCGCAGGGGATCATCAGAGAAAGTTTTTCCAGGATCAAGTGGGGTGCGGAGGATCATTTTCTCCAGGTCATCCAGCCCATTGAAAGGGTCAATAATCGCGCCGTAATCTTCCTCGTTGAGGCTAACGGCGAGGGCATTGATGGTGAAATCGCGGCGGTTCTGATCGTCTTCCAGGCTACCTTCCTCTACGGCAGGTTTTCGGGAATCATGGCGGTAGGATTCTTTTCTGGCGCCGACAAATTCGATTTCCATATCGCCGTGCTTGATCATCGCCGTACCAAATCGTTTATATATAGTTATGCGGGGGAGGGGGCTTAATGCGGAGGCAACTTCCTGAGCTAAATTAATCCCGCTTCCGACACAGACGACGTCCACATCTTTTGATGGCCGGGAGAGGAGCCGGTCGCGCACATATCCGCCTACCAGGTACACGGGATACCCAAGCGCTCTGGCTTTTGCACCTATAAGTTGAAAAAGGCGGCGTTCTTCTTCGTTGATGTTAAAGAGCATACAGTTTGTTCATTAGCAGGTGCCGGGAGCTGGACAGCGGCCGACGGCAATGGGCATCTTCAGGCAGCGGAAGGTGAAACAGTATCCATTACCAAGCCATCATATTGATTTTCAATTTGTTCGAAAATTTCGAAAAGTACTTCCCGAATTTCTGAAGTAACCAGTTCTTTACGAAATTCTTTTATTCCCGGGAGACCACGGAAGTAGTTGGTATAGTGCCGTCTGGTTTCCAGGATGCCGAGTTTCTGGCCTTTCCACTCTATGGCATGGTTGAGATGCTGGCGCGCTGCATCTACCCTTTCGCGGATTCCGGGAGGAGGCAGGATATTGCCGGTTTGTAAAAAGTGTTTGATTTCCCGAAAAATCCAGGGGTACCCTATAGTCGCACGACCGATCATAATACCATCCACGCCATACCGGTTTTTATATTCGAGGGCTTTCATGGGGCTATCAATATCTCCATTGCCGAATATTGGAATATGTATTCGGGGATTATTCTTGACTTTGGCGATCCAGCTCCAGTCAGCTTCGCCTTTGTACATCTGAGCGCGGGTACGGGCGTGGATGGTCAGGGCTTTAATACCCACGTCTTGCAGGCGCTCGGCGACTTCTTCAATGAAAATGGAATTATGGTCCCAGCCTAGCCTGGTTTTGACGGTAACAGGGAGGGAAGTAGATTTGACCACTGCTTCTGTCAACGCAACCATTTTGGGTATATCGCGCAAAATGCCCGCCCCGGCCAGTTTACAGACAACCTTTTGTACCGGGCAACCATAATTGATATCCAGGACTTCGGGTTTTGCGGCTTCCACTATTTCAGCGGCTTTCATCATAGACTCGAGCTCTGCGCCAAAGATTTGTACACCGATAGGCCGCTCTTCGTCGTAGATATCGAGTTTCTGGAGGCTTTTTTCTGCATCCCGGATCAATCCCTCCACGGAAATGAACTCGGTGTACATCATATCTGCCCCTTGCTTTTTGCATAAGGCCCGAAAAGGTGGATCGCTGACGTCTTCCATCGGAGCCAGCAGGAGCGGAAATGCTCCTAATTCAACATTGCCAATTTTTACCATGAGGTACCGCTTGTTCTAAGGAAAGACAAAATTAGGCTAAAAGGAGCATATCCTGTAATATTTTAGACAGGTAAGCAGAGAGTTTTGATGATATTATCAAAAGTCTATTAAATAATATGGAATTAAAGTACGCCAAATCGAAAATATTTTATTTTTACACCTGAACCCGCAAACACCTTACTCACCTATTATTTAACGATAAATAATTTTGTAGAATCATGATTGTCCTTATTGTTGTTTGCTTTATAGTTGGATATTTGATGATTGCCCTTGAGCATCCGCTAAAGCTGGACAAATCGGTACCGGCCCTGCTTATAGGCACCCTTTGCTGGGCACTGATTTCCGTTGGCGGAGTGGAAATCCTGGATCATCATGGCAATCCCGGTAGCCTGGAGGCTGTTTTGCTGCACCACATGGGCAAGACTGCTGAAATCCTGATCTTCCTGCTTGGAGCAATGACGATTGTGGAATTGGTGGATTTACACAAGGGGTTTGGCATTATCACCAACCGTATTCGCACAAAGGATAAATACGTTTTGCTTTGTACGGTAGCGTTTATCGGTTTTTTCCTTAGCTCGGTATTAGATAACCTTACTACCACCATCGTCATGATTTCTTTGCTGCGGAAGTTGATAACAAAGCAGGAAGACCGGCTCTGGTATGCTTCTATTATTATTATTGCAGCGAACGCTGGTGGGGCATGGTCGCCTATTGGCGATGTTACGACAACCATGCTCTGGATAGGCAAGAAAGTTTCAACGCTGGGGTTAGTACTACATTCGTTTATTCCTTCTATTCTTTGCCTTGTCGTCCCGCTGATTATTGCCCGTTTTATCCCGAATTTTAACGGCCCGCTGGAGTCCCATGTTGAAGAAGGGCCTACAGGGAAAAAGGAAAGCCGCCTCTTGAGCAGTAAGACGATGCTCATTGCCGGTCTCGCCGGGTTAATTTTTGTACCTGTTTTCAAGACGATAACCCACCTCCCTCCTTATATGGGCATCATGCTTTCCCTCGGGATTATCTGGGCGATTTCTGAATTTATCCATCCGGGAGAAGAGTTTGAAAGTTCCAGGCAGATGCTCTCCGTACGCCATGCGATGTCGAGAATTGAAATTTCGAGTATTATTTTCTTTCTGGGTATTTTGATGGCGGTAGCAGCGCTGGAGTCAGTAGCAGTGAGCGGAATGAGTGGAGGGCAAATCGGGTTGCTGCAAAACGTCGCGGAAAACCTGCAACGGGCTATTCCCAACCTCGACCTGGTGATTATCCTCATCGGAGTGCTCTCGGCAGTGATAGATAATGTACCTCTGGTTGCGGCTACTATGGGTATGTACCCTATGGATGTGTACGGTCTCGACAGCAAGCTATGGCAGTTCATCGCCTATACCGCAGGTACGGGTGGCAGTATGCTGATCATAGGCTCCGCAGCGGGCGTAGCGGCTATGGGTATGGAGCGTATTGATTTTATCTGGTACCTGAAAAAAATAAGCTGGATCGCTTTTGCAGGTTTTATAGCAGGTGCCATGGCATTTCTGGCGCTATATCCTTTTTTGCCGGATATCCACATGTAATTATTGGCTGTGCAAGCCGCCAATAATTATGTTGAAGGGGGTATATCTAAATGTATGGGGTTTTGAAAAAAGTATTCCGCCGCCTTCGGCGGCGAAATAAAATTTTAAACAGACGTCGTTTTCATTGATTTTGCTTCGCAAAATCAATGAAAATGACGTCTGTTTAAAATAAC
>CAZGOT010000244.1:0-4508 GCA_964527495.1 uncultured Haliscomenobacter sp.
TCCATTACTCGCTTCCAGACCACCGTCCTGGGGTCAATTCCCAGCGTGTTTTTTTTGTTTTGGATGCTGTTGTCTATGATGGCAGACAGCAGGTTGTGTGCTTTTTCCACCGCTGCAAAATCACCAGTGAAATGGAGGTTGATATCTTCCATTGGCACGACCTGCGAATGGCCGCCTCCAGTTGCACCACCTTTTATGCCGAAGACAGGCCCAAGAGAGGGCTCGCGCAATACTACCGTTGTTTTTGCCCCCAGCCTGCGCATGGCATCAGAAAGGCCGATGCAGGTAGTGGTTTTTCCTTCTCCTGCTGGAGTGGGCGAAATGGCAGTGACCAGGATGAGCTTTCCACGCGCCGCTTTGGCGGTATCTATCAGGGAAAGGGGCAATTTGGCTTTATATCTGCCATAGCGGTATAGATCGTGCTCTTGCAGTCCCAGGATAGCGGCAATATCTCTGATATCGCGCATCTGGACAGAACGTGCGATTTCAAGGTCGGTTTGCATTTGGTTTTTTGGTTAGGAGGCTATAAAATGGGCAGACTTAAGGGGCAGCCATGCTCAGATGGTATGCCCTCCGTCGGCCGTAAAGACAGAACCTGTGCAGTACGCAGCGCCATTTCCTGCAAGAAAAAGCGCCAGGGCAGCGATTTCATCCGGGGTGCCGATCCTGGCAATAGGCAGGTGGGACAAGGTAAATTGCAGTACCTGCTCATTGTCCCAGAGCGCCTGGCTGAATTTGGTTTTGATCAGGCCCGGACATATCGCATTTACGCGAACGCCATACGCGCCCCATTCTTTGGCCAGTACTTTGGTAAGCGAAATCAGGGCCGTTTTGCTGACGCTATAAATGCCGAGCTGCGGTTCCGGACTAATGCCCCCAATACTGCTTACATTGATGATGGATCCACCGCCTCTGGACTTCATTAAGGGGAGTGCAAGCTTGCTCAGCTCAAACGGCCCTTTTACATTGACGTCCATAATCTTATCGAAAGCAGAAATGGGGGTATCTTCCACTGGCCCAAAAACCGGGTTGGCTGCGGCATTATTGACGAGGATATCCAGGCCACCAAAGTGGGAACGGGTAGCTTCGACCAGGCGGGCAAGGTCTTCCATGTTCCCCGCATTCGCAGCTACGGGGAGCACGTCTATCCCGATGCCCCGCAATTCTCCGGCAAGCGCATCGAGCGCATCTTGTTTGCGGCTTGAAATGACGACCTTGGCGCCTGCAAGTCCGTAGATGCGGGCTATGGATTCTCCAATGCCTTTACTGGCCCCCGTAATGAGGGCTACTTTCCCTTCTAATTGAAAAATATCCTGAATTTGCTGCATGATGCTGATTTTTGCTTGATGTCAAATGTAACAAGCTTTTGCATATCCTGTGCGAGGAAAGTGGCAAAATCGCCCAATATTTATCAACCATAACGCGCATCCACCATGAATTTTTCAGGGAATTTACCCGGTATTTTGCGGTAAAAGTCCAGTATTTGCTTCATGTCGGCGGCAATGTCGCCAGAGGGATAAACGACGAGGCCAACCCCGGCTTCCTTCTTTTTATAATCCAGGTATCCCAGACAAATAGGCACTCCTGCCTGGAGGGCAGCGTAGTAAAAACCGGTTTTCCATTGTTTTCTGGGAGATCTTGTCCCTTCGGGCGTTACCAATACGGCGATGCGCTTATACTTTGCAAAATAACCCGCCAACTGATCTACATAGCTGGGGCGCTCCGCCCCCTTCCCTCTCGGCTTTCGGTCTATTCCAATGCCACCTAAAGGGCCGATAATCAGGTTAAAGGGAAAGCGCATCCATTCTTTTTTGATAGTAAATTTCACTGGGGCTTCCATGACGAAGAAGGCCAGGCGGGCATACCAAAAGTCCCAGTTGGAAGTGTGGGGCGCCGCAGTCATCACGCAGCGGGCCACCTCTGGCGGGTATTGCATATTGACGTGCCATCCCGAAAGGGACATGAGCCAGGCGGCAATTTTTTTCATCATAAGGCATTGCTGAAGTAAATGGTACCGGAAAGATAAGTCACTGCTTTTCCACTTAATTCCACCCGGTCCCCGTGGACGGAACAAGTCAGGAAACCTCTTCTGCTGCCGCCTTGCCGTGCACTGAGGGTGTTTTTGCCAAGCAGGGAAGCCCAGTAGGGGGCAAGCAGGGTATGGGCCGATCCGGTGACGGCATCTTCATCCACACCAGTAGCCGGATAAAAACACCGGGAGGCAATATCTGTGCCCTCACCAGGAGCGGTGACGATGAGCCCTCTGGCCCCTTGTAGCTTCCGGATAAAACCGAGGTCGGGCTGCAGGGTTTCAAGTTCAGAAGCTGAGGCGATCCGCACCAGGTAATCATCTTTCCCCCGGCGGGCATCCAAAACTGAAAGGCCGAGGTTTTCTGCAAAAAAAGCAGTTGAAAGGTCAGAAACGCCAGGCTCATCAGCAGGAAAATCCATCTGTAATGCCGATCCTGACTTCCATACCCGGAGGGTGCCGGAAAGGGTCTGGAAGCGGATTTCGCTGCCGGCAAATCCCAAATGGCCGAACAGGACATGGGCACTGGCCAGGGTAGCATGCCCGCAGAGGCGCACTTCTGTGGTGGGGGTAAACCAACGCAAATGATACCCCTCCCCAGACGGTATAAAATAGGCGGTCTCCGCCAGGTTGTTTTCCTGTGCGATTTGCTGAAGAACTGCGTCCGGAAGCCAGGTATCCAGCGGAACGACTGCTGCAGGGTTGCCCTGGAAGGCCGCTTCGGCAAAAGCATCCACCTGATAAATAGAAAGTTGCATATGTTTTATTTTATTGGGGTGATGAAGGCCTGTTTTAAGAATACTTTTCTCAGGGGTTGTGTAAAAAGCCCCCGGCTTTTCGTTTGGCGGCTTACGTCGCCAAATTTTATTTTGAATGGACACTGTTTTATCTCATTTTGCGAAGCAAAATGAGATAAAACAGTGTCCATTCAAAATTTTCTTTCGCCGCCGCAGGCGGCAAAAGATTTTTTACCTCTCCATTTCATCCTTCACCTGGCTACCAGGATATATTTATTCTTTTTCCCATTTTCTACCAGCAGGTATCTTCCATGCAGGAGGCTTTCAATGCCTACTCCGGTTTCGTGGGAAACAATTTTTTCTTTGTTGATACTGATTGCCTTATTATCGATAGCCCTGCGTGCTTCGCCTTTAGAAACTGTGATGGAGGTACGGCCTGCGAGTAAATCGAGTATCGGGATGCCTGCGCCCAGGGATTCTGCAGGGATATCAAAGGCAGGAATTTCCTGTGCAACGGTTTCCAGCTCTGCAGCAGTGAGCTGGAGCAGTTCTTCCCGTCCGGCCTGTCGGCCAAAGAGGAGTTCACTTACTTTGAGTACAGAGGTGTAGGCCTCTTGTCCGTGCAGGCGAACGGTGAGCTCTTCGGCCAGCATTCGCTTCATTTCCTGCGGGTTATCCGCAAAATCTTTTTCCATCTGCTCTACTTCCGCCCTGCTGCGCAGCGTAAAATAGCGGATAAAACGCGGGAGATCTTCATCGGCGGTATTGATCCAGAACTGGTAAAATTTATAGGGGCTTGTCATTTCCGGATCGAGCCAGATATTTCCCTCAGCCGATTTCCCGAATTTGCTGCCGTCGGCCTTGGTAAGCAGGGGATTGGTAAGGGCATAGGCTTTACCTTGCAAATTGCGGCGGATGAATTCCGTTCCCGACGTAATGTTGCCCCACTGATCGGAACCCCCCATCTGGAGAACACATTTTTTTTCCAGGAAAAGACATTGAAAATCATAGGCCTGGAGGAGCTGGTAGCTAAACTCGGTGAAGGAAATCCCGCTGTCCATGCGTTTCTGAACGGATTCCTTGGAGAGCATATAGTTAACCGTGAGGGTTTTTCCTACAGTGCGGAGGAAATCCAGCACGTTCATATTCCGGTAAAAATCCAGGTTGTTGACCAAAATGGCCGGATTTTCAACCCCTTCAAAATCGAGGAGGCGGCGCATTTGGGTCGTCTGCTTTGCGAGGTTGCCATCGAGCTCTTCATAGGACTTAAGCTCGCGCTCCTTATCTTTTCCGGAAGGGTCACCGATGCGGCCCGTGGCCCCGCCCATCAACACCACCGGATGGTGCCCGGAAAGCTGGAAAAGCTTCAGGAGCATAATAGGGACATAGTTGCCTATGGTAAGCGACGGTGCCGTTGGGTCAAATCCGATATATGCAACGACTTTCTCCCGTAGGAGGGCATCCTCCAGGCCGGGCGTCATATCGTGGATGAGCCCGCGCCATTGTAATTCTTCCAAAAAATCCATTAGCTGTTGTTTTGAGCATGCAAAAGTAAATAAAGCCAGGGAAATTATTCCAGGTGAAGCTGGAGTTGCTCCCGGTAAATTAGTTGCGATTATAGTTGATATTAATAAAAAATCATTACCTTTGCTTCTAAGAAAGCGACCTAAAAAACCATCCATCTGAGTTAAAGTCTTGTTTTTCACGGCTTTGACAAATATTTTCTGCAATAACGAGTCATA
>CAZGOT010000245.1:0-4493 GCA_964527495.1 uncultured Haliscomenobacter sp.
AAAAACCATACCAGAAACCGCCTGCGCTATACGATTGCCCGATGGGGCTACGCCCGCAGTATTATGTCCTGGGAACTGTTCAATGAAGTGGATTGGACCGATGATTTTGATAACCGCAAAGCAGATGTTGCTGCCTGGCACCGGGAAATGGGGGATTTTATCCGTCAGACAGATCCCAATAAGCGGTTTATAACAACCAGCTTTGGCCGCGACCAGCATGATCCCGCCCTTTGGACTACCCCGTCCATGGATTTTACCCAAACCCACTTTTATATGGACGTGCCCAACCTGGAGCGGGCAATCGGAACGGGTACCCGGCAGTACCTCAAAGACTACAGCAAACCTACTTTCAACGGAGAATTTGGCCTGGGAGGATCTGCCGAAAGCCTTGCCAATATTGACGCCAATGGCATATACATCCACAATGCTATCTGGGGATCACTATTTGCTGGCGGTGCCGGGGCAGGACTTACCTGGTGGTGGGACAATTACATCCATCCCCGGAATCTCTACTATCATTTTGCTCCCCTTTCAACTATAGCTGCCCGCATACCTTTCTCCAGGAGTAGTATGGCATCGGCCCCTATACGCGTTGGCGGAGCACCAGCCGACCTTGCCCTTACCCCTTCTCTGGGTTGGGGAGGACTGGGCGCCCTGAATATTACGATAGGCGAAACGGGTACCGATGCCGCTTTAGGTTCCTATCTTTATGGGGCACAATGGAATACCCAATTTCGTCGCCCGCCAACATTTGTGGTCAATTATCCTGTGGCGGGAAAATTCACTGTCTCCACCGGAACTACCGCAGGTACGAATCCACGTATAAATATTTCCCTTGATGGAAAAGTCATTCTGGATAATGCTGCCGCGATAAACCAAAGTTATACCATTGATGTTCCGGCAGGTGCCCATACGATCAAGGTAGATAACACCGGAACAGACTGGATCACCATCAAATCTTATGTATTTAGCGGAATGGGCAGTGCGGTAGACGCTTATGCCCTATTGGGAAAAGACCGATCCCTGCTTTCCGCCTGGATTCTTAACCATTCCTATAACCATGTTTATGTGAAAAGCAAAGGTTTACCTCCCGCAGTAACTGGTGCTGTCCTACAATTTGACCAACTGAAAGATGGCGCATATCTCGCAACCTGGTATAATTGCCTCACGGGCGCTCAGGTTCGCGAGGAGGCCGTAACGGTAACAGGGGGGCAACTCAACCTTCCGATACCAGAACTTTCCTGGGACCTCGCCTTATTGGTACAAGGCCAGAGTGTTGGAATCCGGGAAAAAATCTCTCCCCTGGACTTTCGCCTGTATCCCAACCCTTTACCTGCTGAATCCCTGCTCAACCTGGAGCTAGAGTGGCCAGAAGAGGCACCTCTCCATATTCAACTGCTCGATGCCTCCGGACGCGAGGTGACTACCTTGTTCAGCGGCGACCATCCGTCGGGTGCTATCCATATACCGCTACAGCTTCCTTCCAAGCTCTCAGGGGGCATCTACTGGCTGAAAGTGCAGGGTAGCCGTGCCGTGGGTGTTAAGCCCTTTATTGTTGGTAAGGATAGGTAAATAAACCATCCCTTTAATTGAAAAAGACTTCATCAATAAAAAACCACCCGGGGGTACCTTTTCCTGGGTGGAAATCCGGAAGACGGGTGACATTGCGCACCACTAATTTATACATGGGATACCGCGCCGATTTTGGAAAGCGAAGGACTTTACCCCTTGACTCCTGATCGGCCAGGTCCTGGACAGTAAACGCATCAAAAGAGGCGTTTACCAAAAGTTGCATATCCTCTTGTCGGTTTCCACCCCAGATTTCCATGGAAACAGGCGGTACGATATAGCTTCCGACATTTACGCCGTAGCTAACGGCTACTGAACGAAGTTCCGGGGCATTTTTGGGGGAGAAGTGGAAAATGGCCTCCATGGGCCGGTCTTTGTACCCCATCCATTGTCCGCTCCGGAACTGGGTGATGTTTCCCAGTTCGGCATTGACCAGCACGTCGGGTTTGGCGGTATATTCCGGATTGGGTGCTGTGCGCAATTCTACGCGCTCTGGTTTTTTGCCCTGTTTATAAACCGTCATTTCTGCCGTTTCGCTGTCGAGCCATCCTTTTTTAAACGCACGAGCTTTCACTGTAACGATATCGCTAAACAGGATGGGGGAACGATAGATTTTCCCATTTGCTGAATCTGGTGTGGTCCCATCGAGTGTATACCGGATAACAGCCCCGGGTATGGCTGTTTTCAGGTAGATACTGTCAAGGGCAGCTAACACAGATTTGGCATTTTCGAATAAAGGAGGGCTCAACGCAAGGACATCTTCCGGGGAAGGCGTAAAGCCATAGTTCCAGCGGATCTTAGGGTATTTTTTTTGCAGTTGTTCCACCTCCCGGGAGGTAACCTGGGTATTCCATAGAAAAACTTCTTTAAGGGCAGGGCAACTGGACAATACCGCTGCCGACCGGGCGGTTACTTTGGTACCTGCCAGCCCAAGGGACTTTAGTGCAGGCAACTTTTTCAAGGTACTCAACCCTGCATCGCTTATTGCGGTATAATTCAGGGTCAACACTTCCAGTTTGCCAAAAGGGAGGAGGGCCTGCAGGTCCTTATCCGTAATTGGCATTTTGCTTAGGTTCAGGCGCACCAACTGACCTTTCACCTTTTCCAGTGCGACTACTTTTTGCGGGTCAAAAGCTTTTTGTATAAAAAAAGCAGCTTCCAATGCCGGAGAACCTGCTGCGATTGGCTTCACGTTACAAAATGCGTCGTTTAGGCTTGCAATATCGGCTGCTGATGCGGCTTTAAATGAATAAACCTTTTCCGCCGACTGCTCATTGGCATCCAGACCGGAGAACGCATGTAGCGGGTGCGCTGAACCGATGGCATTCAATGCAAGTTTGGGGTCCGCCCCAGCATTAATCCAGGTATCCAGTAGTACTTCTTCTTCCGGGGTCAGGGGATTTTTTCCTCTTGGCGGCATGTGCTTCTTGTCTGTAACAGGCAGATGGATGCGTTGCAGGAGAATACTGCCTGCGATATCCCCTGGAATCCATGCCGGACCGGATTTACCACCTTTAAGTGCAGAGGAGATGTCCTCGAGTACGAGTCCTCCTTTGGATTTGTCTTTTCGGTGACAGGAAACACATTTTTGCTCAAAAATCGGCTGTATTTTAGCTGCATAGAACGTACTGGAAGCCACAGCGGTCTGGGAACCAGCGGCGGGCGCATCCGCACTGTTTTCCGGCCAGCTCAGAAAATCAGCTCCGTGGGTAAGCTGTCCCCCCCAATGCCCGGTCAATAACATTCCGGAAAAAGTCAAGGCAAAAAGAGAGTTCCACCAATTGCTCTTTTCTGGAAAAGACTGGATTCCTGCATAGAGTGCCCAGGCCAGTATGCCAAATACCACAGCGCCCCATTGGTGCCGCAAAAGAAGAGCATCATCATAGCCTCCTTCCCTCGAAATAAAAAAACCAGTAATTGCTGTTAGCGGGATGCTTAGGGCACTGAGGACAAGGGAGAACTGCAATGCCTGTTGACTTTGCATTTGTTTGCGAATTACCCAGAGATAGCAGGCAAAAGTAAAGATGCCAATGGGCAAGTGCAGCAAAAGCGGATGCAAGCGGCCACCCCAGGCGAGCAGGAGAGGCAACTCGACTTTTTCGGCAGCAAGAATCAGGAACAACAAAAAAGCGTTCAAGGCCAGGATCAAATTGCCCGCCCATTTATCGAGATACTTCATGTCAAATCAAATTACTTGGTCAGGCGATGATTCCGGGCACCACCTTTCCGGCAATATCGGTCAAGCGATACCGTCTTCCCAGATGTTTGTACACCAGTTTTTCGTGATCCAATCCCATCAGGTGGAGCACCGTTGCGTGAAAATCATGGACGTGCACTGGATTTTCGGTAATGTTGTAACCGAATTCATCTGTTTCTCCATAAGTAATACCTGGCTTTACCCCACCACCGGCCATCCAGATAGAGAAACAGCGGGGGTGATGGTCGCGGCCGTAGTTTTCAGGCGAAAAATCGCCCTGGCAATAGTTGGTCCGCCCAAACTCGCCTCCCCAGATTACCAGGGTCTCATCGAGAAGCCCTCGTTGTTTCAGGTCCTGTACCAGCGCTGCAGATGCGCGGTCCACATCTTTGGCCTGTCCCATAAACTCTCCGATCAGGTTTCCGTGGTGGTCCCATCCCTGGTGGTAAAGTTGAACAAAGCGCACTCCGGATTCAGAAAGGCGGCGGGCCAGCAGGCAATTTGCGGCATAAGTGCCAGGCACCAGGCAATCCGGGCCGTACATATTGATAATGTAATCAGGTTCTTTGCTCAGATCCATCATTTCCGGAACAGCCGTCTGCATGCGGTACGCCATTTCATACTGCTGAACGCGGGACTGGATTTCCGGATCCCCAAAATCTTTATAGTTTTCATCATTCAGCGCGGCCAGTTGGTCCAGCATCTGGCGGCGGGTTTGATCGTCCAC
>CAZGOT010000246.1:0-4479 GCA_964527495.1 uncultured Haliscomenobacter sp.
GGCCACTGCGCATTGCAAGGCGCTATCTCTTTGCAAGAAAATCCGCCAATATCATCAATATCATCACAGGTATTGCCGTCTTGGGTATTGCTGTTGGAGCAGCAGCCCTGGTCCTCGTGTTGTCTGTTTTCAATGGCTTTGAGGATTTGATTACCTCTATGTATGGGAATTTCAACCCGCAGGTAAAAGCAACTCCGCTAGAGGGAAAGACCTTTTCTGTTAGTCAGAAAGATTTGGAAGCACTTCGATCGTTACCTGGGGTGGCTTATGTTTCCCAGACACTGGAGGAAGTAGCTTTTTTTGAATATCGGGATAAACAAGATTTTGGCATTATCAAGGGGGTAGATGAATATTTCGATGAGGTGACCGGTATTGACTCTACTGTACGGGAAGGCAACTATGCGGTGAGTACCCTCCAGGGCAGGAATCTGGCGGTGCTGGGCTTGGGGATGCGCAATAAACTGGCTGTGAGCATCGAAAACGTATTCGAGCCCCTGAGTATCTATTTGCCCAAGCGCAAAATGACGGGTTTGCCCGGACAGCAGTTTCGGGTCCGAAGGGCTTTCCCTGCAGGAACTTTTGTGATACAGCAGGATTTTGACAATCAATATGTATTGGTTTCCCTCGAGCTTTGCCGCGAGTTGCTCGGTGATGGGCAGGCGTTGAGTGCGCTGGAATTTCGTCTTGCTCCGGGATACTCGGCAGCAATGGTAGTGCCTGCCTTTCAGAAAATACTGGGTCCGGGGATAGTATTTCGCGATCGTTACGCACAGGAAGAGGCATTCATGCGGCTGATGAAAATTGAAAAATGGATGAGCTTTGCCATAGTAGGCTTAACCCTGCTGATGGTGGCTTTCAACATGGTGGGTGCCCTCTGGATGATCGTATTAGAGAAAAAATTTGATATTTCTATGCTGAAATCCATGGGTGCCAGGGATGATCAGGTCCGCAATATTTTTCTGAATGAAGGTATGCTGCTTTGTCTGATCGGCACTGTAAGTGGATTTGCCCTTGCACTTCTGGTATATGGTATGCAAAAGGCTTTCGGGATTATTTCTATTCCGGGAGCATTTTCTGTTGATGCCTACCCCATTAGTTTGAGGGCGGGGGATTTTGTTGTAGTAGCTGCGACAGTATCTTGTATAGGGCTGCTGGCTGCTGTTCCGCCGGCGCTGCGCGCTCAGCGTATTCCGGCGATGATGAGAGAAGAATGATGCATATGGAAGAATGGGAGATTGAATTTGAGTGGTTGCGGGTGCGCAATTTTGTTCAGGGGCGTTTTGGCCGCGATGTACTGCCAGACCTCAATGCGATGTTGTTTCTGATTGGCATTCAGGAACTGGGTCGCTGGCAAAAAGCGTTCAGCAAAGAGGAAAAGCAGGATTTGATGCATATTGCGGTCTGTCGGCTAATGAGCTATGACGGGCACTATGCTTTTGTAGGGAGGGATGCTGATGGCTGGCCACATTGGGAGCTTATCCTCCCGATTCCTCCAGGAACGCTGAAAGAGCAGGAAGAAAGGCTGAAATGGAATATTATCCGCTATTTTAGGGAGATAGAAGAGGAGTGACTCAGAAATATCCCGGCTTATTGGTAAAACAAAATTATCTGGAGATGGGTGCTTATTTGTACAAATTAAACAAAGCTGCTAGTATTGCTTGTGGGGCATTCCTGCTCATGGGGCTGTCCTGTTCAAGGCCATTGGCCGATTTTACGTATTCCGGGCAACTCACTGCACCGGCAAAAGTCGAATTCATTAACCGCTCGCAGAAGGCGGAATCCTTCGTCTGGGATTTTGGCGATGGTATCCGCTCAGAAGACTCGCTGCCACAGCATGTCTTCAGGCGCTCGGGCGTATATACGGTTTCATTAACTGCCCGGATGGGCAATAAATCCAGGACGATGCAACAACAAATTCCCATTGAGCCACCTAAAAGATGTCTGATCGAAATCGAAACGGAATTCGGCAACATGTTGGTCTGGCTATACGACAGCACGCCCCTGCACCGCGATAATTTCATGAAACTCGCGCAGCAAGGATATTTTGACAGCCTGCTCTTTCACAGGGTAATTGCCGGTTTTATGGTTCAGGGTGGAGATCCTAATTCCCGCAATGCAGCGCCCGGACAGCCGCTCGGCATGGGGGGACCTGATTATACGATTCCTGCAGAATTTGTGGATACCCTTATCCATGTTAAAGGTGCTTTGGCTGCTGCACGGACGGGAGACCAGGTCAACCCGGAGAAACGCTCCTCGGGCTCCCAGTTTTACATCGTCCAGGGCAAAGCCGTTACAGACCGCGACCTGGATCTGTTAGAATCCCGCAAAGGTTTTCGCTACAGCACGGAGCAACGGAAAAAATATGCCGAAAGAGGCGGTGTACCTTTTCTGGACCGCGACTATACGGTCTTCGGGGAAGTAATCGAAGGGTTGGAGGTAATAGACAAAATTGCCACAGTAGCTAAAGATAACAGGGATCGCCCGTTAAAGGACGTCCGCATGATAGTTAGGGTTATCAACTAGAAAAACGTTTATTAGACTTGTTGCGACAGGTTTATCTTGGGCTAAATAGCTCTTTTTTACCAGCGCGCTGCTGGCACGTCGCAACAAGTCTATTCTATTATGGCCCCGTAATACGCGAGGATGGCACGAATTTCGGGGTCACTGCCAAGTTCGGGGAGAAATTCAAAAAGAGTTGCTGGCAAATCGGTATGATCTGGTAGCGTTTGCCAGAGTACTTCCATTGCCTCCTGCTTTTTTCCCAGTACATAAAGACAAGCGCATAGGGCAAGATCGAGGGAGTATCCGGAAGTCCATTCATCGGCTTCCTCGAGGATGGCAAGGGCCTCGGCAGGGCGGCCTGCGTTCAGGAGCAGCGTTGCATACTGGCTCCAGTAAAGTGCTTCTTCCGGAAGGGCACGAATAGCCTGCCGGCAGTATTTGCTGCCTCTATTGTACATGCCCATTTTGAAATAAGCCTCCCCGAGCGCAGCGAGGTATTCTTCCATTTCACTATCAATGGCCATGGCTTTCTGGAAATAAAAAGCAGCCCAGGACCAGGCATCTTCGCTGGCATAACACCTGCCGGTAAAATAATAAGCTTCATCGCACATGGGATCCAAGGCTAGTGCACTGGCGAGGCTTTTGCGTGCAAGAGCAAATGCTTTTCGGTAAAAATGGCATTTACCCTGGGAGAGCCAAAGGTCAGAGTCGGCTTCCAGGTGCATCATGGCATCTTCAATGACGGAAAGGGCTTTATCATAAGCTTTGACAGCCAGGCATAACTCAATATAATCGCGGTAGGCTGGTTCAAAAGCCGGGCTGGCGAGGAACGCATATTCATAAGCCTGTAGCGCTTCTTCATAGCGTCCCTGGAATTCGTAGGCCTGCCCCAGGTTGTACCAGGCAAAATGGAGGTATGGATCGTTATCCAGGAGAAACTGGCATATGTCTATCGTTTCGGCATATGCCCGGGTCAACCAGGCAGCAATACCAAGACGCCTGACTGCTGGTTCGTATTGCCAGTTGCATCTAAGGGAATCCTTGAGCGATTCGAACATTGCAGGATAGTTCTTGCATTGCTCAAAAACAATACTCCTGACATAGTGGATCTGCGCCTGTTGGGTGATGTCAAAGCAAGCCCTGCCGGAGTTTTCCAATAACTCCAGCGCTACAGTATGTGCTCCACTATACGTCAGGGCTTCTGCACGAAGAAGCAGGAGCCCGGGATAAGCAGGGTAAAGGAGTGCTATATGATCAAGTATCTCCAGTGCCTTAGCCCCCTCATAGCGTGCAAGAAGCAGTTGCACTTTGCATGACAGGAGAGCTGATGATTCGGGGAACCTTTCAATGCCGGCATCCACCAGATCAAGGGCACGTTCGGACAATTCTGACTGCTCAAAATAGGCGATGAGCTGTTCAAATTCTTCTCTGGAAAAAAGCACATCCCTTTCCCCCTCGAGCATTACTTCGAAACAGGCTAATAGAGCGGCAACCCTACTATCGTTTGGCACTTCGTTATGTAGCATACGAAATATTGCAAAGTGAAAGGGGACATTTAAAACCAATACAAGGTACAACACTTCTTTTGCAAACCAGAAATTTTCGGAAACTATTAATGAAACGGTTGGGTTTCAGGGGTAAACGGTTTTTCTGCAGGGGGTAAAAATAAGAAAATACCAGGAGGAATACTGTGGGTGGGTTGTGGGAGGTGCGAATCTGGCTGCTCAGGTTTGCTTAGCTTCTTCCGTTTTATTTACTTTTCCTGGCTTACTGACCAGGAAAACGCCGGCAAAAATAAGGACTCCTGCGGCGAGTTTTACCGCATCAAGGCGGTCCTGGCGAAAGGCAAGGGCTATGCAGGTCGCTAATAAAGGCTGCAGATAAATATAGATGCTTACAACGGAAGGGGCTACAATTGCCAGGGCATAGGAATTTAGGAGGTAGGCAAGAAAGGTTGTGAAGATTAACACATAGGCC
>CAZGOT010000247.1:0-4479 GCA_964527495.1 uncultured Haliscomenobacter sp.
GCAAAATTGGCTACCTGCGGACAGGTATCGAGCACCTTTTTCATATTGCGGTACTGCTCGGTAACCTTCCATTCGGCGCGGGAATTGGGATATTCCCGCAGGACTTCATCCACAATCTGTTTGAGCAGCGCCTCATGGGCAATCAAGCCCTCATCGGTAAAATCGCGTACGATGAACTGTAGCTCCGCCTTCTCCAGGCTCCCACTAAGGGAGGTGGGATGAAGGAAGCCTTCCCTACCGGAAGTACTTTCCGGTGAAAGGTGGTCTTTAGG
Organism: uncultured Haliscomenobacter sp.; assembly: GCA_964527495.1. GTDB lineage: Bacteria > Bacteroidota > Bacteroidia > Chitinophagales > Saprospiraceae > JADJPL01. The sequence goes on from CAZGOT010000247.1 coordinate 273, forward strand.
CAAACGGGCAATTATTTCCGATGCGATTTTTATCGCATTTTCCATTTTCCCCTTTGCAAAACCGGGATGTGTGCTCACGCCTAATATCCTGATTTCCACCGCATCCGCACTGAAGGTTTCATCCTCCAGGGATCCCAGGCGCTCCCCATCTACCGTATAGCCAAAGGAGGCGCCGAGTTTGGCGATATCCACCTTGTTCACCCCCCGACCAATCTCCTCATCCGGAGTAAAAAGCAAACGTATTGCACTATGGGGAATTTCGGGATGGGAAATCAGATAGGCTGCCGCATCCATGATGGCCGCTACCCCGGCCTTATTGTCCGCACCGAGCAGGGTAGTACCCGAAGCCGTAACGATATCATTGCCCAACTGCTCCAACAGGTCAGGGTGCTCGGCAGGGTCAATGACCACGGAAGGATCATCGGGCAGGGTTATGGCCTGGCCATTATATTTGCGATGCACAATTGGCCGCACCCCCGCCCCACTTACGTCCGGAGAAGTATCTACATGCGAACAATAACAAATGACGGGCACATTTTTGGAGATCGTAGCGGGGATGGTGGCATATACATAGCCGTATGCATCCAAATGGGCATCGGAAATCCCCATCTGCAGGAGTTCTTCCACCAGCAACCTGCTCAGGTCTTTTTGTTTCTCCGTAGAGGGCTGAGATTGAGACGATGGGTCTGATTGTGTGTCAATCTGCACATAGCGGAGGAATCGTTCGAGCACCGTGTGCTCCATGCGGATTGTTGCCATCTTTTTAGACAAAGATAACAACTTCGTCTAAAATGCCGATGTGTGGAAGGCCTTCCACACATCGGCATTTGCCAGGATTTTCTGGGGTTGTGTGAAAAGTATTCCGCCGCCTTCGGCGGCGGAAGAAAATTTTGAACGAACACTGTTTTCATTGATTTTGCTTCGCAAAATCAATGAAAACAGTGTTCGTTCAAAACATTATTTGGCGGCGTCAGCCGCCAAAGGACGGCCTTCGGCCTTTTTACACAAACCCATAAAATTTCATTTTCCGCCGAAGGTGGCAAAATGAAATTTTATGTACACCATATCCTACTCTATAATCGCGAAGGTTGTGCGGCGGTTGGCCTGGTGTTGTTCTTCGGTACATCGGGTGCACACGCAGTCTACGGATGGCAGGGTTTCCCCAAAACCTTTAGGGGAAAGGCGCGAGGCATCAATCCCAGCGGAAATGAGGTAATCTACAGCAGACTGGGCCCTTTTTTGCGAGAGTTCCAGGTTATAGGCATCATTTCCCCTACAGTCGGTATGGGAAGCGAGTTGGATGCGGATAGTGGGGTTAAGGCGCAGGTTTTCGGCAAGGGCATTGAGGGTAGGCTCGGCATCTTTTCGGATATCCCATTTATCGAAATCGTAATAAATATTTTCCAGGATAATCTCTTTGTTGAGAAAGATTTTATCAAGAACAATTTCAAGTTCATAAACCTGTTCTTCCAAAGCAGGGTCCCTGCCAATTCCCGCGCTGCTGAATTTTGCTACATTTGTCAGATATCCGGAGCGGGAGGCAGTAAAGGTATAGTCGGTATTGTCATCGAGGAGAATAGAAAAACTGCCCTCTTCATTGACTGTTGCCACTTGTCTGGTATTACGGACGAGTATTTCGAGCTGAGTGCCGGGCAGGGCTTTTCTGCCGAGCACTTTGCTGTTGGGGTCGGAAGGATTGGCAAAAACTTTTTCCAAGACAAATACATCCAGCCGGAGTTTGGTGCGTCGTGGAAGGCCGGTATTTTGTTGGTTAGCCACAATTGGAGGGGCGGGTGGTTCCGGCAGCATTTCGTAGCGATAGATATCGTCATTTCCGCTACCCCCCGGGCGGTTGGAGGTGAAGTAACCAGTTTGTAAGACCTTGTTGGTGGAGGGGATACGGGGATCGCGAACGAGACCAAAATCGTCTGCGCCGGAGTTAACCGGGGGTTTGAGGTTATAGGCAGGGGCCCATTCGCCATTGGCCATCCGGTAAGTGCGGAAAACATCGAGCCCTCCCATTCCGGGGTGAAAGTCTGAAGAAAAGTATAAGGTATCCCCTACTATATACGGAAATTGCTCATTTCCGATAGTATTTATGGCCCGGCTCAGGAGTTTAGGCACACCCCAGCCATCTGGTCCTTTTTCGCTAACATAGAGGTCGTAACCGCCCCATCCATCGGGGTGGTTGGCAGAAAAATACAGTTTAGCACCATCCTCACTAACGCTGGGTTGGCCGAAGTTTACCTTATTTTCGAAAAGCGCCAGTGGGAGGGGAGTGGTCCATTCATTATTTTTATATTCCGAAAACATAATCCGACAATAGGCATCTTGTTTTTTTGGGCCTTCACAGCGGGTAAAGTACACCTCGGTGAAATCGCGGGCAAAAGTTGCTCCTCCTTCATTTTGGGGAGAATTGAGCCGGGCATCGAATTTTCGCTCGGTATTATTGCCGAGGTTAAAGAGGAAAAGATCGGAAAAGCGGTTACCCGTCCAGGCATAAGTATCTTCCCCGGTGCTTGTGCTTCTGTCGGATGTAAAGACAAGTTCTTCACTTTTGAACAAAACCGGCGAATACTCGGCAGCAGGTGTATTGAAGTCCATGGCGGCTACGCGGTATTCCGGAGTGGCAATTTTTTTCCAGCCAGCGGCGATATCACAGGCGTTTATTTCCCTGCGGTATTCGTAGGGGCTACCGATTTCGATACCCAGCTCCTTGAAAGTAGCTTTTGCCTCCTCATAACGTTCCTGCCGTTTTTGGGCAAAGGCAAGTTCGCGAAGGGCATCAGATCCGAATTGATCGTCGTAGGCTTTTTGGTACCAAAGTGCAGCTTGCTCATCCTTCGCCAATATGCGGTAGGACTCCCCAATTTTAAAGGCTAATTTTCCTTTTTCCGCACGGGTTTTTGCTTTTTCATAATCCTTTTGCAGCATGGGAATGGCTACACTGTATTGCTTTCGTGCCCATGCAGTTTCGCCGTCGCGGACTTTTTGTCCCCTGACGGCAAAGGGAAGCGAACAGATTATCAGGAAAAATATCCACCTCATGAGGCATATCAGGTTTAATGGTTGATAAGGGGCTGTACAGGGCAGCAATGCTGCCCCAAGACAAAATTTTATTTCTGGCTGAGCCTGTTTTTAAAGGCCTGAGGTTTTGTGAAAAGTATTCCGCCGCCTTCGGCGGCGAAAGAAAGTTTCGAATGAGCCTGTCCGAAAAGTCTTTTGGCGGCATGCGCCGCCAAAGCATTTTTTTTGGAACGCCGGTTTTATTGATTTTGCGAAGCAAAATCAATAAAACCGGCGTTCCAAAAAGAACTATAGGGTTGTGTAAAAAGCCCCCGGCTTTTCATTTAGCGGCATGCGCCGCCTAATATTATTTTAAATAGACGTCATTTCCATTGATTTTGCGAAGCAAAATCAATGGAAATGACGTCTATTTAAAATTTCCTTTCGCCGCCGCAGGCGGCGGAAAACTTTTCACAAACCCCATACGTTTGAGACACCCCAAAAAAAATTAAGCCCATAATAAAAAACGCATTAGGCGGATATAAGTTGAGCATTCTGACAACGTCGCAGGTAGGGATAATAACGACGAAGGCTGCCTCAAAATTGAGACAGCCTTCGCGTGTTTTTGGTAAGTTTGCTTGATTGACAGAGTTGCTGTAGCGCCAGGGTTACTTTTTCTCCAGTACCTTACTGGAAAAGCCTTTGCCCGGGCCTTCAGCCTTTGCTATTTTGGCTTTGTCTGCCATGCGGTCTCCTTTAGTAAAGTCAAAGAGGAGTGCGGAGGCGACGAAAACCGATGAGTAGGTTCCAAAACCGATGCCAAGCAACAGGGCGAATGCAAAACCCCGGATGGAGGCACCACCGAAAATAAAGAGGATAAAGACCGTGAACAAGGTCGTAAGCGAGGTAATCAAAGTCCGGCTGAGCGTACTGTTGATAGCTTTGTTGACCAACTCGGTCTTGTCCATGGTCGGGTAGCGGTTAATGTATTCGCGGATACGGTCATAAACAATCACCGTATCATTGATGGAATAACCAATCACCGTAAGGATCGCAGCGATAAATGCCTGATCAATCTCCAGCGAGAAAGGCAGGATTCCGCGGAACAGGGAGAACATCCCCAAGGTAATCAAGGTATCGTGGAAAAGGGCGACAACACCACCAAGTCCAAAAGTTGCCTTGCTGAACCGTGCGAAAATAT
>CAZGOT010000248.1:0-4478 GCA_964527495.1 uncultured Haliscomenobacter sp.
ATGCAGGATATTCGAGCAGTACTTTGGGAATACTGTCTAATCCCGCCCAGGAATACACTTTAAATGTTCCTCCTGCAGTAACCATATTGGACAAAAAGATGTAATTGCCCGCTACTGCGAGATCGGATACTACAAAGGTACCGCCAGCGATACCAGTAACGTTAAGTTCCTTTGGCGCGGCCGCGGTATCCCGGATATTCCAGTAATAAACGCGGTTGCCATTCTGGCGTGAAGCGACAAAGACGTGCCTTCCATTAAAAGCGGCTCCCCTGTTATTGCTGGCATTATCAATTATAGAGGGTTGTCGTCCGGCGGCCTGTGTGGCATTTATCAGGGTGATGATCGTATCTACAGGCCCGGGCCCGGAGCCATAGACTGCTTGAAGCCCTAACAGAAGAAACAAGAACGGGAGTACATAAACTTTTTTCATAAGCGAGATTTATGTTGATAAATTGGAATTTTGTCAAAATACCCAGTCTTAATCCTCTGCATTCCTGGCTTTTCAGCATTTGCGCCCATTGCCTGTAGTTAGAGGAAATTGCCCTTGTACGCCGTTTGCAGGTGCTGTAATCCATTCCAGGTAGCGATCATATAAATGCCTGGCCTGCAGATAGGCGGATTGAGGACTCATAAAATGCGAAAACTCAAACGTAATCGCTTTGTCGTATCCTGCGCGCTTTGCTGCTTCCAACTTCAGCCTTAGCTTTTCAAACTTGATGGGCAAAAACTTGATCGGCATATCGCGGTCAAAGGACTCCGCATTCGTCCAGCTTTGCATGCCGTAGCGGTCGGCCATAGCTTTGTTTACCGAGAAAAAAGCATCCAGCTCGTCGTAATCAATATGGCCATCTTGAAAAGCTACTGCATCTACTACGGAGTGAATACCATCAAATATCTCGAGCCACTCTTCCTCATGCGCTTTCACAGATATAGATTCTGCTTTGGTTATTTGTGCGGAAGCAGCCGCAACGGATTTTTTGCCATCTATCCAGGGCGAAATAAAGGTGGGGAGCCCCCCACTTACTGCCTTACATTGTTTGCCAAGAGTATAGAAGGATTCTACTGCACCCTTTGTCTTTCTGCTGATTTCCATACTCAGATACCATCCTCCGAATGCCGGATGGGCCCCATACTTTTCCCAAACCTCATCTACCACAAATCTGTTGACTTCGATTTCGTGCCGCATATCACCACTGTCCCAGTATTTTCCACTGTCGTAAAGACCGAAATAAAAGCGCATGCCATATTTATAGGATAAATCCAGAAAAAGTGCTACCAGATCCTGATAAGGACGGTAGCAGCCTTGATGGGAAATCAGGTATTCTGAAGGCCAGGTTAGGAACTTGCGGTATCCGCCGCGGATAAGGACGACAGTATCAATACCTATTGCCTGCATGTGCCTAAAGTCTGCTTCCCACTCTACAGGGCCCCAGTTCTGGTGTGGAATATCATGACTGATTTCGTCCAGGAAAGTACCGGTAATGTGCATAAGTATTTTCTTATCAGGCCTTCATTTAAAAGGCAGTAAATTAAACAAGGGCATGCCCTGGGTTTGGTAAAAAGATAATTTAGACGCAAGTTAGAGAATATTCCCTTTTTTTTGTGTTCGAGCAACATTCTTTTTTGTTTGTGATGAAAAGTTTCTTGTTGTCGTGTACCACTTTTAATTCCTTCCTTGTATGAAAAATTTTATTTTGTCAATTAATCATTTCGTAAATTTTTATTTTGAGTAAAAATACTTATTTGTTGAGGATGCACCAAAGGCAATTTTTTATGTTGCTCGAACACATTTTATTTTTCTGCCTGCAATTAATTATCTAATTTTGCTAGGGAAGCTTTCTGGCTTAGCGCGGTAGTCGTCGTTCGGTTAAAATACTCCTGAGTGTATGAAAAGAAGTTTACTCCTGCTTTTTGCCCTGTGCTCCTGGGCATACGCCCACGGGCAAAAGAGCATTTCCGGAATCGTAAAGGATTCGGGTTCCGGTGATCCCATTATCGGTGCATCTATCCGCCTGGCTGGAGACCCTTCTGTGGGTACTGCGACCGACCTGGATGGCAAATTTGTGCTGGAGACAGGCAATGAGACAAAAATCATCGTTTCTTATGTAGGATACCAGGAACAGACCGTTGATATCTCCGGGAAAACTTCCGTAGAAATTATCCTCGAACAGGATGCCTTTCAGCTTGAAGGTGTGGTAGTAACCGCACTGGGAATTACCCGTCAGGAAAAAACAATCGGATACTCGGTCCAGGAGGTAAGCGGTGCTATCCTTTCCAACAATAGTGATCCGAACTTCCTGAATAAACTCTCCGGACAAATCGCCGGGCTAAATGTTAGTCCGGCGGGTACAGGGCCCGGTGGCACTAGTCGCATCCTGATTCGGGGCAGTAGCTCCCTCACCGGAAATGATGAGCCGATTTTTGTTATAGACGGCGTAATCGTCAATAATTCAGGTGGTAACGGAGCAAGCCAGGACGGTGGCCTGGATTATGGAAACGCCATCAGCAACCTGAACCCGGATGATGTTGCCTCCATTACCGTACTTAAAGGTCCGGCTGCAGCAGCCCTCTATGGCGCACAAGGACAAAACGGGGCCATCATTATTACTACGAAAAAGGGTCGGGCCGATAAAGGCCTCAGCGTCAATTTCAGTTCCTCGGCCGTGATCGAGCAACCTTTCATTTTTCCCAATTTTCAGGATCAATTTGGAAGGGGCTCACAGGGAACCTATACCCCTTTCAACTCCCTAAGCTTCGGTCCACGATATGATGGAAAAAAGGTGACCGACTGGCTGGGTCGTGAAGAACCTTATCAGGCAGTTACAGGCCAAATGGAAGATTTTTTTCAGAATGGCTATAGTACGACCAACAACCTGGAGGTTTCCGGCGGAAACGAAAATGCTCAGACGCGTTTATCCGCAAGCCATTATTACTATTCCAGTATTATGCCCAATAGTGACTTAAGCAGAATTTCCCTTACACTTCGAAACACTACAAAACTGTCCAGGGCAATAAATATGGACGCAAAACTAAACTACTCGGGCCAGGAAGCTTTCAACCGGCCCAATTTGGGGGGATCGCCCGATAATCCGGTCCGCTCCTTTTATATTATGCCAAGGTCCGTTGTCCTCGACGACCTGGTTCCCTATATTGACAAAGCCGGCCTGCCCATACTGTGGGATGGCCGTACGGCAGGCAGCTTTAACCAAAATCCTTATTGGGCAGTCAATCTGAACACAAATGCCGACGTCCGTAGCCGCCTGTTGGGTTCTCTCGTCTTTAATCTTGAACTGCTCCCCTGGCTTAAGGGTCTCGTGCGGGGGGGAGTAGATTATATTAATGATATCCGGGAAAATCGCGTTTATACCAATACGGCTTATAAGACTTCTCCTGTTGCGAATTTCCGCTACAGCCTCGCCAACCGGTTCATCGGCAACTATGATTTTCTGCTCACAGCGAATAAAAACTGGAGCAACTTTACCACTACCCTCTCCGTTGGAGGTAGCAGGCTGGATAATAAATATGAAGGCATAGAATCTTCCGGGGATGATCAGGTCAACCCGGATCTATGGGTTGTCAATAATTTCAAGGAAGTACAGACTGCTCAGGGCCTTTCGCATAAGCGGATTAATTCCCTTTACCAATTTGCCGATATTGGCTGGAAAAACCAGGTTTATCTTTCCTTTACCACCCGCAATGACTGGTCTTCTGCCCTCTCCCCCAAGAACTGGTCCTTTTTCTATTACAGTACTAACCTGAGCTGGGTCCTTTCCGATACCTGGCGCAACCTGCCCTTCAACATAGACTTTGCCAAGATCAGGGCATCATTTGCAAGAGTAGGTAATGATACGAATCTGGGGGCCAGCTCCCGGTATTTTACCTACGGCAATACCGTCGGCCATCTCGGCCAGCCGTTTATCCGCGTTCCAGCAGTAGGCCCGAATCCGGATATCCGTCCGGAACAAACCGATGCTTTTGAAGCAGGGCTGGATTTGCGTTTCTTCAAGGGCAAGTTAAAGTTTGATGTTTCCTGGTACCTCAATAATACCAAAGACCAAATATTCAGGGCCCCGGTAGCAGCCACCAGCGGCTTCTAATCATTGATGGTCAATGCCGGAAATGTAAAAAATACCGGTATCGAACTGCAAACGCAGGCTGTGGTTGCTGAAACCAAATCTTTCTCCTGGAATCTAAGCCTAAACGCCTCCACCAATAAGCCTGTTGTTGAAACCCTCTCCCCACAACTCTCCATCCTCGTCCTGGGTGGTACCCGCTCGGGTATCAGCGTACAGGGAAGGGTCGGGGGAAGAAATGATTACCTGGTGGGCACCCGCTTTTTGAAAAATGCTCAGGGACAACTCATACTGGACGATTTCGGATTGCCTCAGATTGAAATTGACAGCTTCGGCAATACCGATTTTATCCTCGGACATGTCCAACCCGCATGGATGATGGGGATGAGCAACCAATTCAAATAC
>CAZGOT010000249.1:0-4467 GCA_964527495.1 uncultured Haliscomenobacter sp.
TGGCCAGATACGCATCGCGGGTCTGGTCGTTGAGCTGCTCGGTCATATCAGTAGCAATGAAGCCTGGGGCCACAGCATTACAGCGGATATTCCGCGAGCCCATTTCTTTTGCAATAGATTTAGTAAAGCCGATGATGCCGGCCTTGGAAGCAGCATAGTTGGCCTGGCCAGCATTTCCCGTAATCCCAACAATAGAGCTCAGGTTAATTATGGAGCCCCCGCTGCGCATCATTGGCCGCAGGGCATGTTTGGTGAGGTTGAATACGGACTTAAGGTTGGTATGGATGACCTTGTCCCATTGCTCTTCAGTCATGCGCAGCATCAGGGTATCCTGGGTGATTCCGGCATTGTTGATGAGCGTATCTATGCGGCCAAAGTCCTGTAAAACAGCAGCGACCAAAGCTTCGGCTTCCTGGTAGGAACCAGCATCTGAGAAATACGCTTTGACACGGACGCCGTGCTGCACAAGCTCTTCTGCGAGGGCGAGTGCCGGGGCTTCGGAAGAGCGATAGGTGAAAGCGACATCAGCGCCTTGTTCGGCAAATCTACGTACAAGTGCTGCCCCGATCCCACGGGAGCCCCCAGTGATAAGGGCAATTTTTCCAGATAACAGCTTCATGATTTGGATAGTTTTTCTTGTAGAAAAATAGCAGTGAAAGAATTTTTTATCTCTATTAAGTCTTCCGGTCTGCCCTGAAAGAGCAATTCCCCCCCCTTGGTACCTCCCTCTGGTCCCAGGTCTATGACCCAGTCGGCAGATTTGATTACTTCCTGGTTGTGTTCTACGACCACAACGGTGTGCCCCTGATCCACGAGCGCATTAAGGGCATCGAGGAGTTTGCGGATGTCGTGAAAGTGCAGACCGGTAGTGGGTTCGTCAAAGATAAACAGACAATGTTCACTAACGCGCTCCTGGCCTAAAAATGCTGCGAGCTTGACCCGCTGTGCTTCACCACCTGACAGCGTACTGGAGGATTGGCCGAGCTGCACATATCCGAGACCGACGTCCTGCAAGGGCTTGAGGCGTTGGGCGATATCGCCTTCCCCTGCAAAAAACACCATTGCCTCGTCAATGCTCATTTGAAGGATTTGAAAAATATTCCGGTTTTTATATTCTACTTCCAGAACCTCTTCTTTGAAGCGCTTGCCGTTGCAGACTTCACAAATCAGGCGCACATCGGCGAGAAATTGCATTTCAATAACCTGTTCGCCTTCTCCTTTGCATGCATCACAACGACCGCCATCCACGTTAAAGGAAAAATGTTTGGGTTTGAAGCTGCGGATTTTGGAAAGTTGCTGGGAAGCCATCAATTCCCGGATAGCATCATAAGCTTTGACATAGGTTACCGGATTGGATCGGGAAGATTTGCCAATGGGATTTTGGTTGACCATTTCTACCTGCCGGATGAGGCGAAAATCCCCGTCGAGCCCCGCAAATTGCCCAGGGGCTTTGGCATACGCTTCCTCAAGGTGTTTTTTTAAGGCCGGGAAAAGGATTTGGAGGACTAGCGTGGTTTTACCTGATCCTGAGACCCCACTGACCACAGTAAGCGCCTGGAGCGGAATTTGTACGTCAATATTTTGGAGGTTGTGGTGTCGGGCACCCCGTACCCATAGCGAGTGGGTAAACGCCCTTCTTTTGGCAGGCACGGGGATTTTCATGCGCCCGCTCATATATTTGGCGGTGATGCTTTCGCTGGCTTCGGTATAGAGTTGGGGGTAAGGGCCGGCAAAAACCACTTCTCCACCGTGAATCCCGGCTGCTGGTCCGATGTCAATCAGGTAGTCTGCATTTTTGATAAGGTCTTCCTCGTGTTCGACTACGATAACCGTGTTGCCCAAGTCCCGGAGTTTTTTGAGTACGGTTACCAGTCGTTCGGTGTCCCTGGGGTGCAACCCAACGCTGGGTTCATCGAGGATATACATCGAGGAGGTGAGGTTGCTGCCAAGCATCCGGGTTAAGTTGATACGCTGGGTTTCCCCTCCGGAAAGGGTGGAGGAGATACGGTTGAGTGTGAGATATCCGAGGCCCAGTTCACACATGAACTTCAGACGGGAGCGGATTTCCAGGAGCAGCCTGCTGGCTACCTGGGTTTCGTAAGGATTTAGCTCCAGGTTTTCAAAAAACAGGGACAAATCTTCGACAGAGATGTGGATCAGTTCCGGAATATTTTTTCCGGCAATAGTGACATATTCTGCTTCTTTGCGCAGGCGGCCACCTTCACAGGTAGGGCAGAGGGTGCGGCCGCGATATCTGGCGAGCTGTACGCGGTTCTGGACTTTATACACTTTTTCCTCGAGTTCGCGAAAAAAGGCGTAGATCCCCTCAACGTATTCGTTGCCATGCCAAAGCAGTTTTCGCTGTTCCTTATCGAGATTGCGGTATGGCGTGTGCACAGGAAAAGCAACGCGGTGGGCATTCCGAAGGAAATGCTCCAGCCAAAGACCGTTTTTTTCGCCTTTCCAGCATGCAACGGCCCCATCATATATAGATAGCGACTTATCCGGTATGACCTTATCTTCATCAATGCCCATTACCTGGCTGAATCCCTCGCAGGTAGGGCAGGCGCCAAATGGGTTATTAAAATTGAACAACTGGGGGCTTGGCTCAGGAAAAGTGATGCCGTCCAGTTCAAAGCGGTTGGAAAAATGTGCAGGTTGCTGCCCCTCCATATCCACCAGGCATACCCCCTCACTTTCATAAAAGGCAGTCTGGGCAGAGTCGGCAATGCGTTTTTTGTTGTCCTCCTCCTGGTGCCTCACCGTAAAACGGTCTATTAATATTAAAAGGTCTTCCTTGCGGGTTTCCAAATCTTCCAGGGTGACAGATAAAAGAGGGCTTTGGCTTTCCAGAAACTCCTGGATATCCTGCAACTGCCCTTCCTTCCGGAAGCGGGTATATCCTTTCTGCAGGAGCAAACCCAATTCCTGGCCCAGGGTGCGGTGGCGGTATTTGAAAGGGAGAGGGATAAATAGTTGTACCCGCTGGCCTTCTGGAAAGCTGTGGATGTAGTCGGAAACGTCGGCGACTTCGTGCTTTTTTACCTGTCTGCCCGATACAGGGGAGTAAGTCCTGCCAATTCGGGCATACAGTAAACGCAGAAAATCGTAAGTTTCTGTAAGCGTGCCCACAGTAGAACGGGCATTGCCCGTACTCACTTTCTGCTCGACCGCTATTGCAGGGCATATCCCTTTGATATAGTCGAGGTCTGGCTTTTTCATCCGCATCAGGAACTGCCGGGCGTAAGAAGACAAACTTTCTACATATCGGCGTTGCCCTTCTGCAAAAAGGGTGTCCATCGTAAGGGAAGATTTCCCGGAACCTGATACCCCGGTAACCACTACAAAGCGGTTTTTGGGAATGGCCAGGTCAATATCCTTTAAATTGTTCGAACGGGCACCCTTAATGAAAATGACGTGCCCTTCGGTTTTCGGTTCGGACGCTGCCGTCGCTGCATGTTTCCCCGGCATTTGCGGTTGTATTTTTTCGCGGCGAAATTACATATTCTTTATGAACCCTAAGGAATTATTCTAAACGTATGCCGTCTAAAGCCTTTCAGGTAAAATGTTAAGAAAGTGTTAAAATATATAATTTTTGGTATTTAGATTACCTTTTTTCAAATTTATGCTTACCTTTGATTTGTCAAAAATACCCAATCTACATTTCACCTTTCAAACGCTATTGCTTATCGGCTAAAACTTATACACTAAATTAGTTTTCCAAACCAATTCGATCAAACTATTTAGTTATGCAAGTAACGCCGCTAAACGATCAGCAGCTGATCGCACTCTACCTCCAAGGTAATGAACGTTCTTTTGAAGAACTGCTCAATCGCCATCAGCAAAAAATCTACACGTCCATTTATTTGTTTGTAAGGGACCAAAGTCTTGCAGAAGACATCTTCCAGGAGGTTTTCATTAAGATTATCGAGACGCTCCGCAAAGGCAAGTACAACCATGAAGGTAAGTTTCAGCAATGGGCTTTACGGATTTCCCACAATATGTGTGTAGATTATTTTCGCAGGACCAAGCGGCGTCCGAAAGTTTCAGCTACTGAAAGTTTCGATATCCTCGACGTGCAGTACTCCTCTGAAGATAATGCCGAGCAGTCCATCATCCGCAGTCAGACACATGACCGTATCCGTCAGCTCGTAGATATGCTGCCTCCTGAACAACGCGAGGTGGTTATCCTGCGCCATTATGCGGACATGAGTTTCAAAGAAATTTCGAAGTTGACAAGGGTCTCTATTAATACTGCCCTCGGCAGGATGCGCTACGCCCTTATCAACATCCGTAAGATGGTCGAAGAAAAAGAAGTGATTCTTCAATAAAAGCATAATCCGCGGAGCCCGGGGCTTTAAATAAAAAGCCCCGAGGCTACCTGGAAAGTCTTTTGGCTGCTGACGCAGCCAAATAATATTTTGAAGTTGTGTAAAAAGTATTCCGCCGCCTTCGGCGGCGAAAGAA
>CAZGOT010000250.1:0-2942 GCA_964527495.1 uncultured Haliscomenobacter sp.
GCTTTTACAGCCGACCAAGACGAAAATTCCCAAAAAAAAGAGCAGGGAAAAGCTACTCCCATTCAATAGTTGCCGGAGGTTTGGTACTGATATCATAGACGACGCGGTTTATTCCTTTAACATGATTGATAATATCGCTGGACACTTTAGCCAGGAAATCATAAGGCAGCCGGCTCCATTCGGCCGTCATCCCATCCACCGAATTTACCGCCCGCAATGCCACTGCCTGTTCATAGGTTCGTTCATCCCCCATCACGCCCACCGACTGTACCGGCAGGAGGATGGCTCCGGCCTGCCATACCTGATCGTACAAGCCCTGCGCATGGAGATGCCCAATAAAAACGGCATCTGCTTCCTGCAATAGGCGCACTTTTTCCGGTGTAACCTCCCCCAGGATACGGATTCCAAGGCCTGGCCCCGGAAAGGGATGGCGACCCAGGATATTTTCAGGAAGGCCGAGTTCCCGGCCAATTTTGCGGACCTCATCCTTGAATAGCATCCGGAGAGGCTCCACGATTTTTAGTTTCAGTTTTTCTGGTAATCCCCCAACGTTATGGTGGGATTTTATGGTTACCGAGGGGCCATGTACGGATACCGATTCGATTACATCGGGATAAATAGTGCCCTGGCCCAGCCACCGGATTGCACGGTCGCGTGCTTCCAGGCTGAGGGCCTCCTGTTCAAAAACCTCGATAAATTCCCTGCCGATGATTTTTCTTTTATCCTCCGGATTGGAGGCACCACGAAGGGCACCATAGAAGCGTTCCCGGGCATCCACACCTTCTACCCGCAGTCCAAGGCCTTGATAGGACTCCAGGACCTCTTCGAATTCATTTTTTCGCAGGAGGCCATTATCTACAAAAAAGCATACCAGCTGGTCGCCAATAGCGTGGTGCAACAACATTGCCGCTACCGTTGAGTCCACGCCACCAGAAAGGCCCATCAGGACGTGGTCGCTCCCGATTTTCGCCCTCAGGTCTGCGACAGACTGTTCAACGAAAGCCGCGGGGGTCCAATCACCCTGGCAACCTGCGATATCTATTACAAAATTCCGCAGCAACACTGCACCGTCGAGGCTATGGGTCACCTCCGGATGAAATTGCAGGCAATACACCGGGGCAGCAAATTTTCCGTTTACCGCCCGGAAAGCAGCTACATCTATATGCTCCGTACCGGCAATCCGCTCAAACCCTTCCGGCAGGGCCATAATCGTATCCCCGTGGGACATCCAGACCTGAGAGCCTCCCTGGATTCCCCGCAGCAAAACATCTTCGCCTGCAATTTCCTGCAAATGGGCTTTTCCATATTCTCTTTTCTGGGAGCGCTGCACCACACCACCATAGTACTTCGCGATATACTGGGCCCCATAACAAATCCCCAGAACAGGCTTTTGACCCATAATTCGGTCCAGATCGGGATGCAGGGCATTTGCATCGGCAACGGAAAACGGGCTACCGGAGAGTATTATGCCCTTTACCGATTCATCGAGTGCAGGAATTTTGTTAAATGGCACAATTTCGCTGTACACGTTAAGCTCGCGAATCCTGCGGGCGATCAATTGGGTGTATTGCGACCCGAAATCGAGAATGAGAATTTTTTCCAACATACTGCAAATATATTCAAGAATTCACAGGTTTTTCGGCATTGTTCAATCAAAGAGCGGACGGCCCACTTGCTTATTTCGACAGTACGAACTCCACCCGACGGTTGAGGGCCCTTCCTGCAACGGTTTTATTTGAAGCCACTGGCCTGGTACCCCCCAGGCCTTCAAACTTCATCCGGCTAGGCCCAATTCCCCGGGAGATGAGGTATTCGTAGCAAACCTGTGCCCGGTTTTTAGATAAATTCAGATTAGCCTGGGCATTGCCTACATTGTCGGTATGTCCGGTAATCAACAAGGAAAAATCGGGATATTTCCGCATCAGGGTTGCCACCTCATCGAGGGCCTCAAAGGAAGCCGTTTTCAAGCGGTCACTGCCGGTTTCAAACTGGACCAGACTTGTTACGCGGAGTAAGGCGTTGAGGTCTGCCTTGTCTATCTCCGGGCAACCATCCGGCATCAGCATACCGGGGGTGTTGGGGCAGCGGTCGTCTTTATCGGGGATACCGTCGAGGTCGCTGTCCGGGCAACCGCGTGTTTCAGGCGGGCCACCTGCATCCGGGCACACATCGGCCTCATCGGCTACACCGTCATTATCGCGGTCAGGACAACCATTTGCACCAGGCTGCCCTGGAACATCCGGGCATTTATCTATTTTGTTTTCCACTCCATCGCCATCCCTATCCGTATCCGGGCAGCCCTTTCGGGAAGCCGGGCCAACTTCCAGCGGACACTGATCGTCTTTATCCGGAACGCCGTCGGAATCTGCATCGGGGCACCCGTCGAGGGTACCCGGCACATCGGGACATTTATCCAGATAATCCGCAATGCCGTCTTCATCGCGGTCGGGACATCCCCGAAGGGTCCTGGGACCAGGAGCGGAAGGACAATCATCTTCAGCATCGGGTATTTTATCCCCATCCAGGTCTTTGGCATTATAAGGATCCGGCGGGGTTTTCCCGGGAGCCTTTCCTGGTGAACCGCTGAGGGATGCTGCCGTAAATTTAAGTCCGGCACCGATCAGCAACTGTTCCCGAAACTCGAGGTGGCTGTAGCGGTATTCGATACGTGGTGAAAGGTAAAGTCCTTTGGCGAGGCGGAAATCCAATCCACCACCAACCGGAATCCCCACCCTTACCGCGCTTCCTTCCTCCAGTTCCGCACCAATACCAAAAGACATCCATGGATTAAAACGCGCGCCTGCCGGAAAAATACGCAAATGGAATTGCAGGTCGACATTTCCCCACAAACCCGTTTGGGTATTGCCCGATGTATCGTTGGGATACTCAACCTGAGCTGCGCGCAGCGGTAGGGAAATAGAGGCAAAAGGACTGATCCTGCG
>CAZGOT010000250.1:2952-4359 GCA_964527495.1 uncultured Haliscomenobacter sp.
GTGCCCCCCGATTTGCCAGGAGCCATAAGGGTTTTGCGCAAGGGGAACTGAAAATCCGGGGACAGATAGCGTACAGCAATTTCCCCCCTGCCTGGTCGCACCGGCTGTGCGGAAAGGACACAGGAAAAAACAGCGATTAGGAAAAACGGAAAGAAAAAGCTTTTCATAACATCAGTTGTCGAGCAGGCCCCGGCCCTCTTTTTTGATTTTGCCCTCGGCCGAGAGCTGCTTAAGCAATCGGTCCAGGATACCGTTGATGAAATCTTTGCTTTTCTCAGTGCTGTACAATTTGGAAATCTCCACGAATTCATTGAGGGTAACCTTTGTAGGAATCGTAGGGAAAGAAAGAAGTTCGCAAAGGGCCATTTTCAGCATAATCATATCGAGTATGGCCACCCGCTGAACATCCCAGTTTTTGAGCGTGGGTTCAATAGTTGCCAGCAATTCGCCATCCCTGCGATGTACCTGCTCCAGCAAAGCCTCTCCAAATTCCACAGCAGCCTCCTCGGGCGGAAGATAGTCCACATAGAAATCTGCTTTAACAGGCAGTGCCTTGAAGGTTTTTTTCAAAGCCCCGACTACAAGCGACTTATCATCCTCCCAGTTGGGGTACCAGTCTTCGATGGCTTCTCCCAGAGATTCTGCTGACAGGCAAAAACGCGCCAGGTCGAGTAACTGTGTGGCATGGTCTTCTTCCTGAGCAGTTTCTTTTTGCGAATAAGCTTTATAGCTATCTCTTTTGGAAAATTCGGTATATAAAGAGCGGATGAGATCTTCATCGGCTTTGGCAACCATTCCATAGCGCTGAAAAAGGCGGTTCAACTCCTGGTTACTGGTAAAGGAGCGGACAAGCGCGTTTTCGAAAATCCGGGGGCTAAACTGCTTGTCTTCTTCGGTAGGCAGGAACTTCCCTGCCCTGCGCTCTGCATCCTTCGTAGCATACTCTGCAACCCGAAGGATGTAGTAAATATAAAAAATGTAAAGTTCAAACGAGCGGCTAACGCTTTCCCTGTAGCGCCGCATGGCCTCTTCCATCGTGAGCTGAGGATCCCGGCTCAGGGAATATAGCATCTGCATGACTTTTATGCGGACGTTTCTTCTGCTTAACATGATCTGGATGAATTTGCCGCCCCCTGTTCAGGGCTGCTGCAAATTAACGACTTTTTATTGACTAAACGTAATATTTAGGTGTTGCGCATGCTTATTGTCCAAGACCAGGGATTACCTGAGGAAGGTACATAGCTTTATGCTGTTGAATATGTGATGAGGGTGTTGGAAAAGCATGAGACTGTCCCGAAAGTCCTGTTGGGTAAAAAGTACTCCGCCGCTTTCGGCGGCGAAAGAAAATTTTGAATGAACGACGTTTTACCTCATTTTGCAAAGCAAAATGAGGTAAAACGTCGTTCA
>CAZGOT010000251.1:0-4359 GCA_964527495.1 uncultured Haliscomenobacter sp.
CCGCCGCCGCAGGCGGCGGAATACTTTTTACACAACCCCAATATTATTTGGCGGCGTCAGCCGTCAAAGGACAGCCTCCAGTATTTTTACACAACCCAATTATTGCAGCCTCTTCAAAACTTTCTTCCGCAGCCTTCGGCGGCGGAAGACTTTTCACAAACCCTCACTTTTCTCCTAACATATACCTAATTCTATTCCAAAAAAACGCCATGGAATTCTACCCTTGGGCTATAGCGGAATACTATTGCCCCGAGGATATATTTGCAAAAATCCTATTTTTTTGCGTCCTTTGCAGAAGATCAATTCTAACACGCGTTGAGATCTTTTCAGCAATGGGTTTCTCTGACTTTGTTTCTTGCTGTGTTTTCCTGTGCAGACTGGCGCAGAGACCAGCAGGAAGAAAATTTGTTTGACCCGGCAAATGCTTTTATTCGCTTTGACTTTGGTAATACTGTTGGTGGTATTGCGCGCGATAGTATTTTGCTTAAGCGAACCGCGCTGGATACTGTTCGTATTCCGGTTGCCCTTTCTTCGCCGCCTTTGCAAAATGAAGTAGGCGTCAAAATATATGCCGTTTCCCTGACAGGTAGCATGCGGGAGGGTATTGATTACGAGCTGTACAGCAACAGCAAGGTCTTGCCACCAGACAAACTGTTGCGCATTCCGGCAGGACAATTTGTGCAATACCTCACTTTTGCCGAACGTGTCCATGGGCCCGCCGGTAAGCAGCGGGTAAGGCTGGAGCTCCGCGAAGTGTCTCCTGCTTCCTTGCACCTTGGCTTTCCCGGCTCCGGACGCGGAAAATACTTTGACCTTATCTACGCCGATTAAGCCATGCGCAAATTAACCATTTTACTCCTCCTCTCCATCCTTGGAGTTAGCTGCCTGCGGGAAGAAGCCGAACCAAACGACGCGCCGCCGCTCGTAGGTTTTGGGACCCTGAATAAAAGTTTTGACGCCAATATCGGGACCGAAGTAGTCTTATTTCTCAACAAACCTGTCCAGACACCCCTGAGTATTGGCGTCCTTACCGGAGGGAATGCTATCCGGGGTGTAGACTATGCATTGCCGGAAGAAGCCTTTTTTCGCCTTGAGCCCGGGGCTACCGAGGCTTACCTGAAAATAACCACCCTGCCAACACAGCGCGATATCGAAAATAAAGTATTAACCCTGACGTTAAAAGATACTCCAGGGGTCACCATCGTAGAAGGGCGGAAAACGGTTACGCTGTATTTTCTGAATGCAGCCCACACGGTTCAGCTCTCCCTATGGGCGAAAGATGTCGCTTTCCCCCAGTTGTTCGGCTATACCTCTTTCGGGGCGGATCAGGTCCCGGATGGCCGCAGCGGCGAACACTTCTGCTTTGCCTATAAAAGCAGCGTAGTACCAAATGTGATAGGCTTTTACCACCAGGATACCTCGGCATCCACCAATGCGTTTAACCTACATCGGATATATGCCGCGCAAAATATTTCCTCGGCCTCAGCAAAGGTGCGCATCCCACAGGCCCTCCGGTTTAACCCGGATGCACCTGGTGCAAAAACCGGAACGGTAGAGGTCATCCGACAAGCCGTGACCCTGCGCAGAACCGCTGCTTCCGGACAGCCCCCGTTTAAAATCTCCATTTGGGGGACAGGGCGCTATTCCGAAATTACCGGCACCATTTTTCTGGACGTCCATTTCGACGAATCCGAAATAGGTGGGCCCAAGGATGTACTGCGCAAATTCGTTTATGAAAAAGAACGACGCCCCTGATATACCCTGCATCAATGGGTTTTGTGCAAATTTTCAAGCCCGATAAATACACAAAACCCATTAGTGCGATATACATTTTTGCCCAAATTCTAATTCATTATACCACAAACTGTATTTTTTATGAAAAACATTTTCCTTTGGCTCTCCCTGGTAATCCTCAGCACTTCCCTGTACGCACAAGTGCCCTTTCAAGTAAAAATCATCAACCAGGGGGCCGAATCCAGGCCAGAACGCCTGACTGATTTCAATGGAAAACTCCTTTTCCGCGCCCGTACCAGTGCCCAAGGGGTAGAGCCCTGGATTTCTGATGGAACGGAAGCCGGAACCTTCCTCCTCAAGGATATCAACGACAACCCCTCCGTTTCTACCGGGAATTCCAATCCCGACAACTTTACCGTCTACAAAGGTGCCGCCTATTTTAAAGCACGCGATGCATCCAATGGCGATGAACTCTGGGTCACCGATGGTACCACCACAGGCACTAAAATGTTAAAAAATATACATCCCACTGCCAACGGAAACCCTATTGATATAGTCGTTTTCAAAAATCTGCTCTTTTTTACCGCTACCGATAATACCAGTAGCTCAGAACTCTGGACCAGCGACGGCACAGAAGCAGGAACAAAGATTTTTCTCGATATCAACCCAGGTACAGCAGTAGGGAATCCCAGTGGAAAAACCATCATTGGCGATTTTATGTACTTCTCTGCCAGCAACGGAACTAACGGCAACGAAATATGGCGGACCGATGGCACCGTAGCCGGCACGAAAATGGTGAAAGATATCCGCACGGGAACAAGCAACAGTCTCCCCTCCCGCTTTTTTGGATTTAAAAACCAGGTCTTCTTCCGCGCCAACGATGGTACCAGCGGTACTGAGCTCTGGAAAACCGATGGCACTGAGGCCGGTACCGTCCTTGTAAAAGATATTAATCCCGGCGCAGGAAACTCCACACCGGATAACTTCTTCATTTCCGAGGGTCGCCTGTTTTTTACCGCCACCGACGGGACTAATGGCACCGAACTCTGGACTACTGATGGCACCTCTGCAGGAACTGTCCTCTATGCCGACTTTAACGCCAAAGGAAGCGGAAACCCCTCCGGTTTTCTGGAAATCCTCCCCGGCATCCACTTGTTTACCGCCAACGACAGCATTATTGGAAATGAACCGTATATATTTCTCAATATCAACGGATTCTCCGATACGGCCCTCGTCCAGGACCTCAACCCCGGCTCAGCAAGCTCCAATATCGATTTTTTGGTCAATAATGGCAATTCTGTTTATTTCAGTGCAACACAGAATGCGTTGGGCACCGAACTCTTTTCCTTCACCGTGGGTGCCGATACAGTCCAACTCATAGCAGATATCAACCCGGGCGCAGGGAATGGCATGGTACAGGAATTGGTCCGTTCAGGAAAATATATCTACTTCCGCGCCAATAACGGCAAAGACAGCCTCCAGCTATGGGCGGTAGAGGCACCGTTCTCCGAATTGTCCGTAAAAAATATGAATACTACCCTCGCACCAGGCGATACCCTCGATTTTGGCAATGTTGAAGTAGGTAAAACATCTTCCCGCACACTCAAACTGCTCAATACCGGCAAAGCACCACTTATTATTTTCGACGATGGCTCTTCAACACTGACTTCTTTCTACGCCACGCTCTCAACCGATGAAATCAAAGGAGGAGACAGTACAACCATTCGGATTGATTTTACCCCGGTCGCAACGGGAAGGGCCGTGGAAACTCTTTCAATTATCAGCTTTTCTGTGTTAAACAAGCGCTATCCCATCATCCTTAAGGGAACGGGAATTATATTCACCACAGCTCCGGCTCTCAGCGTCAGTACAAATGGAACCACGGTTGCCAATGGAGCTACCCTCTCTTTCGGTACCATACAAGTCGGTAAAGATACCACACGTACACTCGCTATCCGCAATACCGGAAATGCTCCCCTGGCTATTTCCAATGCACAGGTGCAAGGACAGCAATTTACCCTCGGCACCACTCTCCCGGCTAATATCGCACCGGATAGCACCGTCAACATTCCAGTAAAATATACCCCTAACAGTGCAGGGACCCATAGCGGAAGCCTTACTTTCACGACTAATATAACAGGAGCCCCAACGTTCAACGTCCTTTTCTCCGGTATGGGATCACCCTCCACCCAGGTAGTTGAACCCCACGTATTTGGAGTAGAGGTCTTCCCTAACCCCGCTGAGGACCAACTTTTTATTCGGATGAATCAATCCGTGCGCAGTGGTATGGCTATCCTGTTCTCTGCAGATGGGAAACCGGTGCGGCAAATGGCTCTCGCTCCACAGGAAACGCTTCGCATTGGACTAAAAGGACTACCCGCAGGGATTTATCTCCTCCGCCTGCAGGATGAAACGAACAGCGCCTTTGTCAAGATTTTGAAAAAATAATTTGAGATAAAATTTTAAATGGCGTTCTGTAAAAAGGCCGGAGGCTGTCCTTTTTCGGCTGACGCCGCCAATAATTATTTTGAGGGGTTGTGTAAAAAGTATTCCGCCGCCTTCGGCGGCGGAATAAAATTTTAAACAGACGTCATTTTCATTGATTTTGCTTCGCAAAATCAATGA
>CAZGOT010000252.1:0-1574 GCA_964527495.1 uncultured Haliscomenobacter sp.
CTCTATTGGCGGGGCAACGGCTATCCGACTTGCTGCAAATAACCCCAATGTGGCCATGCTGTCGTTGAGCAATCCGGCAGGACTTGATAAAAAAGGGTGGCTTGCACCAATCTTTCTGCATTTTATGGTTAGCTTTTTCCAAAAAGGTGTGGCGGGAAAAGCTTTCTTTCCAAAAATGTTTGCCCGTTATTACAACTTTGTATTACCGGCGAAACCCGCGTTAGCCAGGAAGCAGGAAATCGTTCAGGATGCCGCCCGCTTGGCCCCCTTGCTTGTAGAGGGTTGGAGAAGCTTTAAACGCCCGGACGAAGACCTTCGGCCACTTATCGGAAATGTGCGCTGCCCGGTTTTATTTACCTGGGGAATGAAAGATTTGTTTGTCCAGTACGCCCGAAATAAACAGGCTATTGCAAAATTTTCCAACTACAAACTCCTGAAATACCCTATCGGACACACTCCTTATGTGGAATGTCCGGAATTGTTTCTCAAAGATTTTCAGGAATTTATACAAAATAATTCTTCTCCCGCGACAAACCAGCAGTAATTTACCAGCTCCCCCCCAACAATCCCTCTAATCAAATAAATCTGTGGACACATCCATAAACCCGGTTTTTACACCATCCCCCTACCAATCCGAAAACGCGGCATTGAAGATATCCTCCATAAGCTGGGTAGTAATGGCTTTTAGCGCATCCGTTTCAATAGCCGCAAAATCGCGGTCGGAGGGAAAATCATAGAAGAAAGAAAAATTGCGCTTCCAGACCTGTTTCTGCGTCTTATTATCCAGGTACTCTATCGCAAGGGTTATCGTCAGGCGGTTGATGGCGGTGACTTCTCCGGTGCGGGGTGCTTCTGCGCTGATGCGGTAATCCACCAGAGTGCCCCGAAATTCTATATCCGGCGATTCCGTGCTGTACACCAGTCGAGACTCGGTTCGGATCTTTTCGCGCAGGGCATCTTCCATGGACTGTGCCAGAGCTGGCAGCGCGTTAGCGGCATTATTGACAAATGGTGCTACCTGATACGTGCGTATTGCAGGATCCAGGCTAACTCCCCTAAAGGAATAGCATTGAACAGCAAGGAAAGCTACCGCTACCATTAGCATGGGCAGAAACAAGCGTTGTACAAAACGGAAAGTAGGCAAAAACAGTGGCATGGTCAAAGATTATACTGGCGTATTTTGCGGTAAAGGGTGCGTTCCGAAATCCCCAATTCCTGGGCAGCTTCGTTCCTGCGCCCGCTGAATTTTTTCAGTGCCCGCTGGATAAGCAGTTTTTCATTATCCTCCAGCCTGAGGGTATCATCTACTACTTCTGCATTACCTACCCGCACTTTTTGCCCTTGGGGATGGGGCAGGATGACCGGTCGAACCAGCAGGTCTTCGGCTTCCTCCTCCTCTTCCAGGGTGTCGGGTGGAATGGCTTCCCTTGGAAAATTGCCCAGCCCAAATCTCTGTTCTTCTATAGCAGCCTGCGGAAGTACCTGTTCCAGAGCTTTCATGGCCCTGGCATCCGGCACCCTCAGGTCATTGCTGCGAATTAACCCCATCACGAGACTTTTTAAGTCGTTGAGGT
>CAZGOT010000252.1:1674-4353 GCA_964527495.1 uncultured Haliscomenobacter sp.
CTCAGGTCATTGCTGCGAATTAACCCCATCACGAGACTTTTTAAGTCGTTGAGGTCGCTTTTCATGTCGAAGAGTAGCTTGTAGAGGATTTCACGCTCCTGCATGGTGGTTGCCGAATCCTCTTTTGGGGCATGCAGCACTGGTAAGTTTCTTGCAGCCAGTACAGGCATATAGTCCAGCAATTTGCGCGCATTAATCTGCCTGTCCTCGGCCAGGATGGAAATTTTCTCTGCGACATTCTTTAACTCCCGGATATTGCCCGGCCAGTGGTATTGTTCCAGGAGTTTGCGCGCGCTTTCATCCAGGCGAATTGGGGCCATCCGGTAGCGCTCGGCGAAATCCAGGCAAAATTTGCGGAAGAGCATATAGATATCCTCGTACCGCTCGCGCAACGCCGGCACTTTGATGGAAACTGTATTAAGGCGATAGTACAGGTCTTCCCGGAATTTCCCTTTCCGGATCATCTCTTCCAGGTCCACATTGGTTGCGGCGATAATCCGGACGTTCGTATGCTGGGATTTACTGGAGCCTACCCGTATAAATTCCCCGCTTTCCAGGATGCGCAGCAGGTATGCCTGGGTATCCTGGGGCATTTCTCCAATTTCATCGAGAAAAATGGTTCCGCCATCGTAGGTTTCGAAATACCCCTTCCGCTCGCCGGTTGCTCCGGTGAAGGCCCCCCTTTCGTGACCGAATAATTCGGAATTGATGGTGCCTTCAGGAATAGCGCCACAGTTGATTGCAATAAATTTTTCGTGTTTCCTGGGGCTGAGGGCGTGGATAATTTTGGAAAAGACTTCCTTTCCCACCCCACTTTCTCCGGAAATCAGCACGGAGAGGTCGGTAGAGGCTACCCGTGCGGCGGTGCCCAGTGCGCGGTCGAGAAGCGCCGACTGGCCGATGATCCCAAAACGCTGTTTTATGCCCTGTAGTTCTTCCATAAATGGGGAGAAAGGCTGCCCGCCTTCAATGGAATTTGTTGTTAAAATCTTCCGGTTATCCTACCATCCTGCCCAATAGCGTCGCACTCGTGGCATCGAGGATTTCCACCTGTACGTAGTCTCCTTTCCGGTAGCCCTCCATTTTAGGGAAAACAACCATTTTATTCTGAGAATTGCGCCCGCAGAAGTCTTTGTCAGACCGTTTGGAATTGCCTTCGATCAGCACTTCAAACGTTTTGCCGATATCTTGTTGGTTGTGCTGAAAAGAAACCTGGGTCTGGAGTCGGATAATCTCCTGGAGCCGGCGTTTTTTAACCTCTTCCGGCACATCATCCGGGTACTTACGCGCAGCCAGTGTCCCCGGACGCTCGGAATAGGCGAACATATAGGACATGCTGTATCCGGCGAATTGAATCATGCTGAGGGTATCCTCATGTTCCGCTTCGGATTCACTACAAAAACCTGCTATGATATCCGATGACACTGCACAATCCGGAACGATCCGCCGGATTGCCTGGATTCGCTCCATATACCATTCCCGGTCATAGGTCCTGTTCATCAGCCGGAGAATCCTGCTGTTGCCTGATTGTACGGGCAAATGGATGTATTTGCAAATATTGGGCCAGGCTGCGATAGTATGGAGCACCTCATCGGTGATATCTTTGGGGTGAGATGTAGAAAATCGGATCCTCAACAAAGGGTCTATGGCAGCGACCATAGCCAGCAACTGGGCAAAATGCACTATTTTACCCTCTTCCGGATTTTCCCATTTATAAGAATCTACATTTTGTCCCAGAAGGGTAACTTCGCGGAAGCCCTGTTGGAAAAGTGCACGTGCCTCGGCAACGATACTAAAGGCATCCCGGCTGCGCTCACGCCCACGGGTAAATGGGACAACACAGAAGGAACACATGTTGTCGCAGCCCCGCATAATCGAGATGAACGCACTAACCCCGTTGGATCCCAGTCGAAGCGGGCTGATATCCGCATACGTTTCTTCCCTGGACAAAAACACATTAACGCCCTTTTCTCCGGCTTCTGCAACTTCGAGTAAGGTGGGCAGGTCGCGATAAGCATCAGGGCCCACTACGAGGTCAACGAGCTTCTCCTCTTCCAGAAAACGGGATTTCAACCGTTCTGCCATACAGCCTAATACCCCAATCATCGTACCCGGGCGCTCCTGTTTGATGGCGTGGAAAGCTTTAAGCCTTTTTCTTACTGTCTCCTCTGCTTTTTCGCGGATAGAACAGGTATTAATCAGGATCAAATCCGCTTCTGCAAGGTCTCTTGTCGGGAGATAGCTGACTTCGGAAAGGACGGAGGCCACAATTTCACTATCAGAAAAATTCATTTGACAGCCATAGCTCTCAATATAGAATTTCCTGGATCGTTCAGGGTCATTCATTGGCATTACAGCATCTTTGAAAAAAACAGCTCCCTGCATGCCCTCATCTATCGTTGGGTGGCCGACACCTGTCGTCAGAGTCGGATTATCATCATATAACTGCATGTACTGAAAAACTTGTTAGAAACCGCTCCTGAAGTGATGTTCAGTCCAGAAGGGTTAATTCTATAAAGGTGCAAAGATAGGATATTAATGCCAATAATGCCATTTTGACAGGCAACTATTTTAGGCGGCAATAAGGACAGGCATATAACGAAAAAAGCCTTCCGAAGAAGGCTTTTTGAGCGGATGACGAGGCTCGAACCCGCGACCTCAACCTTGGCAAGGTTGCGC
>CAZGOT010000253.1:0-4349 GCA_964527495.1 uncultured Haliscomenobacter sp.
GCTGCAGCCAGCGATTCTGCCGCAGCGATGGAGGCGTCGGAAAGATCCACGCCGGTTACCTGCGCGCCCATTCTGGCCAGGGAAATACTATCCTGGCCGAAGTGGCACTGCAGATGCAATATCTTCTTTCCGGAAATATCCCCCAAAAGACTAAGTTCGATGGATTTCAAAGAGGAATTGCCTTTTAGAAACCCTTCCACATCATAAAAATCAGATTTTATATGGGCTTCCACCCGGTTATTCCACGATAGCCGATTTTTTTCGAAGTAATCCAGGGTAGCATCCATGGGCTAAGCTATATGTTCCCGTTGACGTAAGGAAATTAAGAAATCCTGACCAAAAGTCAGCTTTTTAGCAAGGGAGGAGTTTGGTTCTATTACCCGCCAGAACGGGGTTATCCCCTCCAGGGTTTGGGTCTGCTGGTATTTTTCATACGCAGCTTCAGCGACGATCCGAAGAAAAATACCCGTCGTAAGTGGACAGGTATATTCTGCCCCGTGCTCCAGGGCCAGATCTTTTCGCATAGTCTTGATAGAAACTGCTTTCCCCTCCGGTATCGTCCGGATATAGGCATCTACAATCTCCGGAGTTGCAATGAACATCATCCCCCCTGCCGGGATATCGGCGAACGCCACATCTATCTGCTTTGTTTGGGGAGGCTTGGAGCTATGAAGTTTCTCCTGCCAGGTCTTCTTGTGTGCCATATCTACAACCTTTGGGTGAGAAAATTGAGAATAAATATAGAAATTTTTCGCCAAATATACAGCAAAAGCAACCAGGATGCTTCCCTTTTTACCCACAATAAATCCCTACCTTTGCGCCCGGTTTTATACCTCAATTCAACCTGAACACCGAACACACGCTTAACCGTAATTTTTGCCGTTATGGTCAAAAAAAACCTGTCAACCGCGCTTTTCGCAGTGGCTATTTTTACCGTTCTAACTGCCCAGGAGGATCCCTTGTCGCTCCATATCCGCAAAACAGGGGATCCTGTACGACTAGACGGCCATCTGGATGAGCCCGCCTGGCAGCAGGCACAAGTGGCCGAAAACTTTGCCCAGATTTTTCCTTTTGATACCTCCCGCGCACTGGCAAAGACCGAAGTCCGCATGACTTTCGACCACACCTTCCTCTATATAGGTGCCAGGGTATATCAGCAACGCGAGGATTACCTGATTTCTTCCCTCAAAAGGGATTTTGACGGAGAGTCAAGCGATGGCTTTTTTGTGGTCCTCGATCCATTCCAGGATAAACTCAACGGCTTTTTCTTTGAAATCTCCCCCTTTAACGTCCAGGGCGAAGGGTTAATTGATAATGGAAGCAATATTTCTACCGATTGGGACAACAAGTGGTACTCTCAGGTCAGCAACCACCACCAGTACTGGGAAGTAGAAATGGCCATTCCTTTCAAAACCCTTCGGTACAAGCTACAGGAGGGTCAAAATATCTGGCGCATCAATTTCCTGCGCCATGCACTTAAAGCCAATGAAATCTCCGCCTGGTCCAAAGTGCCACGACAATTTGACCCCTCGAACCTGGCTTTCACCGGTCTGCTGATTTGGGACGACCAGCCCCCCCAACCTGGCCTCAACCTTTCCCTCATCCCTTATCTTACCGCGCGTACGGAGCGGGACTACGAGCTCAGGCTGCCAGGAGAGTCGGCTTACCAACTGGGCGGTGATGCCAAAATTGCCGTAACCCCCTCCCTTAACCTCGACCTCACCTTCAACCCCGATTTTTCTCAGGTTGAAGTGGACCGGCAGATTACCAACCTCAGCCGGTTTGAACTTTTTTTTCCCGAACGCAGACAGTTTTTTCTCGAAAATGAAGACCTCTTCAGCCGCTTCGGATTCCCAGATACCCGTCCCTTTTTCAGCCGCCGTATCGGTATCGCAAACGGACTAGTCCGGAAAACCACCACCGACGGGCAGCAGGTAGAGGTGCGCAGGAACCTTAATGTGCCTATTGTGGCAGGCTTACGCCTAAGTGGAAAACTCGATAAAAACTGGAGGCTTGGCTTGTTGAATATGCAAACCGGACAACAACGGGACATCGGCATCAAGCCTGCCAATTACACCGTCGGCGTACTGCAGCGCAAAGTCTTTGACCGCTCAGTACTCGGCGCTGTCTTTGTCAATAAGGAAAATTTCATAGAAAATCCCCGCGGAGGCTTTTCGCACAATAAATCCAATTTCAACCGCGTAGCAGGGCTGGAATTCAACTACAATTCCAAAGACAACAAATGGGAGTCTGAGGCCTACTACCACCGCTCTTTTTCACCTGGCGACAATAAGGGTGCTAACTCCGCTGCCCTCTATGTCGGCTATAACACCCTTCGCTGGTTTGCCATGTTTGCGCAACAGTATGTCGGCGATAACTATCGCGCCGATGTGGGTTTTGTGCCGCGTCGGGGTTTTTATTCGCTCTATAGCAATATCCGGCATTCTATTTTTCCACGCAAACCCGTTTTTGGGGGCCAGCTCCAATCCTGGGGGCTGGGTATCGAAAATGGAATCTTCTACAATACCCAACCTGACTTCCGGATTGCCGACCGCAACCACCAGCCTTTCTTGTTTATACAGCTTGCCGGACAGCGTGAATTCCGGCTCAACCTGCAGCACGATTTTATCTATCTTTTCTTTCCATTCGACCCCACCAACTCCGGTGGAAGGCCCTTGCCACAGGGCTCCCGCTTTGGGTTTACTTCTATTGGAATGACGTATCAATCCGACTTCCGAAAATCCTTGTTTTACGACCTGCGCGTGGCTGGAGGGGAATATTTCAATGGAAACATCCTTCAGGCAAGTTTTGGCCTCAATTTTCGCTGGCAGCCTTATGGTCTGTTGGCCATTAATGCCAATTTCAACGATATCCGCCTCCCCTCGCCTTACAACAGCAGCGCTTTCTGGCTCATTGGACCCCGTGCCGAACTTTCGCTCTCCCGAAACTTGTTTTTCAGCACCTTTCTCCAATACAATACCCAAGCCAACAACGTCAATATCAACACCCGGATACAGTGGCGCTTTCGCCCCGTTTCTGATATATTCCTGGTCTATACCGATAACTATTTCAGCGACCAGTTCTTTTCCTCCCCCACTGTAAAAAACCGGGCACTGGTATTCAAAGTCACGTATTGGCTGAACCTCTAAAAGGGTGTGCATACCTTCCACCGATAGGTTTTGTGCGGATTTTCAAGACGGGTCGGATAAAATATCCGTGCGAAGTATAAAAAGCAATTGCACCGCCCCTGGTACGGCCTTTTGTCTCTACCCTACCAATTTAATCAAAAAAGCAGTGATATTTGTTATCTCCAAAAATAAACGCTTATGCATTTCAAAACCTCCCTCCTTGCTTTCGGCCTCCTGGCCGCGCTTAGCACAAATGCCTTTGCGAAAGGCAATCTGCAGGGTGCCTGGACCCGAACGGCACCCGGACCAAATGGCGATCCTGTAAAAGAGGTAATCCTTTTCAGCGGAGATTATTTTTCCTGGACTGCCTTTGCCGAAAAAACCGGTGCCTTTATCGAAACCCGCGGCGGTATTTTTTCCATGGAAAATGACCAACTCATCCTGAAATTCGAGTTTAATTCCTCCGACACAACCAAAGTTGGCCTCTCCGAAGAATGGGCCTGGTCTTCTCAGGAAAATGGTCTCACCCTGTACCGGGAAGGTGTTAAAAAAGAAGGCTGGCAATCCCTGGAAGATGCCCGTCAGACAGAACTCTCCGGCGTCTGGCTTATGGGCGGGCGCGTCCGGGATGGGGAAACAACCCGAAGAGAGGTCAATGTACCTCGAAAAACCATGAAAATCCTTACTGGCACCCGATTCCAATGGATAGCCTACAATACGGAAACCCGCCAGTTCCTCGGTACCGGCGGTGGCTCCTATTCTGCTACAGAAGGAAAATATTCCGAAAAATTAGAATTTTTTTCCCGCGACAATAAGCGGGTTGGAATGCAACTGGATTTTTCTTTCGATGCCAGCAGCGGAGAATGGCATCATACCGGCAAAAGCTCCGCCGGTGAGCCTCTGCACGAAATCTGGGTGCGCCGCGTCCAGTAAACAGTGGGGGCTATGCCCCTCTGTTTTATATATCAGGATTATGCCCGAAAAGTATGAGGCTATCTGAAAAGTCCTTTGGCGGCTGACGCCGCCAAAGAATGTCTTTTTTAAACGCCGATTTTGTTGATTTTGCTTCGAAAAATCAACAAAATCGGCGTTTAAAAAAAATAAGAGGTTATGTAAAAAGGCCAGAGGCCGTCATTTGGCGGCTAATGCCGCCAAAGGTTATTTTGAATGAACGACGTTTTGCCTCATTTTGCTTCGCAAAATGAGGCAAAACGTCGTTCA
>CAZGOT010000254.1:0-4344 GCA_964527495.1 uncultured Haliscomenobacter sp.
GGCGGTGAACTGGACACCATGGAGACCAGCGGAGGTAAGGTAATGGATAAAGGGAGCCTAATTTGGCCTAAAGACCCCTCCCCTGTCGAGGCCTTACGCACCAGCATAGACGAGGTGCAAGAGCGGGTGACAAAGCTGGAAAGCGCACTGGAAAGCACAGAGGAGACTATGCGGGTGCTGAAGGAGCGGATAAAGCAGGAAAGGGGGCAAATGGATGCGCTGTTGCTGGCACTGCTAAAAATAAGCGATAGAACAAACGACGGATAATGAAAATGGCATGATAGCGATTAAAGATTTTAAGCTATCGGAATTCGATAGCAAGACGGCACAAGGAACCGGGCGCCTGATGCGCGTGGGCACGTTGATAAAGTTGCAGGCAGCGCGGGAGGTGTACGGGGCGCCTTTGACCATTGCGCACGCATTCCGGACAAAGGCAGATGCAAAGCGCATTAAGGCAAAGCATCCGGGCGCGGTGGAAAACAGCGCGCACGAGAGCGGCTATGCGCTGGACCTCTACCCTACTTCTGGGATTAAGGGATACGGAGACTGGATAAAGTTGTTGGATGCCTTCTGGGATGCCGGATTTAGGCGTTTTGGAATAATGGCGAATACCCTGCATGTGGACGACGATCCAGGCAGACCATTCCCGGCGCTTTGGAAATATGCACAGACGTCGCCGGACGTTTGGGCGGAGGTAAGAAAATGGTACGAAGCAAAAGTAACAGGACGATGAGCGAGATAAAGAAATTTTTAGACGGACTTGGAGCCAATGCGCCGTTCCTGGCTTTCGGGGCATTCATGGGCGCGTTGATCTATGCCCGGCACAGGAAACTAAAGGTATGGGAGGCCTTCGCGGCGATTATCCTGGGGGTTGGTGCTTCGGTGGCGATTGGCCCATTCCTGGTGCATTGGTTTGGTTTTGCGGACTCCCCCTCTACTTATGCGGCATTGGGCTTTCTTATTGGGATGCTGGTAAAGGAAATTAGCGAGATCGTGTTTAAGGTAGCGGATGAGCTGGAGGCCAATCCAGGCTTTATTACCGATTTCATACGCCGCAAAACCGGGAAAAAATGAGCGCGTATGACTTCGCACTGGCTTTTGTGTTCCTGGTGCTGGTGGCGGTGGGAGCGTTGATATGGTATTTAGGTAAAAACAAAAAGCTGTAAAATGAAAAAGCCCGGCTAAAGTGCCGGGCTGTTGTAGTTAAATATTGCTGATGACTTGGAGAACTGTTCTTTTTACGCCGTATTCTTCTACGGTGTAACCAACTGGCTTGCTTTCAAAATTGAAAGCAAAAGATTTTTTTCGTTTGCCATACGCCCAAATTGTGACGAAAGGCATATTATTTCTAATCATAATTTCTTTTGCTACTTCAATTGTTTCTGTTAAGTTTTCCATGATTTTGTGTATTAGTGGTTAATTGATATAACAAAGATAATATTAAATATTACATTTGTCAAGTCTTTTGCAAAATATTTTATAAAAAACTTTTTCTATGAGCAAAAACAAAGTAAAGCCAGTCTCCGACCTGGTGAAAAAAGTTGCGGAGGTTGGGCTAAACTTCGCGGAGAACCAGATTGAAAAGCGAATAGAAAACCAGACCGTGGAAGATGGCATTAACTTAGTCTTCCCTATTACCCGGCAACTGCTGGAGGTGCTAAACGACGACAACGCGGCCAACGCCGACCAAGTGCGCGGCGCGGTCCTGGCGTGGATCAACAAGGACTTAGCGGCGTACATCGAGCAGCTCGGGGCAAAGGTGATCGCCACGGCCGACAATCAGGCCGAAAAGGATTTGCTGGTATTTTTGTTTGCTCAGGTCGTTACCGTGCTACGCATTTACAGCGATCAGGCTCCAGACAACAAGGCGCAGGTAAAGGCATACTTTGGCGCGGTGGCCACGTCCGAGGAGCTGGAGGCACTGGTAAAAAGCGCGGTGATTGTGCCCCTGTTGGCGAAGGGAAAGGCAAGCGAAGATTTGCAGGGCTTTGTGGTCAAAGCGGTGGAGCTGCTTTTTGATGCGCTGAAAAAGTAGGATTGGTTTTTTGGATGGTGATAAATTAGTAAGCCCCCGGTTTTGGCCGGGGGCTTTCTTTTTATGTCCCGCCCTGGTACGCTGGCCTGACGGGAAGCGCGGCGGGAACTGTTGTTTGCGAAGGTAATGTTTAACTGGTGAGCATGACTACCATATAATGTTTATTTTTTGCGGAATTTTGGATGTGATGCCATCTTCCCGACATCCATGTCGGCAACATCGTAACGTTACAGCATCCCGCGCAACCGCGCAAGCTCGGCCTCGGCACGAGCAATGCCATTGCTCACCGTTACCGGGTTGCCAATGCCGTTCACCGCCTTGTGACGGTACGCGCGCAACTTAGCCTGTTGCGCACGGATAGCATCCCTTACAATATCCTCCGGCAACGCAGTTGAAACGTGGTTTTGCTCGGTTTCGCTCGGCTTTTCGTTATGCTGAAACCCTGCAATGATAGGCCGCTGCTTAGGCGCAACGGTCTCCGCAAACTCTGCCGCAACGTTGCGGGCGCGCTGCGTTACGTTCTCGACGTTACCGCCGGGCATTACTTTGCGCGTTACCATGCCGTAACCCTCTGCACCTTTGCTAATAAAGTTAAGCTCCAGGATGTAGCCGAATACGATAAGCATACTACCGAACAAGTAAACGGACCAGTAGCGTGCATCGGTCCATGTGGCTTGCAGCTGCATATCTTGGACGCTGTATGCAAACTCCACCAGGGCTATGACGGTGGCAAAGGTGGCAATGATAGGAGGCCAGGGCGACCGCTTGCCCGTTGGGTTGAGGAAATCGGTAAACACCACCGCAAAGCGGCCAAACTGGATGGCCAGGGCGGCGGGGATGCTGTAAAGGGCGGGCAACGGCAAGAAATGGACGTTCAAGGCCGCCGTAATCCCGTAGGTCAAAATAATGCCGAAGAAGGTAAGGCTCGGCATATTCTGCGTGATGGCCTCCATGAGCTCCTGGAAAGACCTGTTTTGAAAATTGTTGTTGTTCTGATTCATCTTCAAAAATTTTAAAACTGTTTTAGAAAATTATTTTGCAAATATAAAATAAGCGTATTACATTTGCAACACACTAAAAATAAAAATTTATGACAACGACGATTCAGATTACGCAAACAGGGTCGGACTCGTATGCTTTTACGATTACGATTTACAATGTTGCGGGCGGGTTGGGATATATCTCGTTTTCCTGCAATGATGAGGCGTTTTTTGAGTATTTTGGCGGTGGGGTAGTGTTTACGAAAACAGAAATAGATGGCGTGGAGATGGTAAAGTATTGTGATGCCGAGGGCATTGAATGTTATTGCACGCCTGGCGGCTATTCGATGGTGTGGATTATCAACGCCAACCCTCATGCTATTGCAAAAGCCATTTACCAAAAAATCACCGGACAAAAGTATCCCGGTGGCGATGTGAGTGTAATTTTTCCTAACAATTAAATTTTTTCCAAATGAAAGGTGAAGCGATTAAGGCCGACGATGTGCGCTCTATTATGCAGCGCACGACAAAGAAGGGAACCCTCGCAGGGTTGAAACACACCGAACTAAGTACGGTACTGAACTCCATGGAAGCTCAAATTTCCCTGGCAGTCCCGGCGGGCGTTAACCCAAAGAGGGTAATTCAGATGGCAGCCAACTTGGTGGCCAAAAATCCGAAGATTGCCGAGTGTTCGGCTGCCAGTGTGCTTGGAGCAGTGATGGAGGCAGCAATACTTGGATTTCGTCCGGTTGCGGGACTGGGGCAATGTTATTTTGTCCCGTACGGGGGGCACGTGCAATTTCAAATCGGATACCGGGGCTGGATAGAACTTGCCCGCAGGTCCGGTAAAGTAAAAACCCTATATGCCCACTGCGTACACGAGGGGGATGTTTTCGAATACGAGTTAGGGCTGGAGCCAAAATTAAAGCACGTGCCCGGCAAAGGCGGAAAGATGACGCACGTTTATGCGGTGGCACACTATACCGATGGTGGGTTTAACTTTACCGTGCTTTCTCGCGACGAGGTAGAAGGATTGCGCACCAGGAATGCAAGTCAAAGGGGCGCACCGTCAGGGCCATGGGCAACGGATTACGAAGAGATGGCAAAGGCTAAAGCGATTAAGCGGCTTTCCAAGTATATGCCATTATCCGACGAGGCAGCAAAGGCAATGGCAATAGACGAAGGCTTCATTCCCGAAAGCGGGGCGATTTCCCAGGATGGTAGCGGGCTGGACGTTGATGCGGTAGAGTGGGAGGTAATACCGGAAAACGAGAAAGGCAATGCGGAATGAGACGATAGGTAGTAGCGAAATTGCGGCGGTGCTGGGTC
>CAZGOT010000255.1:0-1207 GCA_964527495.1 uncultured Haliscomenobacter sp.
ACAAAGCGCTTGAGCAGGTGCTGTTGGGTCAAAGCCTCTTCAACCGCTGCTGCATATACGTGTACGCGATCGGAAGTATCCCGCACCACCAGGCGCTTTTCTGCCATGATCTGCAGCAATTTCAATGTAGTGGTGTAGCCAATATCCCGTTTTTCGTTCAGGATGTCATTGACCTGCCGTACAGTACTCGGTCCCATTTGCCAAAGGACCTGGAGTATTTCCAGCTCTGACTCGGTGGGAGCAGGTGTTTTTGGTGTTTCCATGGTAATAGTAATTGTTCTGCTACGCGTATTACGAATTAATTCGTAGCAAATATATACGAAATTTTTCGTAGTGCAAATTTTTACGAAAAATTTCGTAGCAAGACGTAAAAACTTTGAAAAACATAAACCATTAGCGTAAATTGTGCGAACCAGGTCCCGAAAGCCCGGAAAAAACCACCTGGAAGGAAAATGCAGGTCATATATACGGAAGCACCTTACTACGTTACAGTCGAGTCTGAGCCTACGGAGGAAATGTTCCTCCTGCTCGAAAAAACAACCTGGGGCACAGGCAAAACCGTTTACCAACACTTTGGCGACCGGGAGCATTTCCTGCACATACAATCTCCAAAGATTTTCACTGTGCGCGAAAATGGTGCGCTCAGGGCTTTTACCGTTTTTGTACACCGCAAACTGCCTCTGGTCCCAGAGGGAAGCGATGCGTATTATATCCGCTATTTTTGTGCCGCCCCGGAGATCAAAGGAGCAGGTATTGTAAAAAACCTGGCCAAAATCGTGGTGGATTATGTCCGAGAACAAGAGGCAAAGGCGTGTTTCTATGGCACAATTGAAGCGCGGAACCCCGCAGTACAAAAAGTAGTGGCGCGGATTGGCCTGGAACCCATAGCCACCATCAAGACCGTTGGGTTCAGCCGCTTTTTCCCAAAGCCTGTCCTGGGCGTGCGTATGCTGGATGATGCCGGGTGGGAGGCTTTTCGTCCCGAACTGGATGAGCAAAAAAACCATTATGCCTTCTGGACTCAGGACAATGTGCACATGCCTCCGGGTTATTTCGTGCACGAGCGGAACGGGCAAATATTGTTAGGCGCACAGGTACATCTCGCCCACTGGGCAATTCATAGTCTTCCCGGTATAGCAGGAGCGCTCTTGCCCTGGATGCCCTACGTTCCCCTCATCAACCGGATAATTCGTCCTGATGCGTTGCG
>CAZGOT010000255.1:1217-4334 GCA_964527495.1 uncultured Haliscomenobacter sp.
GTGCAGAGTCCCTGCTACCGAAGTTCCTGGAGAGTTTATTACACCATTTTGGCTATCATACGGCCATGTTTTGGATGGATGAACGCGACCCCCTCTACCCTGCCCTACTCCAGGGCAGCCCCGGTTTGCTCAACCAGTTCGTTCAAAAAGCCAACGCTGCTTTTGTCGCTACGTTTACTGGATATTCTGAAGAAGAATCCACGCGGATTAAGGAAAAGGCCTTTTATATTTCCTCCTACGATAGTATTTAGCTCCAGCTAGCAGGCACCCTTAGCCTTTTATCCCTATTTGTACCTCCTGGCCTTCTTGCCAGAACCTGCTTTCTTCCAGGGAAATGGGCATCGAAAAGATATGCCCCTGGAGGCTTAACCGCGCTTCCCCTTCCCTTTCCCATCCCAGGAAAACCACCTTTTGCCAGTGGGGCTCTGGCCCCAATAACGCGACCGGGGTGCCTGATTCGACCACCTTCCCTACATCCATACGGATCATACGGTCTGCCATTTTCCGGATTTCCTCGTAATCATGGCTCACCAGCAGGATTGTCAGACCGAACTTACGGCGTACTTCCAGGACATAATCCTGCAATCGGGACCTCAAAGAAGGGTCAAGTGCGGAGAGGGGCTCGTCCAAAAGCAAAAGGGAAGGTCTGCGCACGAGGGCACGCGCCAACGCGACCCGCTGCTGCTGGCCACCACTGAGTTGATTAGGAAAACGCCAAAGTAATTCCCCAAGTGCACATATATCCGAAAGGGCTTCGATTATGGAGCTATCCCCTCCTTTAGGTAGGGCAAATGCCAGGTTTTCCCGAACCGTCATATTCGGAAAAAGGGCATAATCCTGAAATACCATTCCGGCCTCCCGCTCCTGAGGTCTCCTGCGTATGCCGCGCTGGGTATCCAACCAAACCTGTTCCCTGTGTATTATCTTCCCCTCCCGCGGGTGTATCAAACCTGCCAGTATGCGCAACAGGGTAGTCTTGCCACTTCCAGATGGACCGGTAATAGCCAGCAGTTCGCCTTCACCTACTTGCAGTGCAACTTCCAGGTGGCCCTTTCCATTTGCCGTATGCAACGGATGATGCAGAAAAATATCCATCATAGTCCTGCGCGTTTATGCTGTCGGCGGTTTTGTACATACACGATCAACAGAATACAGAAAGTAAATCCTACCAGGGTGAGGGCATAATCCAGTGCATTATCATAACGCAAAGCTTCCACCTCATCATAAATGGCAATAGATGCCACTCTTGTCACGCCAGGAATATTTCCTCCAATCATCAGTACCACCCCAAATTCCCCTATCGTATGGGCAAAAGACAACACACATCCGCTTAGCAATGCTGGCTTAATATTGGGAAGGAGGACCCGCATCAACGTTTCCCTGCGGGATTTCCCCAGGTTGTAACTCGCCTCGGCAAGGTTGGACGGCAAATGCTCGAACCCCGATTGGATAGGTTGCACCATAAATGGCAGGCTGTACAGAATAGACCCCAGCACTAGTCCACCAAAGGTAAAAACGAGCCGAATGTTGAACTGCTCCAGTAAAAAAGCGCCTACCGGACCCTCCGGACTAAAAGCCAGCAGCATATAAAACCCGATAACAGTTGGTGGCAAAACCAATGGCATGCTGACCAGGGTTTCCAGAACGGGCTTCGCCTTCCACCGGGTATAGGCAAGGAAATAAGCCAGGGGAATACCTATCAACATCAGGCAGGCTGTAGTTGTCGCAGCGAGCAGCAAGGTAAGCCACATCGTTTCCCAGAACAAGCTTTCCATAAGCCCCTTGTTATTTATCCCCGGGCACCCCGTACCCGTATTCCCTAAGTATTTCCCTGGCCTTTCTGGAAAAGAGGAATGCGAAAAACTTCTTGCTTTCTTCTGGTCTGCGGGCCGCACCGGAGCGGGTGCGCACTGCCGCTTGTGCAATTGGCGAATAGCTTTCACCCGGAACCTCCATCCATCGGCCTTTTCCTGCCAGTTGGGAGGCAAGCACCACGGATTTTGCCGTAAAACCCACGTCACAGGCCCCCGACATAATATACTGACTGGTCTGGGAAATATTTTCTCCGAAAACCAATTTTGTCCGCAGGCGGTCCTCAAGGCCGAGATGCCTGAGCACGCGCATACTTTGCTCGCCATAGGGGGCCAAATCCGGATTGGCGACCGCAATTTTGCTGATCGCGCGCGCATTCAATACGGATAACCCTGGGGACAGGTCAATGTCCTGCCGTACGGTCCAAAGTACCAGATGTCCATACGCATATACCTCCGGAGGCCCTGCTGCAAGTCCGCTGCGCGCTATTTCAGCCGGATATTTTTCATCTGCCGAGACAAACACATCATAGGGAGCCCCCTGGCTAATCTGCGCCGACAATTTTCCGGAAGAAGAAACCACCGTTTGGACTTCAATATTTGTCTCTGCTTCAAATTCGTGGATCAACTCCTCCATGGCATACTGCACGTTAGAGGCAGCTGCCACAGTTAGACCCTTTTGCAGCGTTTTGGCACTTTCCTCACCCCGCCGGCAGGCAGATGACACCGCTACGGCTAAGCACCACAGGAGCAGAAGCCTGGATTTTGATCCAAAAACCATTACTTATGTTTACACAAATATACGACTTACTGGTTCCTATAAGGAATTTTTAACTAACCGTAAGCGTGGTACCTGAAATGGAAATGCTGTATTTCGGCAGAGCCGCGGTCGGCTGTCCCCCTATATTCGCCCCACTCGTATTAAATCGCGCACCATGATTGGGACAGATAAATTCGTTGGCACCTGCATTCCAGTTCACATTCGTCCCCTGATGGGTGCATTCGCGCTGCAACGCGACAAAGGAAGCAGGGACATTCCCCGCGGCCAGCCGCACCAGGATTACGTTCGTACCTGTCACGAATGACCCGACCGTCAAAATCTGGGTACTCAAATCAACAGTCAAACGCGCTTTGGCACTGCCCCCTCCTGTGTCAGGGGTAACCGTTTCTTTTGTGCATGCCCCCAGGCAAATGGCGCAGGTCATCAGGACCGGCTTCTGCATCTCTTTGAAAAATTTCCTTCTGTCCATGTCAAATGATTTTTAAAGCCCGTTTTGTACGGGCTTTTGCGGTTTGTAGAGTATTA
>CAZGOT010000256.1:0-4324 GCA_964527495.1 uncultured Haliscomenobacter sp.
ACCAGGTCATAATGCTGCGCACCAAAATACAGGCGGTCATACACCTCTCCCATATCTGCCCATTCCAACGCCCCATTACTGATGTAATCAAACATGCGCCGCATGGTAGAGTGCTGCCGGTGTACTTCTCCTATATAATGCACCCCAACATCCCATGCATAATCCCTCCGCCGGAACACGTGTGTAAACCCACCCGGGGTATAGTGCCGCTCCAATACCAGACAGCGCTTCCCGCTTTTGGCTAAAATAGCCGCCAGTGCTATACCACTCATACCAGAGCCAATAATCACTGCAT
This sequence comes from uncultured Haliscomenobacter sp., assembly GCA_964527495.1. Taxonomy (GTDB): domain Bacteria; phylum Bacteroidota; class Bacteroidia; order Chitinophagales; family Saprospiraceae; genus JADJPL01. The sequence goes on from CAZGOT010000256.1 coordinate 296, forward strand.
CATAGATGCCAGATGGTTTCTCACGTTTATAGGAAATGGCCATATGTTTTTGCTCCTGGTTTTTATTGGAGCGTGCAGGTAAAGTAATGGAAAAAATTGCTTTTTTTGCAATATTGTGAAAACAATAATGCTTATGGCTGCGCCATAAGCATTATTGTGGCAGGAAATTTTGAATGGACATCGTTTTAACTCATTTTGCTTCGCAAAATGAGTTAAAACGATGTCCATTCAAAATAATTATTGGCGGCGCAAGCCGCCAAAGGACTTTTCCGACGGCCTCTTCAAAATATTCTTTCTCCGCCGAAGGCGGCGGAGGTCTTTTCACAAAACCGCTAATCATACCATTATGATAAAAAACCTACCGCTCCTCGTCTTTTTGTGTTGCTACATACTGCTTCCTATCAAGGCATCTGGGCAACAGCAGGCTGTCCGCAGCATCAAAAAACAGCTACAAGTATTGCTTATAGACGGCCAAAACAACCACGATACCTGGAAAGCAGGCAGTGCATGGATGCAAGGGGAACTGGAATCTACCGGCCTCTTCAAGGTAGATATTGCCCGTACGCCAGAAGCTGGGCAGGGTATGGATAGCTTTATACCAGATTTTTCAAAATATGATGTCATTGTATCCAATTATAACGGCGAGCCCTGGCCAGAAGCTACCCAACAAGCTTTCGAGCATTTTGTGCGCCAGGGCGGTGGCTTTGTTGTCGTACATGCGGCAGATAATGCTTTCCCGGATTGGAAAGCCTATAACCAGATGACCGGAATCGGAGGTTGGAACGGAAGGACAGAAAAACATGGACCCTACCTCTACATGAATGCGCAGGGGGAAACCATCCGGGATATGCAGCCTGGACCAGGCGGACACCATGGCCCCCGGCACGAGTTTGTGGTTCAGGTCCGAAAGCCACAGCACCCCATAACGCTGGGAATGCCCGAAAAATGGCTCCATACGCGTGATGAACTCTACGACCTGCTGCGCGGCCCGGCAGAGGAAATAGAAATCCTCCTCACCGCCTACAGTGATCCGGCAATGCAAGGTACTGACAGGCACGAACCTTCCGCTATGACGATCCGATACGGCAAAGGGCGGATATTTCACACCACGATGGGGCACGACCTGACCGCCTTGCGCTGCATCGGGTTTATTACTTTATTACAACGGGGAACAGAATGGGTCGCTACCGGAAAAGTTACCCAGAGGCTGCCTGATAATTTTCCTTCGGCCACGCAGACTTCCTCAAAATAAACCGACATAGCCCAGGTGTACCTTGGGGCTGTTCAGGTTGAGGGGTTCTCCCCAACGGGTACCCACAGCTACACTTACACCAAAAATGCCCGCCTGGGTTTCAAACGTTATACCCGCACCAAATCCATAAGGATAAAATACGTTTATGCCTTCGGTACTGCTATCTTCTGCCCAGGCAGCATCCAGAAACCCATATAGATTGGAATTTTCCCCCAATAACAGTCGGTATTCGAAGGTATTCACCGCAAAATGGGTCACCTGGAAAAATTCTTCATCAAAACCGCGCAGCAGCCGGTTGCCGCCAATCCGATATTGTTCATTGCGCAGGACAGGTTGCCGTGAAAGAAGCCATCTGCCATGAAAAGCATAGCGGAATGTCGCCCGGCGCAACAACGGCCGAAAAATTTCTGCCCGCAGCTCTGTCCGGTATTGTCCTGAACGAAGTACAATACTGTCATATAACCCCCCCAATCCCAAATCCAGTATCCGACCATTGGGGATAACCTGCTTGATCCCTGCTGATATACCCGCGCGTGCCGCCCACCCACTACGAGGATTAAAGCGATAATCCAGGCGCTGGCGTGAAAACTCAAACCCAAAAAAGCGCGTCCGTATATCCAGGTTGGCCGGCAGTTTTTTATTCTCCAGCAATGGACGACTGTTGAACCCCAACAAGCGCGAACTGCGCTGAATCCAGGACACCTTCATATAGTCATTCCCCTCGACAAGAGCTTGCAGACCGATATCGGCTTCCGCATCCAGGAAAGTGGTATCGCGCTTGTAGAAATGAAAACGCATATCAACACCCAAGGGAAGACCTGCCGGATAGGGATAATTCCCCTGCAGATCCAGGCGTTGGGTCTGTGGCCGCAGTTGTTCAAACCGGACATATATCCGCTCGCCTCCGCCCAGGGGATTCCAAAGGTCTGCTTCCAGGGTGCCGGTAACCAGCAGGCGGTTCAACTGGACGTTATTGGGCAGGATACCCAATAGAAAATCAAATCGACTGGCATTTCTGGGCGCGAGGTCGAGCAGCACTTCCCCTGTATTGCCGGAAAAACGTATTTCCGGATCCTTGCGCAACTGCAGATAGGGTAGGGCGCGCAAGCGCTCCCGAAGGCGCGCAACATCCGCCTGACGATAAAGATTACCCGGGCGAAGGCCCAGATAAGCACGAAGGAATTGGTTTTTTACCGGAGACCCACCCAACAGTACAAACGTATCCAGCATAATCTGTGGCCCAGGGTCCCATGTCAATTCAGCACGCAGGTGACCCGGGGAAAAGGTTTTGTTCCCAAGTCCTGTTTGTGCAAAAGGAAATCCGGTATTGACCGCATAATCCAGAAGGCGCTGTAGCAGCCGGTCCAGGCTGGCACGTTCTACCGCGCTGCCCACCCATTGCTCTTTGCGGTACCCGGCACTGCGAAGCGCCTGGGGCGGCACTGGTCCTGGCGCCAGCCCTTCCCAATGATAGGAGGGCCCGATATGCAGCCAGGCCTTCCAGAGACTATCGGTTTTGCGGATACTATCCACTGACGCCTCCAGATAAGAAGCGCCTTGCAGCGCTTCGGCCAACTGCCAGGCCGCTCCCACAACCCCCGCAGAGTCCTCGTGCTGCGCCTGCCAGCGAAACCCCTTCGGCAATGGTTCGGCGGGGATAATCTGCAGTTGCTGCTGTGCCCGGACGGACGGCAGGGCGATGACCACAACTTTAAGCGTCAGGATCAAAGCCCTTTTGAATAGCCTTTTTCTATACCCGTAGAGACGCAATACCTTATTTGTCTGGAATAATGGAAAATGTATTGGTATCCACAAAAGGCGCAATACCTTGCTCTTGTATTATCCCAGCAGCCTTTTTGCGATTTCAGAGATGGCCTTCCCTTCTGCCTGGCCTGCCAGGCGTTTCGAGGCGAGGCCCATCACCTTCCCAAGGTCTTTTGGGGATGCCGCTCCCGTTTCGGCGATAATTGCACGTATTTCTGCTTCCAACACCTCGGGGGAAAGCTGTTGTGGAAGGTACTTTTCGATTACCGATATTTCTTCCTGTTCTTTTTGTGCCAGGTCTGAACGGTTTTCGCGTTCAAAGATTTCCAGAGACTCACGGCGCTGTTTCACCAGTTTCTGCAGAATAGCCATTTCGCGTTCAGGCGTCATTTCCTGCCCGCTACCATCTGTTTTAGCCAGCAGGATTGCTGCCTTTATCGCACGGATACCGCGCTTTGCACCTTCGTCTTTTTCCCGCATCGCGACCTTAAGGTCTTCCATGATTTTCTCTTCCAACGTCATGATTGTGTTGTTTTGAGTCTTTGTGATTTTATTTGATTTTGCAGAGCAAAATCAAATAAAATCATTTTTGCTGAATTTTTCCAGAGAAAAATTCAGCAAAAATGATTTGTGGTTATGTGAAAAGGGGTTGTGTAAAAAGTCTTTTGCCGCCTTCTGCAGCCAAAGGACGGCCTCCGGCCTTTTTACACAACCTCTTATGGCCGTGCAAAAAGAAATTGTCCTATGAGCCGTTTGGCGGTTGCACTCCCTCATAAGTATTCTTCCGCAGCGAGTATCAGAATACTTATGAGGAAGCCTCCTCTGATGGGGCGGAATACATATCCGCTAATAATCACAATACCTGATCTTTAGCACGCTCCCTCTCATATTAATAACGTTCCATTTCCTCCTCGGAAAGCCCCAATTTCGTAGCGATTTCTATTTTCGACATCCCGAGGTCCAGCAACACGCGTATCGCTTTTTCTTGCTGCTGTTGTATCTTCTCTTCCGCT
>CAZGOT010000257.1:0-4285 GCA_964527495.1 uncultured Haliscomenobacter sp.
CTAGAAACCAAGGAAAAAAGAAGAGAAGAACGAATCCTCCCTCTCTTTTTCCCCATCATGTGTGGCTGGGGGCGAAAAACATTGGAAGAATGAGTCCCTTCGCAACCCTGTTTATGTTGCAAAACTGAACAACCGATCATAAACCCCATCATATCCAGCGGAAGGCGTGTCACCTCACGGATATTTCCTGCATCGCGCATCCCACAAACTTTCACCTTCAATCTATTCATGCGATAGCGTTTTTGAGCAGTTCGTCCAGGACACGCACGCGATCAATGAATGCACGGCACTTTTCGCCTGGATGGGCATCCGCCATAAAATATTCCCCGACCAAAAAGCCCTGGAATCCCCTGTTGCGCAGTTCCACAATTACCGCCGGGTCATTGATGCCACTTTCAGAAATCCGGACGACTCCGGCAGGCATGGCCTCCAGAAGTTCGATGGAGGTCTGGATGTTGACCTCAAATGTTTTCAGGTTGCGGTTATTGACGCCGACCACATCCACATACTCGTTCCAATGATCCAATTCCTGCTGGTCGTGGACTTCGAGCAGCACCTCCAGCCCCAGGGATTTAGCGAGTTGCGCAAGCGACTTGAGCTGTTTTTTCTCCAGACAGGCGGCGATAAGTAGAATTGCATCTACACCAATGGCTTTGGCCTCTACAACCTGATAGGGGTCAATCGTAAAATCTTTGCGCAGAATAGGACAGGTATTTCCTGACCTCGCCATTTCAAGGTCCGCATTTTTACCTCCAAAGAAATGCTGGTCGGTCAAAACAGAAAGCGCCGAAGCACCTGCCGAAGCATATCCCTGGGTTATCTGTAGCACATCGGCATTTTGGTGGATATCTCCTTTAGATGGTGATCTGCGTTTGAATTCCGCAATGATACCATACTTATCTGTATCGAGTAAGCTACTGCGCAGAGAAACCGGCACCCTTTGAAAACCAGGTTGCTTTTCCAAAAAGCTGGTAGGACACTGTAATTTACCCAGTGCTACTTCTTTGTGTTTCCAGGCGACTATTTCATTGAGTATATTTGACATAGCATGAACTTTTGCCAGCCGGAGGTCCTGAAAAGGATCACCACAACAGGCGATAAAAGAAAAACTTATCCAGGGCTATTCCAACAAACGCCGGAGACCGGCATACGCTTTTCCGCTTTCGATACTTTCCAGGGCCTCTGCAATACAATCCGGGATGGACTGCTCGGGTTTGATCGTATGGATAGCCAGGCCCGCATTTACTGCCACCACCTGTTTTTGTGCCGGGGAGCAGGTATTTTGGAGGATTCCCAGGAAAATATCTGCGGCTTCTGCCGACGTATCGCCCCCAAACAAATCTTGCTGCGCAACGGTTTTTGCGCCAATATCTGATGGGGAAAGGATGCGTTCGCTGTCGTTGGAAACCATTTTAAAATCACCCGTCAGCGAAACCTCATCATATCCGTCCAGCGCATAAACGATAGTAAACCTTCGGCCTGATTGTTGCATGATATACTGATACATCCGCAGAAGTTCCATACTGAAAGTTCCAAACATCTGAAACCTGGGTTGTACGGGGTTCACCAGCGGGCCCAGCATATTGAAAAAGGTCTTTGTCCCCATTTGCTTGCGCACCGGAGCTGCCACCTTGAGGGCTGGATGGAAAAGCGGCGCGTGCAGAAAACACATATTAGAGCGTTCCAGTTGACGACGAAGGGTATCCTGGTCATTAGTAAAGGCGTACCCGAGTTGAATCAGCACATCCGACGAACCAACCGCAGAGGAAACGCCATAACTTCCGTGCTTACTTACCGAGTAACCCGCTCCGGCGATAACCACACACGAGGCAGTGGAAATATTAAACGTGTTTTTTCCATCTCCTCCGGTACCTACCACATCTACAGTTTCCAGTCCTTCCAGATCAAGCGGCACGCAAAGTTCGAGCAGCGCATCACGAAAACCCTGTAATTCCGAAAGGGTAATTGGACGCATATTAAACACGGTGGCGAAAGCAGCGAGTTGAATTTCATTACAGGTGCCGGAAGCGATATCCAGCAAGGCCTGACGTGCTTCCTGCCGGCTAAGGAGATCGTGTTCGTAAAGTCGGTTCAGTAGGGATTTCATGAGCATACTGCATTTTGGATTTTAGCCTCTGCATGGGAGAGGAAATTATCGAGCATTTGTTTGCCCAGAGGCGTCATAACTGATTCAGGGTGAAACTGTACGCCAAAGGTATCGTAAAAACGATGGCGCAGGGCCATAATTTCCCCTAAGCCATCTTCAGCAGTCACGATAAGGTCGGCAGGCAAATGCGCTTTATCTACTACCCAGCTATGATAGCGGCCTGCTTCAAAAACCTCAGGGAGGCCATCAAAAAGGATATGCTGCTCCCCAATAGGGTAAATGGGAGTAGCTACCCCGTGGTATACTTTTGAAAGGTTCAGCAGTTTGCCCCCGAATGCCTCTGCGATAGCCTGGTGGCCAAGACATACCCCCAATATCACTTTGACAGGGGCAAAATGCCGCAGCAATGCCGGCATCCTGCCAGCCTCCGATGGAAGCCCGGGGCCTGGAGAAAAAACCAGGACATCATACTGTCCTGCCTGTTCGATAGTAACCTGGTCATTACGGACCACCTCCACCCGCTGCCCAAGTAGTTCACGGAAATATTGCACCAGGTTATACGTAAAAGAATCGTAATTGTCTATGACTAATAGTTTCATTTTTCTTGGTATTAAGCCTAACAGATATTCCAGCGGCAAGGAAAGTACAGTCTGCCATTTATAACTTTTCCGCTTCCAGCAGCGCACGCTTGAGGGCACCCAGCTTGTTGTTTACCTCCTGAAGTTCGCTTTCCTCTTCACTCGCCATCACAATACCCGCGCCTGCCTGGTAAAAAAGGGTATTATCCTTGCTCAGGAACGAGCGTATGACTATGGCCTGGATAACATCGCCATTAAAGCCGATCAGACCGATAGAGCCACCGTAGAACCCCCGGTTTTGATTTTCGTATTGGTCTATCAACTCCAGTGCTTTGTACTTGGGAGCACCAGACAGGGTACCCGCAGGAAAAGTATCTCCAAATACCTGAATAGGGTTGGTACCAGGCTCCAGATCTCCTTCTACGGTGGAAACGAGGTGGATCACATGACTAAAAAACTGAATTTCTTTGAGCTTTTTGACACGCACGTTGGTCGCGTGCCGCCCCAGGTCGTTGCGTGCCAGGTCCACCAGCATGATGTGTTCAGCGACCTCCTTGGGATCACGGGCAAGCTCCTGAGCTTTGAGCGCATCTGCTTCGACATTACCGCTCCGGCGGTAAGTGCCGGCGATAGGGTTTACCCGCGCAACCCCGTTTCGAACGATCATCTGGGATTCCGGGGAGGAGCCGAAAATTTTATAGTTGCCATAATCGAAGTAAAACAAATACGGAGAGGGGTTAATAGACCGCAGGACGCGGTACACATTGAATTCATCCCCCTTAAACTTTTGTGCAAACTGCCGGGAAAATACGATCTGGAATACATCGCCCCGCTGGCAATGCTGTCGTCCTTTGCGCACCAAATCCCGGAACGCTTCATCACTCAGGTTACTGGTTTCTTCCCCTTCCAGATGGAATTCATGGAGCGGAACCTTTTGGTTTTTCAACAAAGCCTCTATTTTTTCCAGGCCCTGTGTCTCCCCCTCCGGAATATTCTCCAGTAGATAAAGTTCGTTTTTGAAATGATTGATAGCCAGGATATAGCGGTAGAGGGTAAACCGGATATCCGGGATATCCATTTTCCGCTTGCCTGGATCAAAGCTAAGGGTATCGAAAAACTGTACGGCATCAAAGCTGACATGACCGAAAAACCCATTAAATACCGGGTAGGGCGTATCCTGTTCTACCTCAAACTGCCGTACAAATGCCATAAGGGCCTGCGGAACATCCGTAATACCCTGCACTGCCGTTTCCTGCTGTTGCCCATCTGGAAGCACAGTATGCATTTTTCCTTCGCGCACACTAATCTGGGCTATAGCCTGGAGTCCGATATAGGAAAAACAGTCCTCTGCACTGCTGAAATCATTGCTCTCCAATAATACCGGCTGGGTGAAATGATCGCGCATCCGCAAAAACAAGGATACAGGCGTAATCATATCCGCAAGGTATTTCCTGACCTTGGTCCGGATCAAGGTGCGCCGGGTAAAAGTAGTTTCCATTGGCTGTATTTCTGTTTGTTTGGGTGATCCTTAAGCAATATCTGGGGTTTTGAGAATCTTTCTGGGGCTAAAAACAAAAGCGGCTTGCCGGGTGGACCTGCA
>CAZGOT010000258.1:0-4282 GCA_964527495.1 uncultured Haliscomenobacter sp.
ACCCTAGGCGGCGGAATACTTTTCACCCAACTAATTATTTTGAAGAGACATCGTTTCACCTCGTTTTGCGAAGCAAAATGAGGATGTCCCTTCAAGCAGCCTTTCGCCGCCGAAGGCGGCAAAAGACTGTTTCCACACTACCATTTCAAGCAAATAAGCACGCATAGGGATATCCCTCCTAATCCTTTAATTGCGTATAAACAATAGCCAAAGCTCCATTGGCTATGCGGCAACATTAATTGTATTTTACTGATTTTCAGCAAAATACAATAATATTTTCCTTTTGGGTATCACAACAGGCAAAAAACCTGGTTTGCCTGTAGAAATTCGCCAGCCTACCTTTAGCATATTAACACAGGATTTTCTTCCCAGCACCAGAACAAAGTATTTCGGGCCACATTTCGGCGACTGAACATAGGTTGCCCTGGCGGGTATTGCCTTGTCCTGAGGGAGGTAAACAAGTATTTATTCATTAACCTACGGACAGATGAAAAAAATCGAGGCAATTGTGCGCTTATCCCGATTTGAGAAAATCCGGGACGCATTGGCAAACATCGGGGTAAATTTTTTCACCCTGCAGGAAGTAAAAGGGTATGGGCTTCAAAAGCGGGAAAAGCTCGTGTATAGAGGGAGTATTTATGACTCAGACTATATCGCCCGTCTGCAGATAGACATCCTGGCTGCACCAGAAATGGTAGAACCTATCGTCAATGCCATTATTTCCGCAGGAAAAACTGGGGAAATAGGGGATGGTAAAATCGTAGTGCTCGACGTGGAGCAAGTCATCCGGATCCGGACTTCAGAGCAGGGCTCGGACGCGATATGAGCAATACATTCCTGTCAAAAGGCCAAATATTCTTTAAATGTTAGGTGCAGCAGGCAGATAAAAGGTATTCCGCTCGTCGTCTGCTGAATAAAAAAATGTAAAATCATGAACGAAGCAATATTTATAACCAACAACCTCTGGATACTCATATCTACGGTATTGGTATTCATTATGCACCTGGGATTTGCCACGCTGGAAGCTGGCTTTGTACAAAAAAAGAATGTGGTTAACATCCTGTTCAAAAACACGATGATTGTGGCCATCGGGCTATTAACCTACGCCATCGTTGGCTTCAACCTCATGTATCCGGGGGCAGATTATGCAGGAGGGTTTTTCGGTTTCAGCGGAATAGGATTAAAATTGCCAGAAGGCAACCCCATAGATTATGCCGGAGGAAATTATACCTATTGGACGGACTTTATTTTTCAGGGGATGTTTGCGGCTACTTGTGCTACCATAGTCTCCGGGGCGGTTGCCGAACGGATAAAGCTGGGTCCATTTTTAATTTTCTCTGTAGTTTTTGTCGCCTTTTGCTATCCTTTGACCGGTTTTTGGAATTGGGGGGGCGGATGGCTCAAAACAGCAGGGTTTTATGATTTTGCTGGTTCGACCATGGTACACGCCGCAGGTGGATTTGCTGCGTTGGCGGCAATTATAATTGTCGGCCCGCGTAGTGGTAAATATACGTCTCATGGGATAAAGCCTATTCCTGGGCACAGCATGCCGCTTGCGACCATAGGAGCTTTTCTGCTTTGGTTTGGTTGGTATGGTTTTAATGGTGGATCGGTCTTGTCGGCTAATCCATCAGCGGTCTCCCTGGTCTTTGTGACGACTTCCCTTGCCGCTGCTGCAGGTGCGACCGCTGCCTTTATTACCTCTTATATCTTATTCAAATCGCATGATTTATCCATGGTGATAAATGGAATTCTAGGGGGATTAGTCGGTATCACTGCCGGTGCGGACCAGATGGATCCCAACGAAGCCATATTGATTGGCACAGTTGCGGGCGTGGTGATGCCCTTTGCGGTAGTATTTTTCGACAGAAGAAAAATTGACGACCCTGTAGGCGCTACTTCGGTACACCTGGTTTGTGGTATTCTGGGAACCCTTGCGGTTGGTGTATTAGGGGATAAGGCGAGTTGGACTCAGCTTCTGATGCAGTTAAAAGGCGTTGCTGCAATAGGAAGTTTTTCCTTTATTGCTTCGCTTACAATCATGTATGTCCTTAAAATTACTACGGGCATCCGGGTAAATATAGAAGAAGAGATGAAAGGGCTGGATATCGGGGAGCATGAGATGTCGGCCTATTCCGAATCGTCATCTGAAAATATGAGCTTGTCTATGGACTAAAACAAACAAAAAACAGGCCCCCTGTCTGGCAGGACAGGGGGCTTTACCAAGAAAACGGAGATCCATCTTCTTGTCTGCAACACAAAGATAATCATTCCGGGTATTTTTAGCTAATAACAGTCACCTGGAAATGGATCTCCGTATTTATCAGATACTTATCACTCCATTGGATAATCTAAGGGAGTAACGGTTTTCTATTTCCATCACTCAAAATCTACTGTTATGTTAAGAATCTACCCGAACAAGGTTTGGATACCTCTTTTTTGTATTTTCCTGCCTATTGCCACTTTACTGGCCCAAGAAAACCCTGTGGCCACCAACCTACCGGAAAATCCAAAGGCAGAGACTTTGGAACCTGAACCATCAAGCGGCCTTTTGATTTCTGGATTTGTGGACGCGTATTATCAAAATAGCTTCACGAACACAGTTTTCCCGACGAGTTTTACACCGAACGATAAATCCTTTTCCCTCGGCATGGCGAATCTGGTCCTCGCCAAAGAAGGCAAAGTTGGCTTTGTTGCAGATATTGCTTTTGGACCCCGTGCCGAGTCTGCCAATGGATATGCAGGGACGGCACTAAGTTTTATCAAGCAGCTTTACGTCAGCTATGCCGCAACAGATTTTTTGAAATTCACCCTTGGCAACTTTGGAACTCATGTCGGGTATGAAGTGATTGATTCCAAAACCAATTTCAACTACAGTACCTCTTATATGTTTTCTTTTGGCCCGTTCTTCCATACTGGTCTCAAAGCAAATATTACCCTTAGCGATCGTTTTGGAGCTATTATCGGTATATTTAATGACACGGATACCAAAATTGATGTGGTTAGTGGAAAACACCTGGGTGGGCAATTTTCCTACACTTCCGACAAATTATCGGCGTATATGAACTATATCGGAGGTCGGGTGGCAGATGCTTCGGAAACAACCCCGGAGACTTTTTCCCACCAGTTTGATTTGACAGCATCGTTCCAGACCACTGAAAAGCTCGGCTTGGGCCTGAACGCGAGTTTGAAAAAGGTGCGACCTGATGATGAACTTACCACATCCTGGTCTGGGATAGCTTTATACGCGAAATATGCGTTTGGAAAGGTATTTTCCTTAGGTTTACGCGGCGAGTTGATCCAGGATAAAGATGGACTGATCCTGGGTTTGGAAAAGGAAAATATTGCTGCGTTTACCCTCTCCGGAAATATCCACCTTGGCAATCTTACCGTGATACCGGAATTCAGAGTAGATTCAGCCTCAAAATCCGGATCCTATACCAACTTTGGCGGCGACCCTCTTAGACGTACTTCCGGAGCGATACTCGCTGTGGTATATAGCTTTTAATAGAGATTTTGGGCTTATGCCTATGTTTTTGTTGAGTTGGGTTTGGTCATTGCGAACATTGTTAATTTTAATCTGTTCACTACGAATTCTTCTCTTAATAGGGCTGAGCTTCCCCCCATATTCCGACCAGCAACCACGCTAAATTAAGCGGTAAAAAGCAGCAAAATGTATTTACTTATTCGAAGCGGAGGGGGGAAATTCCCGCCCTCTCTGCTACGAATCGTTATACAAAAATCAACATCCATCGTATTGGATAAACGCCAGGACAAGACCGCACGGCTGTGCCAGTCTATTACCGCACACAAATACAAAAAACCCCGTAGCATCCTGATGTAGGTAATGTCTGTTGACCATACCTGGTTAGGGCAGTCGATCTTTAGCCCACGTAGCAAATAGGGGTAGATTTTGTGCCCCGGAGCTGCTTTTGACAAGTTTTTCTTCGGATAAATGGCCTGTAAGCCCATCACCTTCATCAATCGGCTAACCCGCTTTTTATTAACATTATAGCCCTTTTGCTTAAGTACCCAGCACATTCGGGGGGAACCATAAAACGGCGTTTTCAGATATTGTTCGTCGATCAAGCGCATATACAGGAGGTTCTCCTCACTTTCGCCACACGGCCGATAATACCAACTACTGCGGGCAACCCCTGCAAGGGCACATTGGCGGCGAACGGATATATCCGATCCTGTATCAATCCAAGTAGAACGCTCCTGCAAACTTACTTCCCCAGCTTTTTTTTTAGCCAGGACAATTCTGTTTGTAACTCCCCGA
>CAZGOT010000259.1:0-4276 GCA_964527495.1 uncultured Haliscomenobacter sp.
TTCAAAATTTTCTTTCGCCGCCGAAGGCGGCGGAATACTTTTTACACAACCCCTTTAAAATATTATTTGGCGGTGTCAGCCGCCAAAGGACAGGCTGGGGCTTTTTTTTACACCCCCCTAGAAAGTAGTCCTCATACAGCCAAATTTTCCTAAAAAGCAATTGAAGCTGCAATAAATTTAAAAATGACAATTTTGTGACAGAATTGCATGGATAATTTAGGTTTTTTACATTTTTTTGCGAAATGTTAAGATTTACTTAACTATTGCTACGCTCCATACATTTAATTGGACTAAATCCCCGACCAACATTTTTCGGTTTGTGCGCAGGCAATTTAGTTTCTGTACACTTAGAGCGGGGCAATATAACCGGGTAAACCCGAATCAAATATAATTCCTGGCAAACAGCTTTTTTTTACCATCCCAAAAACCCCTTTCCGGGGAAGACACCTATACAATTTAGTAGGTGAAAAAATCTATTTATCCATATTTTTAATCAACAACACATCCATGAAGTTTTTAAAATGTACACTCACTGCGTTGATGCTGTTGACTACTTTAGCGATTTCGGCCCAGACGGTCGTACGCGGGGTAGTAACTTCAGCAGAAGACGGCGAGCCCCTGATCGGGGTCAACATTTTGGTGAAAGGAACCTCTGTGGGTGCGGCAACGGACCTGGACGGGAAATTTGAAATCCAGGCCAATCCCGCAACAGATGTGCTTTCCATCAGCTACACCGGCTATAACTCTCTTGAGGTAAAGCTGAACGGGCAAACCAACGTAGAAATCAGGCTGGAAGTAGCTGCTGCCCTGCTCAACGAAGTTATTGTAACGGCATTCGGAGAATCTACCCGTGAAAAATTCACGGGTTCGGCCGCAGTAGTTGGAGCAGAACAGATTGCCAGGCGCCCGATTACCAACATTTCTCAGGCGATTGCCGGGTCAGGTCCTGGTATCCAGGCAACCATTGGCAGCGGTCAGCCCGGGGCTACTCCGGCTATCCGGGTACGTGGCTTTGGCTCTATTTCCGGCTCTAACTCACCGCTGTATGTCGTTGACGGAATTCCTTTCGATGCCAGTGTTGCCAACCTCAACCCAGATGATATCGAAAATATCACGGTGTTGAAAGATGCAGCTTCCACCTCCCTCTATGGTTCCCGTGCTGCCAACGGCGTAGTGATGATTACGACGAAAAAAGGGACCAAAGGACAGGGCAGGATAAACGTAAAATATACCCGTGGCTCCTCCGAGCGCGGTCTTCCGGAATACGACCGGCTGAATGCTGCGCAGTATTACCCCTTCATGTGGGAAGCCTACCGCAACAGCCTTGTTTCCAGGGTTGCCAACCCCCTTACGCTCGAAGCCGCAAGCGCCAATGCATCGGCAAATATCGTTTCCCTGCTGGGATATAATGCCTACAATGTACCTGCAGCCGAACTCGTAAGCACAGCGGGGGTACTGAACCCCAATGCAAAGCTCATTTTCAAAGAAGAGGACCTGAACTGGGAAACGCCAATTACCCGCCAGGGACAACGCAACGAATTGAACGTCAATTTCAGCGGTGGTGACGATCGGTCCAATTATTTTGCCTCTTTTGGCTACCTCGAAGACAAGGGATTCCTTATCCGCTCGGATTATGAGCGCTATAATGCCCGTCTTCAATACAATAACCGCGTCAAAGATTGGTTCAACGTTGGAGTCAACCTGGCCTATACTAACACGCTTTCCAATCAGGCAGATGCAGGCTCCAATACCGCTTTCGTCAACCCCTTCTTCTTCTCCAGAGGGATGGGCCCGATTTATCCGGTATATGCCTATGATCCAGCCAATCCGGGACAGTACCTCCTGGATGCCAGTGGCAACCGCCAGTATGATTTCGGAAACCTGACTGCCCTTGGCTTACCCAGCCGCCCACAATATGGTGGCCGCCATGCCGTAGCAGAAACCGAACTCAACGAGAATTTCTTCCGCCGCCACCTCTTTAGCGGGAGGACGAACGCGGAAGTTTCCTTTCTGAAAAACTTCAAGTTCAAAGTGAATGTCGGTGCTGATTATACCAACATCAACAACAACACCTTTGGCAACCCAATCATCGGGGATGGTGCCCCGGCAGGCCGTGCAACTGTTGATTTTGAAAATCAGTTAACGTTGAACATTAACCAGCAGCTCACCTATGTAAAGCAGCTGGGCAAACACTCCTTCAACGTATTGCTGGGCCACGAAAACTATGATTTCCGCAGTAACTACCTCACTGGCTCCCGCTCCCAGCTTATCCTGGAAGGCAATATCGAACTGGTTAACTTTACTACCACCACCAACCTCGATTCGGGTGCCGATGAAAATCGCCAGGAAGGGTATTTCTCCCGGGTTAATTACGACTATGACAACCGCTACTTCGTTAGCTTGTCGGCCCGGCGCGATGGTAGCAGTCGTTTCTATCAGGATGTCCGCTGGGGTAATTTCTTTGGCGGAAGTGCCGCATGGCAGGTACACAATGAGGCTTTCCTCAAAGATTCCCGCATCATCAACAACCTGAAGATTCGCGCTTCTTATGGCCAGACGGGTAATAATGCCGGAATCGGCTTTTATGCCTGGCAGCCACTCTTTAACCTTGGCTGGAACAATGGCATCGAAGCAGGCATCCTCCAGGGTAGCCTCGGCAACCGCGCCCTGAGCTGGGAGTCTAACAACCAGTTTGACGTGGCACTCGAGTTTGGCCTTTTCAAAAACAGGGTTTCCGGTACCTTTGAATACTTTAACCGCGAGTCGGATGACCTTCTGTTTTCTGTGCCATTGCCACTTTCTACAGGCACGGGTTCCCAAACGCGCAACATTGGCGCAATGTTCAACCGTGGTTTGGAATTGCAGTTGGACGTAGTACCCGTACGCACCCGCGACTTCTCCTGGACGATAAGTTTCAACACCACGACCTACCGGAACGAAATCACCCGGATGCCACAAGCAACTCCGGAAATCATTTCCGGCACAAAAAAACTTGCTGTTGGCAGGTCGCAGTTTGACTACTGGTTGAGAGAATGGTACGGGGTTAACCCTGCCAATGGCGACGCGGAATACCGTGCGGCAAACTTCGTTGCTGCCAATTCCAGGATTACCGAAACAGGAGATACCGTTACCAACAGCCTTAACAACGCGCGTTTCCGTTACAATGGATCGGCAATCCCTGATTTCACAGGCGGTCTGACTAATACGTTTGAATACAAAGGTTTCTCCGTATCGGCACTCTTTATTTATCAGATTGGTGGCTTTATTTACGATGCCGCTTATGCTTCCCTTATGGCCTCTTCTGGGTATGGTTCCTCCAAACATGTGGATATCCTCCAGCGCTGGCAGAAGGCAGGTGATATCACCAACGTGCCACGTGCAGATGTAGGCCGTTCTGTGGACTTCAACGGTGCCTCTGACCGCTGGCTCACTGATGGGACTTCCCTCAACCTGCGCAATATTTCTATTTCTTATAATTTCCCGCAAAAGCTGCTCAAGCGGGCCAAACTCCAAGGTGCTCAAGTCTTTATGAATGGGGAAAACCTGGCGTTGTGGAATAAGCGCAAAGGGATGGACGGCCTCGGCGACTTTAGTGGGGTTACCGGAAATACCTATTCTTTCTACCGCAATTTCGTTGGCGGTTTATCCTTAACCTTCTAAATTTCTCGGAATATGTTCAATAAAACCTCTTTTCTGATCAAGGTGCTGATCCTGAGTGTGGTTTTCGTTTCTTGCGAAAAAGACTATCTCAACACAGCCCCTACCAGCAGTGTAGCTGCCGAGGCGGCTTATGCGACAACCAAAAATGCCGCTGCCGCAATCAACGGCATATACCGTGCATTTGTAGTGCGTTATCAAGGTTCCCAGGGCCATTTTGGATATCCTGCCCTTTTGATTATCAATGATGTCATGGCGGAAGATATGGTTTTCCCAAATGCATCCAATACCTGGCATTTCCCAGAGCAGCGCTGGCAGTCCCACCGCAGCGATGTAGGTACAATGTCCATTTTTTGCTATCAACTCTTCTATCGCCTGATTGCCAATGCCAACCTGGCTATCGCAAACATTGACAAATCCGTAGGAAGTGCTGCTGAGCGCAACCAGGTCAAAGGGGAGGCACTAGCAATCCGCGGTTTTTCCTATTTCAATCTGGTACAGTACTACGGCAAACGCTACGATGCCAATGCCAAACCCAACAATAACCTGGGGGTTTCGTTGGTACTGGAACCCACACAGGAGGGTCTGCCCAGATCAACAGTAGAGGAGGTGTATGCCC
>CAZGOT010000260.1:0-3846 GCA_964527495.1 uncultured Haliscomenobacter sp.
AGCCTTTATACCAGGCGCCTGGAGCTTTTTGGCACCTGGCAGCTTCCCTTGACTGTACCGGTTTTTCTGCAGGGGTCTTACAATACGCATGACCAGGACAGCTATTACGGGGACGTGTATTACAGGGCCCGTCAATCCATTGGCTTTGTCCAGGCCTACCTGGACAAAAGCATAGAGGGGCACCACCTGCTGGCCGGTGCCGCTTTGCGCTACACCCGGTACGATGACAACACACCGGCCACTGATGTCTTGAACCGTACTTTATTGCCCGGAATTTTTGTACAGGACACCTGGACAATCCGCTCCCGCAGTACGCTACTGGGGGGGCTGCGGTTTGACTGGCATCCCGACCATGGTGCAATCTGGTCGCCGCGCGTGGCCATTCGCCGGCAACTTAGCGAATATCAGGGTATTCGATTCAGTATCGGAAGCGGTTTTCGGGTGGTGAACCTGTTTACGGAAGACCATGCTGCGCTGAGCGGTGCTAGGGAGGTAGTCATCCTTGAGGCACTTGAACCCGAGCGGTCCTGGAGCGGCAACCTGAACTACAATCTGAAAATACCTGCTGACGCGTACTTTTTGGACTTCGACCTAACGGCTTTTTACACCCATTTCTTCAATCGAATCTTGCCGGACTACGATGTGGATCCGCAGAAGATTGTTTATGCCAACCTCGATGGTAGTGCCGTGACCCGCGGGTTTACTTTGCAAGTAGCGTATAGTGACGGGCTTCCCTTACGTCTGAATACCGGCCTGACCTTTATGGATGTATTTCGGCGGGAGGGGGCAGGGGAAAAGATAGTCCAAATCCGGGCACCCAAATGGTCGGGTACTCTATCGGCCAGTTATTCCCATCCCGCCAGCAAAATCGTTTTCGATCTCACGGGCAACTGGTTTGGCCCGCAACGGCTGCCCGTTGTGCCTAATGATTTTCGCCCTGAATACTCACCCTGGTATGCCATTCTCAACCTGCAGGTGTCCCGGGTCTTTAAAAACGGCATTGAGATCTATGGAGGGGTGAAGAACTTCCTGGATTTCGTACCGGAAAATCCCATTCTGCGCCCATTTGATCCATTTGATCGGCAAGTGGACGACCCGGTGGGCAACCCGTTCGGTTACAGGTTTGACCCCAGCTACAACTATGCCTCGTTACAGGGGATACGTGGCTTTGCAGGGGTTCGTGTGAAACTATAGATAGTGCCTGGCCTATGTTGAAGATACATGATTTGACTTTTGCTATCCTTCTTCAGAGGAGATCCACTTCCCGGATCGAACAGCCTTTCTGCAAAGATCTAAACAGCCAAATATTTTGATTATTAAAATCTTAAACGAGTATGATTTCAGCAAAAGACCTTACGGTCCATTATGGCGAACAGGTAGCGCTCGACAGCCTGACGCTCGATATCGCCCCGGGGGAGATTTTCTGCCTTCTGGGGCAGAACGGGGCAGGGAAGACGACCACCATCAACTGTTTTCTGGGCTTTGTGAAGCCCACGTCCGGCAGGGTATCTATTCATGGGCTGGATGTTACGGAGCACCCGGTCAAAAGTAAAAAATACCTTGCCTACCTGCCGGAGGTAGTGATGTTGTACCCCAATCTGAGCGGTCTGGAGAACCTCGATTACTTTTCCAGGCTGGCCGGTTTCCGCTACAGTGAAGACGAACTGTTGATATACCTGGGCTTGGCGGGCCTTGAACATATCGCATGCCGGAAGCGGGTCTCAGCTTATTCCAAGGGTATGCGGCAGAAGGTGGGTATTGCCATAGCACTGGCCAAGAAGGCAAAAGCCTTGTTTTTAGATGAGCCCACGAGCGGCCTCGATCCCAAGGCCAGCAATGAATTGAGCGATTTGTTGCTCGAGCTGCGCAAAGATGGCGCTGCTGTCCTAATGGCGACGCACGATATCTTCCGGGCCAAGGAATTGGCCGACCGCATCGGAATCATGAAAGACGGCAAGCTCATCAGCATCTTGAATAATGGCCGGGATGTGCTCCATGCCAAGGAAATCGAGGAACTCTATCTCCAAACCATCTAAAGAATTCCGTATGATACTGGATATCGCAAAACAAGAGTTTAGGGGCATAATCCGGGAAGGCCGTTTCCGTACGGCGGCTTTCCTGCTGAGCGCACTGTTTGTCTTGTCCCTTTTGGGTGCATTCGATTACTATGCGAATTTGAAGCAGCAGCACGAGGAAGCTGCGCGCGTTGCGCGGGGACAATGGGAAGGCCAGGGAGATAAAAACCCGCATTCGGCAGCACACTATGGAACCTATGTATTTAAGCCGGTCTATCCATTGTCGTATTTCGATCGGGGTGTGGATGCCTTTACGGGCAACACACTTTTCCTGGAGGGCCATCGTTCAAATCTGCCTGTTTTCCGGGCAGCCGATGAACAGGGGGATTTTGCCCGGCTGGGTGCGCTTACCCCTGCTTTTGTGTTGGGTATTCTAATGCCTTTGTTTATCATCGTACTCGGCTTTGGCTCGGCTGCGGCAGAGCGCGAGAACGGAAACTTGCGGCTTTTATTCGCCCAGGGGGTACGGCCTTCGAGCCTTTTTTTTGGGAAATCTCTAGGTATATGGTCTGCGGGGATGCTTTTGGCCCTTCCTTTTTTCCTCGCTGGGGCGGCAGGGCTGCTCGTCACCGATGCTGATGCCGGGTACTGGGGGCGCTACCTGGGTATGGTGTTTCTCTATCTCCTCTATTTTGCATCCTTCATTCATTTAGTTCTATTAGTATCGGCATGGGCCGGGCGGCAGAATGCCGCGCTGGTGGGCTCGCTCGGGGTCTGGGTTCTTGCTTGCCTGATCGTACCTAAAGCAGCAGTACACTTAGCGGAACAGCGCTTTCCGGCACCTACCTGGCAGGTTTACCACGACGGTATCCGCGAAGATCTGGAAAATGGGGTGGACGGCCATGATGCCACAGATGCGTTCACGAAAAGACTGGAAGCAGAAATGCTCGCGAAGTATGGAGTAGATAGCGTACAGCAGTTGCCATTCAACTGGAGCGGTTTCATCATGCAAAAAGGAGAAGAGCACGAGACCTATGTCTTCCAAAAACACAAATCCAGACTGCTGGAGGTATATCAACACCAGCGGCAGTTCCAGGCAGCGGCAGCGGTCTTTTCCCCGTTTGTGCTCGCCAACCTGATTTCCCGGCGGCTTGCCGGTACCGATGTAGAGGTGTATTTCGATTTCCTGGCTGCAGCGGAGAAATACCGCGTCCAGCTCGTGGGGGAGCTCAACAAGGACCTGACCGAAAATTTTAAGTATGGCGACTGGTCAGGCACAAGGGGGAGCGAATTCTTTGCTCAAAACGCCCGCTTTGAATACCGCCCGCCTGAACTTAGCTCCCTGCTCGCCGGACTGGTGGCTCCCATGGGGTTTATGCTGGCATGGGCTCTGCTGAGCGGAATAGCAGCCTTCTTCTTTTTTAAAAAACTCAAACCAGTCTAAAAAGTATATCTTATGTTCCTGCTTCAATTAAAATACGAGACGCTGCGCCTGATGCGCAGCCCTGCCCTGTGGCTCTTACTGGCCTTTCTCTCCGCAAGCGTATGGTTTGGACTGTATAACGGCATGCAGCGGGTAGAAGCGAAAAAACTATCGGTCGGGCAACAACTCGCGAGCCAAAAGGAAATACTCCTGCTGCAAAAAATGCAGGCAGACAGTATATCCCGCGGGTTAATTACATCAGAAAGATGGTGGGTGGACCCCACCAATGTCATCGTAGTGGGCGGTATGTGGCGGGGTGGCTGGGTAACTACCCTCGAATCGCACCCGGAAGAAGTACTCGCGGCCGGATTGGGAGACCTCCAACCCAGTGTATGGCGCTTGCTGCTC
>CAZGOT010000260.1:3856-4266 GCA_964527495.1 uncultured Haliscomenobacter sp.
CTGGGGCGATAGTATCTTCGAAAACCCTGAAAACCTGGCTTCCGGGCATTTCGACCTGGCCTTCATCCTTTCTTTTTTACTACCGCTACTTACCATTGCCCTGTCCTTCAACCTCATTTCAGCAGACCGCGAACAAGGGACACTGGTGCTGCAATTGGCACAGCCAGTGGCGTTCGGACGGATGTTCTTCTATAAGATGCTGGCCCGCTTTACCGTACTTGCTGTACTGACCCTGCTGGTAGTCCTGCCTGCGATAGCCTGGGCAGGTGTTCCCCTCTATGCGGCAGCAGCCTGGCAGACTGCCGCCGTGGCGATACTCTACACCCTGTTTTGGTTTGTCCTATCACTGGGTATCAACTTGTTAGGCCGCTCATCCGCGCAAAATGCCCTTCTTTGCACGGGCGCATGGC
>CAZGOT010000261.1:0-4244 GCA_964527495.1 uncultured Haliscomenobacter sp.
CGCATTAAAAGCCGCACGGGGATCTGAAACATCCGGCCTGCCCGATAAAACGAATACGATTTTATTCTTGACATCGAGGTTTTTGTAATCGTCGTGGTCAATTTTGGAATCTACCCAGCCATATCCAGCAAAAACTGCTTCTGCTTTATTCAGGGTCATTGCCGGCCCAGACATCAGAACAAAGTCTTCATTTAATTTGTAGGCAGTGCTTCCGATCATCAGCGAAGCCTGTGCCGGTGGCGTACCTTGTTCAAAAGGAATTTGCTGAAAATACCCGTTTAACCCCGGGGCCGGCTTATAGCCATAGCTTTGTAGGTGGGCAGCGATGAAGTTGGCTGCAATATCATTACCAGGTGAACCTGTCCTGCGCCCCTGCAAGGCATCGGAAGCCAGGAAGCGCAACTGGGCCTCCACAGCTTCGCGTCCGACCGACATTTCCGGTTGTGCCTTTGCGGTTATGGCCAAGAAAAGGGCCATTGCACATAAAATAACGGGTGAAGATTTCATGGTTGACTTTTTATCAATATATAATGGATGTTTTCAATGCTTTTAACAATATAGCAAAATGACCATTTATAACCATTTAACCAGAGGCAGGTCCTGCTTATGCGGCATATTCTGTTGTTTGGGGAACAATCGGAAGCCATATTCGAACACGCCAGAGATCTGGGGCAAGATTTCCCCTCCAAAAGTGGCAATCTGACCATCAAACTCCAGCAATTGTAATTCGGTATGGAACCGCAGGTCCAGCTCAGTATCAGAAATTCGCTTAAAGAAAACAGCTTCCACCCCAAGATGTTCGGCAGAAAGCGTATTGGTAAACAGCCTCAGGCGCACTTTGAAAGCTTCGCCGAAATGCAGGGAAAAATTGTCGGTGTCCAAAACTTCCTTTTCCAGCAACCTAACGCCGTCCCAGTGCTCCTGCACCTGCTGTTTCCATGTAGCAACTTCCAGGGCACCGGCAAATTTCTTTGCCTTCAGCACCGCATAGCGCTTCTCTAAGCGGGAATAAAACCGTTCGAGATAGTCGTTTAGCATGCGCTTCATGGTAAAATGGGGCCCGACCTTGGCAATCGTATTCCGGACGTATTCCAGCCATTTTACTGGAATGCCATTGCGGCGATTATCAAAATACAGGGGCAAAACCTCGTTTTCAAGGATGTTATAAATCGTTTCTGCATCCAGTTCATCTTGCAGTACGGTGTCGGAGTAGGTGGCTTCCAGGGGTAATGCCCACCCTGCTCCCGGGATGTACCCTTCTGCCCACCAGCCATCGAGCACACTCAGGTTCATTACGCCGTTCAGCGCGGCTTTCATGCCGCTGGTGCCGGAGGCTTCCTTGGGACGGGTAGGGGTATTGAGCCAAATATCCACTCCCTGGACCAGCAGTTTGGCTGTTTCCATATTGTACCCTTCCAGAAACAGGATGCGTCCGTTAAATTCCGGGCGCCGGGAAGCCAGGACGATGTCTTTGATTACCTGTTGTCCCGGGTAATCCGCCGGGTGGGCTTTACCTGCATAAATGAACAGTACGGGCTTATCGCTCTTTCCTACGATTTCCCGAAGGCGATCGAGATTGTTAAAGAGCAGATATCCTCTTTTATAAGTGGCAAAGCGACGCGCAAAACCTATCACCAGCGCATCTTCCCGGATTTTTTCGAGCGTATCGAAAATAAAGGCAGGCTTTTCCCCTCTACGGGTCATGTCCTCCTGCAGCTTGCGGCGCACCTCAGTCAAAAGACGCTTTTTGAGTAGGCTCCGGATCTGCATGACAGTCTCGTCAGGAATCTGGCTAACGTCCTTCCAGTATTCTGCATTGGACTGGTCTTTCATGAACTTGTCCCCGAGGTACTGTTTGAATACCCCATGCCATTCTTTTGCAATCCAGGTCGGGTAGTGCACCCCATTGGTCACATAGCCAATATGGAGCTCCTGATGGTTATATCCGGGATAAAGTACGCTGAACATTTGCTGCGATACCTTTCCATGCAAGCGGCTTACCCCATTCACTTCCTGACAAAGGCGGATGGCGAGGTGGCTCATGGAAAAGAGCTCAGCGGCATTATTCGGTTCTATCCTCCCCAATCCGATGAAGGTCTCCCAGCTAATGCCTAGCCCATGGACATAATTATAAAAATAATGGCGAAGTAAACTCTCTGCAAAATAATCGTGCCCCGCAGGTACCGGGGTGTGGGTCGTAAATAGCGAAGAAGCCCGGACCAGTTCCAGCGCTTCTGCAAAAGATAGATTATTTTTATGCATGAACCCACTGAGGCGCTCGAGCCCCATGAAGGCTGCATGCCCTTCGTTGCAATGGTAAATGTCAAATGGTTCCCCCAGGGCCTCCAACAAGCGAATCCCGCCGATGCCGAGTACGATTTCCTGTTTGAGCCGGTGCTCATTGTCCCCACCATAGAGTTGATGGGTGATAGTGCGGTCGTCCCAGGCATTATCGGCAATATCTGTGTCCAGCAGATAAAGCGGGCATCGGCCAACCGGGAGCATCCATACTTTGGCGCGCACCATCCTGCCGGGAAAATCAATATTTACTTTCAGCCATTCCCCATCTTTGTCGCGCACCGGTGTCAGCGGCAGTTTGGTGTATTCCTGTGGCGGGTATTCGTTGATCTGGTCACCGTGCAGGGAAATAGACTGGTCGAAATAACCATACCGGTAAAGCAGGCTGATGCCCGCAAGCGGAAGGTTGGAGTCGCTGGCTTCCTTGATATAGTCGCCTGCAAGTACTCCAAGTCCACCAGAATAAAGCCGAATGGACGTATGCAGGCCAAACTCCATGCTGAAATACGCGACCTTTGGCCCCTTTGCTTTGGATTTTGCCGCTATGTACGCGTTATAAGTAGCATACACCCGGTTAATTTTTTCCAAATACGCGCTGTCCGAAAGCAGGGACTCGATGCGGTCTACGCCGAGCTGGTCGAGTACGGCTATAGGGTTATAGTGGAGCGCCTCCCACTTTGAAGGGTCAAGAGCCTGAAAGAGTTCGATAGCTTCCTGGTTCCAGCTCCACCAAATGTTGTGGGCAAGGTCCTGGAGCGGTAGTAACTGCTCCGGCAACTTTGCCTCGATAAATATCCTTTTTAACCTGAGTGAACTGTCTTGTATCTGTTCTACCATAATTGCGTGTCCTTTTGAAGGGCAAAGATGGTAAAATTGTAAGTTTTACACTAAGTTGTTTTCCTTTTTTTAAGGGTGCGCATGGAACAACATGTATACGGATACAGTATCGCACCCTCTTTGTTTGACCGCTGGAGCAAGAAGTACCTTATAGAAGGCATTAATGATTTGAAGTCCAGGTACGCAAACCGGGCATTGGGGTTCCACCGTTTGGGTACCGTGCAATACGGGCGGGACGCCCGCGATCCCATGGGGGGGGACTATTGCATGGGCACTTCCATGAGCAGCACCTGGCAATCAGCAAGTGCCTGAACCTCGATTTTTTCTACATCCCAGATCCCAAAGCCATCCCTCATGGAAAGGGGTTGCCCTGCAACTTCTATTGCGCCGTCGAGTACAAAAAAGTAAAGGCCATTGCCGCTTCTTTTCACTGAATAGGACGAGGTAATACCTTTGTCAAAATTCCCTAGATGGAACCAGGCATCTTGATGGATCCACACTCCCTGCTCTTCTGCGTTGGGTGAAAGGATCTGATAAAAGGCATTCTTTGTCTCAAATTCGCGAAAAGATATCTGGCCGTAACGGGGTTCTACGTTTTTCTTGTTGGGGAAGATCCATATTTGCAGGAATTTCACGGGTTTATCCCTGTTTTTATTAAATTCACTATGCGTAATCCCACTACCTGCACTCATCACCTGAATTTCCCCTTCTTTGATCACGGCCACATTCCCCATACTATCCTTGTGCTCCAAATCGCCTTCCAGTGGAATGGAAACAATTTCCATATTGTTGTGCGGATGAGTACCAAAACCCATTCCTGGTGCGACATAATCATCGTTCAAAACCCGGAGCACGCCAAAGTGCATCCTTTGCGGGTCATAATAACTGCCAAAACTGAAGGTGTGTTTGCTATGAAGCCATCCATGATTGGCATCTCCACGGGTTTCGGCCCTGTGCAGTACGGTATTATGCATAGTCTTTGTATTTGAATTCCCAACTTTACTGGGAATTTCCAAATAAGAACAATTTTAACATAACAACAGATTTGGATTCAGGCAGGTTTAAAAAAAACATTACGGGGTTGTGTGAAAGATATGGGGTTGTGTAAA
>CAZGOT010000262.1:0-4222 GCA_964527495.1 uncultured Haliscomenobacter sp.
TCCGCACCGAGAAGGTCTCTGGTTACTTTAGCAATCAAAGGGGCCTGGATGTGTGTTTCTTGAGGAAAAGTAAAAACGGCATCTTCCTTGCCCTGCTGTCGGAGGATGAAGCGTGCCTCGCCGAAAGTCCTGAAAGTAATAGAACCCTGGCTACCGATAATAGAAATGGTATCTTCTTCTGAATCCTGTGCTGCTGTAAAACACCAGTTGCCTGTCCCTACGACGCCATTTTGAAAGACAAAGCTACCGGCAACTATATCCTCAGCAGGATAAGCACCAGCCTGATTGGCAGCAAAGCCGGCAGCCTGGGTAATGGGACCAAAAAAGAAATCTAATAAATCCAACTGGTGGGAAGCCAGGTCGTAGAAATAGCCCCCTCCCGCAATTTCAGGTATGACACGCCAGTTGTTTTCTATTTTTGCCACAATGTCCGGCAGTACGACCTGTCGCATGGAAATGTGGACAGTTCGTACCGCACCGATCTTCCCTTCGGCGAGTAAGGCATGGATTTTGACAAAATGCGGAAGGGCACGGCGATAATAAGCGACATATAGCGGTACACTGGCAGCGTTACAGGTGGCGATCATTTCCTCGCATTCTGCATAGGTACGCGCCATGGGTTTTTCAACATATACAGGTTTTCCGGCAGCAGCGGCCATCCTGGTATAAGGAAGGTGCATATTGGGCGGCGTCGCGATATAGATGGCATTGACCTCTGGATCGGCGATAAGTGCTTCTGCGTCTGTGTACCATTTCCGCACGCCATGCCGCAACGCGTAATCTCTTGCCTTTTCTGCATCCCTGCGCATGATAGCAACCAGCCTGCTGCCAGCTACCTTTTGCATTGCAGGCGCAGATTTCACTTCACAGACATTCCCTGCGCCAATTATACCCCAGCGGACTTCCCCATCCGCTATTTTCTTTTCAGGCTTTCGCGGCGCTTCCATGACTACTTATTTCGGTCTTCCCTGACTTCCAGTGGGCCTCCTTTGGATGGAATACCATTCAATGACTTGATCAGTTGATCTTTGAAAGCAGGGTCTACCTCGACCAGGGAATAATTCCGGAACAGCTCAATGCGCCCGATGCGTACCGATTTGCCACGCGTATTCCGGTTGATAAGCTCTATCAACTGCTTGGGGTTCACACTTTGATGCTTGCCCAGATTGATATAGAGCCGGACAAACTGTCCCGGAGAGGATTTTTCCTCCCATTGGGCCTTTTTCTCTGCTTTCGTCTTCGGTTTTGCCGACTCTACATTGAGGTCGGGGGCATCCTTATAGTAAGTGAGAAAATGGTTAAATTCGATGGAAACGAACCGTTGTATGAGGTCTTCCTTGGTCATCCACGACAAACGCTGATATATGGAAGGGAGGAAACCTTCAATTTGGGTATCTTTCACCTCGATATTTTCGATCCGGCGGATCATGTGGAAAAGCTGTTTTTCGCACACATCGCGACCCGTTGGCACGACCTGAATTTCCATCCTTTTTCCAATCTTCCGCTCAATCATTCCGATCTTATTCTTTTCCCTAAGATTGGAAATAATCAAGGAGATGCCGCTCTTCCCCGCCCTGCCGGTACGGCCGCTGCGGTGTATATACACCTCGGGGTCATCGGGCAGGTTGTAGTGAATGACATGGCTCAGGTTGTTGACGTCCAGTCCGCGTGCGGCAACGTCTGTAGCCACAAGGATCTGCAGTTGTTTCAAGCGAAAACGCTGCATGACATAATCTCGCTGTGCCTGGGACAAATCGCCGTGCAAGGCATCGGCGTTATAGCCATCCTGCATCATTTTGTCGGCAATTTCCTTGGTTTCCTGACGGGTGCGGCAGAAAACAATCCCGTAGATATCGGGATAATAATCCGCTATCCGTTTCAGCGCCAGATATTTATCTTTTGCTTGTACCATATAGCAATGGTGCTGAATGTTCTCTGCCGTAATATTCTTTTTGCCTGCACTGATTTCTACGGGGTCGCGCATATATTTACGCGAAATAGACACCATTTCTTCCGGCATTGTTGCGGAAAACAATAAGGTTTGTTTTTCTTTGGGCGTAGTATCGAGAATAGCGTCCAGCTCGTCTTTAAAGCCCATAGAAAGCATTTCATCCGCTTCATCCAGGATTAGCCAGCGAATGGCCCCTACAGCGAGTTTTTTTCTGTTGATCAGGTCGAGTACCCGCCCTGGAGTACCGACAACAATTTGAGGACCTTGCCGCAATGCGAGGATCTGCTTTTGAATCTCTACCCCACCATAGACACTCAGTATTTGGATATTGGGTAAAAATTTGGCGTAAAGCGCAAGTTCGTTGGCAATTTGCAGGCAGAGTTCCCGCGTTGGGCATAGAGCCAGCATCTGGACGTGGGCCACATGGGCATCTAATTGTTCAAGCACAGGGAGACCAAAAGCAGCGGTCTTCCCAGTACCCGTTTGGGCAAAGGCCACCAGGTCATTTTGATTTTCCAGAAGGTAAGGAATGGCTTTTTGCTGGATGGGTGTGGGCGTCGTAAAGCCCAGTGCCTCAATGGCTTGGAGTAATTCGGGCTTCAGACCCAAATCGTTGAATGTTGTTTGCAAGCTTTTTATCTTTTTTCAAATAATCTGCAAAGATAGTACAAATTGTTCAAAAATGATATTTTGTGATCGAATGATAAAAAACCTGTTCTGATGAAAAAAATCTTCCTTGCTCTTTTTCTTTTGCTGTATTCCCTTGCAGTGGATGCTGGAGAAGGCCCTGTGCTTCCCCGGGATATAGTAACTGCGGATTTGCCTTTTCTCCTGGATTTTTATAAATCGCTACATCAGTCTCCGGAAGTTTCGCTGGAGGAAAAGGAGACTTCGAGAAAATTGGCTGCAGAATTGCGCAAATCCGGTTTTGAAGTATCGGAGGGCGTAGGTGGATATGGTATCGTCGGGATTTTGAAAAACGGCGAAGGGCCTACCATCCTGTACCGCACCGATATGGATGCCCTGCCTATGCAGGAAAAGACCCAGTTGCCCTATGCAAGCAAAGTGATGATACAATACAATGGGCTGGAGACCGGAGCCATGCATTCCTGTGGCCATGATATGCACATGACCACCTGGCTTGGGACAGCCAGAGCCCTGGCCCGCTCGAAGGATAAGTGGAAAGGCACGCTCATGATGATCGGGCAGCCTGCTGAAGAAATCGGTATGGGATCAAAACTCATGCTGGAAGCAGGGCTATATCAGCGATTCGGCGTGCCGGATATGGGCCTCGCGCTACACTGCAGCCCAACGATTCCTGCCGGAAAGGTGGGTTTCGGAAAAGGTTTTACCATGGCCAATTCAGAGAGTATAGACATCCGCGTATTCGGTATCGGGGCACATGGCGCTTCACCTCATATGTCCATTGACCCAGTCGTAGTCGCCAGTATGATAGTGATGGAACTCCAGACTATCGTTAGCAGAAGTATGAAGCCTACAGAGCCAGCAGTAGTAACCGTAGGGGCTATCAAAGGAGGGACTAAACACAATATCATTCCGGATGAGGTGACGCTCCAGCTTACTGTCCGCACCTTCACCGACGATGTCCGCCAACTGGTGCACCGCCGGATAAAAGAGATTTGCCGGGGTGTGGCTATTGCCGCCGGCCTTCCGGAGGAAAAGATGCCAGAAGTTTCCATTCCAAAAATATTCACCCCTTCTAATTATAACCATCCTGACCTTACGGACCGCCTGGCTGCATCAGCACGCAAGACTATAGGGGAAAGCGCCGTACTGGAAGCGGAGCGCCAGATGGTCGGGGAGGATTTTGCACGCTTTGGTCAAACGGAACACAAAGTGCCGACAGTCCTGTATTGGCTCGGAACTGCACCCGCAGAAAGGATTAAAAATAATGACCTTCCCGGACTGCATAGCCCTTTTTATTATCCTGATCCGGAAAAATCCCTGGAAACGGGTATTATGGTTACGGCTCAGGGGTTGATAGATCTTTTTGGGGGACGGTAGACGGGAGACGGGAGACGGGAAAGCTATCCTTAAAAATGAAGAGCGGGGACGGGGGACGGGTTAATAAATTTGTATGATTGGGGAGTTTCGGCTGGTTCTTGCGAAAGAGGGTTGCTTGTTACCTTTCTTCCATTGGATGACATTGGACTGGGCTGGAAAGAGTTCTGTGAAAAAATCTGCGCGGAGTTGGAGGGATTCCCATTGATCCGGGCAATCCAAGGTAAAATCAAGGATACATATATCGTT
>CAZGOT010000263.1:0-4216 GCA_964527495.1 uncultured Haliscomenobacter sp.
CCATGCTCATAGATGTGACGGGGCTGGGGCTTATCATCCCGGTGATGCCGGACCTGATTATGGAGCTAACGGGGGTTGGCCTGAGCAAAGCTGCGCAAATCGCGGGCTGGCTGGTATTTGTATATGCCCTCATGCAATTTTTCTTTTCGCCAATCCTGGGCGGTTTGAGCGACCGCTATGGTCGCCGTCCGGTACTACTGGCTTCTTTGTTTGGTTTTGGAGTGGATTATATTGTGCTGGGTATTGCCCCAACGATGACCTGGATATTTATTGGACGGGTTATCTCTGGGATTATGGGGGCCAGTTTTACGGCTGCAGGGGCCTACATTGCGGATGTGAGCCCGCCTGAGAAGCGGGCACAAAACTTTGGGCTGATTGGAGCGGCTTTTGGGCTGGGGTTCATCCTGGGGCCGCTACTTGGTGGGTTGTTGGGGGCTTACGGCAACCGTGTCCCTTTTTTCGTCTCGGCAGGGCTCGCTTTGTTAAACTGGCTCTACGGCTATTTTATCCTTCCGGAATCTTTATTGCCGGAAAACCGCAGGCCTTTTGAATGGAAACGCGCCAACCCACTGGGCGCATTGATCCAACTTCGGCGCTACCCCCTTATTCTGGGGCTCATTATTCCTTTTGCTTTAATTACTATGGCCGGATATGCAACCCAGAGCACCTGGACTTTTTATACCATGGAAAAGTTTGGCTGGGACGAGCGCATGGTCGGCCTGAGCCTCAGTTTTGTAGGGGTGATGGCCGCAATCGTACAAGGTGGCCTCACGCGTACCGTAATCCCCCGGATAGGGGCCAACCGATCGATTTATTTTGGCCTTTTCCTGTATGCCTCGGGTATGGCGTTGTACGCACTCGCCTGGGAGGGCTGGATGATGTTTGGGATTACGGTGGTTGCTTCACTTGGGGGAATTGCCATTCCTGCCCTGCAGGGTATTATGTCCAACGAAGTCCCTTTGAACGAGCAGGGCGAGCTCCGCGGCGCCCTCACCAGTCTGATGAGCCTCATGTCCATTTTCGGGCCCTTGATGATGACGAACCTGTTTGCCTTTTTTACCTCGCCCGGTGCCCCGCTCCATATGCCCGGTGCCCCGTACTGGGTGGCGGCATTTTTTATCCTGATTAGTCTTGTTTTATCGTATAATATCTTAAAGAAAAGGGATTGAATGCGGTTTTGTAAAAAGAAGGGGTTGTTTAAAAAGTCTGGGGTTGTGTAAAAAGTATTTACGCCGCCTACGGCGGCGAAAGAAAATTTTGAATGAACGACGTTTTGCCTCATTTTGCTTTGCAAAATGAGGCAAAACGTCGTTCATTCAAAATAACATTTGGCGACGTCAGTCGCCAAATGAAGGCCTCCGGCCTTTTTACACAACCCCGGGAAATTTTGAATAAAATTTGGCGGCGTAAGCTGCCAAATGAAGGCCTCCGGCCTTTTTAGACAACCCCTGTTTTTCTTTCGCCGCCGAAAGCGGCGGAATATTTTTCACACAACCTCAAACCCACAATAAGCACACATGCAAAAAGTGTATATTATTATTGATTTCGATTCTACCTTTATGCAGGTAGAAGCATTGGAAGAGCTCGGAGAGATTGTCTTGAAGGGTTCTAAGGACAAAAACAGCATTTTGCAGGAAATAAAGGACATCACCAACCTGGGGATGGAGGGGCGGCTCTCTTTCCACGAATCCCTGGTGCGGCGCATGGACCTGCTGCGCATTCATCGCGATGATGTAGCCCGCCTGGTGCGGCGGCTCAGGAAGAAGGTTTCCGTATCCTTTTCCCGCAATAAAGCTTTTTTCAAAAAATTCCAAGGGCAGATATATATCATTTCCAGCGGGTTTAAGGATTTCATCGTACCGGTAGTCGGGCCCTATGGGATTGCGGAAGACTACGTGCTCGCCAATACTTTTACTTATGATGCCGATGGTTGGGTGACGGGGTTCGACCAAGAAAACCCTCTGGCTTTCAGTAAAGGGAAGCCTAAGGTTTTACAGGGGCTCGGACTGCAGGGAGAGGTATGGGTAATTGGTGATGGCTATACGGATTATGAAATGGTAGAAGCGGGTATCGCACACAAGTTTTTTGCTTTTACGGAAAATGTGCTGCGGGAGAGTCTGCTCGATAAAGCAGACCACATCACCCCTAGTTTCGATGAGTTTCTGTATGTCAACCGGATGCCGAGGGCGTTGTCGTATCCTAAAAGCCGGATAGGCGTATTGCTGGAGGAGGGCGTACCAGGCGAGGCACTGCAGGCATTTCAGGCGGAGGGCTATCAGGTGGAGGTGACTTCAGGACCGCTTCAGGAAGCTTTTCGAGAGCAAGATCGAGGGGAACTTTCCATTCTGGGGATACTTCCCGGCACAACGATTTTTCCAGAGATATTTCAACGTGCGCCCAGGCTCATGACAATAGGGGTTTTTGGCGCAGGGCATACGCTTCCGGAAATTCAACAAGCTGCGGCACAGGGGGTGGCAGTATTCGACTCTCCCCATACCCATGCCCGTGCATTAGCAGAATTGGCTATCGGACAAATGATCATCCTGTTGCGTGGGATGGTTCCCCTGCTCCGTCAGGGGAAGGGGCATATAGAATGGCAGTCAGGTCGGGAACTCCGGGGAAAAGCGCTGGGAATCATTGGTTTTGGGCATGCTGGTCAGCAGCTTGCCCTGCTTGCCGAGGGGTTGGGGATGCGGGTGTCCTATTATGATATCAGCCCAAAATCCGGCCCTGGTAATGCCACACCTTGTGGCAGTTTGACCGAACTGTTGCGGCAGAGCGATATCGTTTCGGTACATGTGGATAAGCGTGCAGAAAATAATAACCTCTTGAAGCGTAGTCATTTTCGCATGATGCGCGACCAGGCCCTGTTATTGAACATGAGCAACGAAAACGCGGTCTCCCTGCCAGATTTGCTGGAGGCCCTTCGCGCTGGAAAGCTTCTGGGCGCCTGTATTGATGCTGTTCCCTCCCAGCCTTCTCCCGAGCAGTCGGCTGCAATGGAGGGGCTTGCTACCCTGTCCAACGTGCTGCTCAGTCCGCAACTGGGTGGCAATACCCGGGAATCGCTGGAGCGTGCCGCCCTTGCCGTGCCTTCCAGAATAATCGAATATGTGAATACCGGTGCCACTCAGGGATGCCTGAATTTCCCTCAGTTGCAGCTCCCCGTGCTCCGCAACGCCCACCGCCTGATCCACATCCACGAAAACCGAGCGGGCATCCTGGCGCAGATCAACGGCATCCTTGCCGATAACCAAATCAATATCCTTGGTCAATACCTGCAGACCAACCAGCAAATTGGCTATGCTATTACCGATATTGATGCGGCGTACAATAAAAAAGTGCTTAATGCGCTCAAAGGGGTCGGAAATACGATCAAATTCCGGGTGTTGTATTGAGCCAAAGGCAGGACTGGCCGCAAATACCTTGGGTTTACCCAGCTGGAATTACTTGCAGGGCCCTTTGACATAGTCGGTAATGCCTACACATTCCGCCTCACAGCCATTGCCGTAGGTAACATCATTGCAACCACAGACTGGGTCGTAGAGCGTGATACAGACACAATTTTCTTTTCGTTTTTCTACACAATCTTTCTCACAAGCGGAAGAAGCTCCGGTAAAGAGGAGGAGCAGTAGCAAAAGTGGGGAGGTTTTCATGTTCATGGTATTTTATGCGCGATCAGGAAATAAAAACCCTAGAGAGTATTATTATTACAAAAGTAAAGATCAAATAGTTGAAGGCTGCGGTTAATAATAGAGCATTTTGAAAAAGACGGTTTTCACAACCTCATACTTTTCTTTCAACATCGTCAGATGAAAAAACGCAATAGCTTGCTATTTTTATTGTTGTGCCTCTGCACTTCTTCCCTTTTTGCACAACATAACGGGCTGGGATCCTGGAATATCCTGAATATCCGCTATACCCTGAACCAGAAATGGAGCTTTTTTGGCGAAGGGCAGATGCGTTCCCTGCTTTTTTACAATAACTTTCACTATCACGAATACAAAGTGGGGTTCAATTACCAGCTCCATCCGCACATGCGGGTAGGGCTGGGCATTGGCGATTATGACACCTACAGGGAGGGTGGAAACTTTGTGACGCCCAAGAACAACGATGAATTGCGCATCTGGCCGCACGTTTCCTTCAACCACAGTATAGGAAGTTTCCGGATCGAGCAGCGCTATCGTGCGGAGTTTCGCTTTACCAAACAGGGGTA
>CAZGOT010000264.1:0-258 GCA_964527495.1 uncultured Haliscomenobacter sp.
ACTCGGCCTGATCCACCCCGACCACACATACAGGGTTGTGGCGTAAAAGCTGTCGAAGCAGCTCACTCCCAATACTACCGGCACAGCCACTTACCAACACGACTTTCCCATTTATGGAGTCATGCACTGCTTCCTCTGCCAGTACAATGGGCGATCGCCCCAGTAAATCATCCAGGTTCACATTTCGGATCTGGCTTACATGCACCTCCCCATGAATCCAATGCTCTGCAGGAGGAAGTTTAAGGACTTGCAAATTCA
>CAZGOT010000264.1:268-4196 GCA_964527495.1 uncultured Haliscomenobacter sp.
TAAATAGCGCCTTGCGTTCGTCGGATATATACCGTATCCCGATTATTACCGCTTTGATATTAAACTTGCGGACTATCTCGCTGAATACCTGCGAAGGGTTAAAAACGGGAATGCCATTCAAGCTTTTTTTATGCACCTTGGGGTTATCGTCAAAGAAGGCCACCACTTTATATGTGTGTGTGGTACTCTTGAGCAATACCCGCTCCAGGATATTCCCCATCTCCCCCGCGCCAAAAATAGCTATTGGGATACCGCCATCTTTCGGGCGTTTCAGCCAGTCATACAACAGCCGGAGCCCAATCCGCAACCCGACGGAAAAAGTGAGCATGAAAAAATAATCTACCAGAATGACCGCAAGGCCCGTCACACCGTAGCTTTCCAGAAAAAATGCCCCATAAATCGCAGCAAAAACAAGGGAAGAGGAAGAAATAGCCTGAAAAACGTTTTTGTAATCTTTTTCCCCGATATACCGGATAATCAGATCGGCTGTCCTAAAATACATGAACCCGGATAGCCGCAGCAGCAGAAATAACAAAGTAGGAAAGGATACCAGGAATGGCCTTGCCGTTTCTGCTTTTAAGCCATGCAACAGATAAGACGCTAACAACCAGGAGAGAAGGGCAAGTGCCACCTCAAAGGCCAGAATGCCGAACCTGGTCGTGTTTCTCGCTACATGCTTGTCGTTATAAGGCAGGTAATCAGCACCCATGGTTGAAAAATTTGGGGTCTGCAGTACAAAACAGATATATCTCTTTATATATCCTTTGAACTGCTTTTCAAAATGATGCCGGAGGTTTAAAGAGACTCAATTGGTGGTAAAGATAATCTTTTTTCTTATTTGTTTCACAAACTTCTTTTTCGGTAATTTAATATAGCCAGGCTATTCACTACGATACCGATACCTGCAATAGCCAGGATGTGCCAGCGGATTTCAAACCAGCCACTGCCCTTTAGCAACACCATGCGCATTACTTCGACGAAATACGCAATCGGATTGAACCACGTCAACACCTGGGCCCATTCCGGCATGCTTTCTATAGGAGTGAACAAACCGCTCATGAGAATGAAAACCACCAAAATGAAATAGGAAATGAACATGGCCTGCTGCTGGGTCTCGGTAATCGTCGAGACTAAAAGACCGATCCCCAGAACAGCCACCAGATATAAGGCCGAAAAGCCAAATACCGTTCAGAGGCTCCCTTCTATCGGAATTTGAAATAGAAGCTTGCCAAAACATAACCCTATCCCCAGCTCTATATTTGCAATTACCCAAAAGGGTAAAAGTTTGCCCACGATAAAATACCGCTTCCGCAGCGGAGTAACGTTGATCTGCTCGATGGTGCCGATCTCTTTTTCTTTCACGATATTCAGACTAGACAAAAACATTCCGACCAGCGTGACGAGCATCACCAGAATACCCGGCACCATGAAAGCCTTGTAGTTCAACCGTGGATTAAACCAAAACACGGGGCGTAGGTCAAAACGCCCTTTCCGGGCATCCAGACCTATTTCCACCATGCGCAGACCCGCATTGAAATCCCCAATGATAGCCTGGGCATATCCGCTGCCTACCCCCGCCTTGGAGGCATTGATGGCATTCATGTTCAAAAATAGCGTTCCCCTTCCCCCGCGAAATAAATCCTGCTCAAAACCAGCAGGAATTTCCAGTACCATATCGGCTATACCACTCTCTAATGCCCGCCTCCCTTCTTCTGGTGCAGTAGAACGACCAACAATCTCAAAATGCCCGGAAGCCGAAAATTTTCCGGCTAGCTGCAAAGAAGCAGGCGAACTGTCTGCATCAGCAATATGCAGATAAATATGGCGCACCTCATAATCAGCAGCATTGGACAAGATCAGCAATTGCATTACCGGCATGATGAAAATCATCGGCAACATTACCCGGTGCCGAAAGATCTGTCGGAATTCTTTGCGCACGATGAAAAAAATTACCCGCATGGCTAACTAAGTCTGATTTTAAAATTCTGGATACCAAGCGCAAGAATGCCTATGCACATCCCTCCCAACACCAGGGTTTCCTTCCAGACCGGGGCAATGCCCGTCCCTTTCAACATAACCGATTTAATGATGGTCAGGTACCACCTTGCCGGGATGATCTGGCTGAGATACTGCAATGCCAGGGGCATAGACTCTATCGGAAAGATAAACCCGGAGAGCAATATCCCCGGCAACATCAGCGCGACCATAGAAAGCATCATAGCTACCATCTGGCTGTCTGTACGGGTAGAAATAAAAATACCTAAGCCCAACGAGGTCAACACAAATAACACTGTTTCTCCTGTGAGCAGAAAAAGGCTTCCCCGAACTGGCACCCCAAATACAAAAACGCCAAGCAACAAGGTAGTGGAGGCAATCACCATACCCAGGATAAAATAAGGCGCAACTTTGCCCAGGATAAGCAATACTGGCCTCACCGGTGAAACCAGCAATACTTCCATTGCCCCGAGTTCTTTCTCCCGGGTGATCGCAATAGAAGTCATCATAGCACAAATGAGCATCAATACCACCGTCATGACTCCCGGAACAAACATATACGCACT
This sequence comes from uncultured Haliscomenobacter sp., assembly GCA_964527495.1. Lineage (GTDB taxonomy): Bacteria > Bacteroidota > Bacteroidia > Chitinophagales > Saprospiraceae > JADJPL01. The sequence continues at coordinate 2,830 of CAZGOT010000264.1, forward strand.
TTTCATCTCCGGGTTATACTGCATGCGCAGTTCCGTGCGGATCTCCAATGGCAGTCTCCCTAACCCTGCTTTTTCCAGCTCATAGCGCCGCACAATAGCCTGCGCATAGTTGACCAGGATCGTTGCGGTATTGGGCTCAGTCGCATCGGCGATCAACTGCACCTGCAGATTTTCGTCCCTGAAAAATTTTTCCTGTGCCCTTTCCGGAAAAATTACCGCGAGTTTTATCCTGTTTTCCCGAAAAGCCTGCTCGACTGAGGCCATATTTGGCGATATTTCCTCCAGAATAAAATATCCGGATGCCAACAGCCGATGCTGCACTTCCTCGCTCACCGCGTCGCGGGAAGGGTCCACTACTGCAATGTGGGGATATCATTGGTGATAGCAAAACCAAATAAGAGGATTTGCACTATAGGAAGACCAAAAAGGATGAGCAGGGTGCGGTAGTCGCGTAGGATATGGAAAAACTCTTTCAGGAAAATCGTGCCGATTTGTTTCATCGATATACTTTTTCACTGCGGGCAATTTTCAGAAAAATATCCTCCATCGTCATAGCCCCGAATTGCTCCCGAAGTGCTGCAGGATGGTCCAAAGCCACAATTTTGCCCGCTGACATGATGGAGACGCGGTCGCAGTATTCGGCCTCATCCATATAATGGGTCGTAACGAGAAAGGTTACCCCTGAAGTAGCCACCGCAGCAATAGTCTCCCAAAATTGCCTGCGGGCAATAGGGTCAACCCCCGAGGTTGGCTCATCCAGAAAAACAATGCCCGGTTCGTGCAGGATAGCAACAGAAAAGGCCAGCCGCTGTTTCCAACCCAAAGGCAGTGCACGTACCAGGGTATTTTTTACAGCTTCAAGGCCCAACTCAGCAAGTAAAGCCTGTTGCTTTTGCCGCACCTGGCGAAACCCCAATCCGTAGATTCCCCCATAAAATTCGATATTCTCTGCGACGGTAAGATCATCATAAAGGGAAAAGCGCTGGCTCATATACCCAATATGCCGCTTAACCTGCTCGGCATGGCGGTACACATCATATCCAGCAACTTCCGCCAACCCCGCGCTCGGACGCGAAAGCCCGGTCAACATCTTGATGGCCGTCGTCTTCCCTGCGCCGTTGGCGCCGAGAAAACCAAATATTTCTCCTGGTTTCACCCCAAAAGTAATTCCGTCCACTGCAGTGAAGTTTCCAAATCGCTTGGTCAGAGATTCTGTTAGAATGGCATATTGCATATTTCCATATTTTGATGCTGGCGCATACGTGTAGGTTTTTTTTAAAGTATGGCGTTGTGTAAAAAGGCCGGAGGCCTTCATGGGGTTGTGTAAAAAGTATTCCGCCGCCTTCGGCGGCGAAATAAAATTTTAA
>CAZGOT010000265.1:0-4171 GCA_964527495.1 uncultured Haliscomenobacter sp.
ATTTCTATTTTTTCTCCTGAACGGATTACCCGCTGTGCGAGTTTGCGCAAGTAATCGTCCACTTGGGGATCGTATTCCTTCTCGGTTGAATTTGCAGGAAAACGGATGATAATCCGGTCCTCCAGTTCTTCCAGTTCTTCCGCCCCCGCAGCAGGAGCAACCCATCCAAAAACGATGGCTTCGAAATACTTTTCCCTATCCCCGCTGCCCTCCTCCATGGTACGGCTGCGCAGGCTGATTTTTTCTTCAGGAAAATCCTCGAAATACAAATCCCGGATTTTAGCGGCACGCGCCAGGCCCATTGTTTCATGGTCAGCTGGTTTGGCTTCCCCATCGAAATACTGCCCGGTAATCTCCAGGATTTTAGTGCTATCCTGACCTTTCCGCACTGCCATCATCAAAGAATCGAACCCAGGCCCCCTGTCAGGCTGGATTTCTGACCACTTAAACCCAAGAGGATACGGGTTAGCCAGGTTGGCAATACCGGAGTCTGAAGGCATTGGTGCATCCTGGCCACTATGGGATGTAGGAAAACAGGCAGAACAAATATCATCAGAACAAGACCGGATTAGAAACAACGCATATACCAGCCAGGCCAGGAGAAGGAGGAAAATCCGGAGGTTGAAAGACATATTACCGGTTGTTGGTGAGAAAAAAATCCGGACTTGCCGGAATGCGTTCGAGGTTACGCCATGGGAAGGGGCTTAAGGCATTATTGGAGGGAAATATACTCAAAAACACAGAACAAAATCATTTTTAGCAGATTAAATTCTTGTTAACAGAACAATTGTGTATTTTTTTGCCTTATCTTAAATCCCCATATAACAAGCGCATAAAGCCCATTTATCCTAAATCCTTGTTCACATTTGCCGCAAATCCGCGCAAAAATGCTACATTTGCGGCATCTTTGCAGCAAATAATCGAAAAAAACGATTAACGAAGCAAATACGAACCAACAGGCAGAGGTAGAAGGTACTTTTTCCGCTACCTGAAATAAAAGAATAATAAATAACAGCGCATTTTATGTTTAATACCTTAAGCGACCGTCTTGACAGCGCGTTCAAAATACTTCGTGGCGAAAACCGGCTTACGGAAATCAACATCGCCCAATCCATAAAAGAAATCCGCCGTGCTCTGGTAGATGCCGATGTCAATTACAAAATTGCCAAGGAATTTACCGATAAGGTTAAGGATAAAGCCCTCGGGAAGGAAAACGTCCTCAAATCGGTTTCGCCCGGACAGTTGATGATTAAGATTGTTCAGGACGAACTCACGGATTTAATGGGGGGTCAGGCTGCGGGACTAAACCTCAATGGCAAACCAACGGTAATCCTCATTTCCGGTCTTCAGGGTTCGGGTAAAACGACCTTTTCCGGAAAATTGGCCAACTGGCTCAAGACCAAACGCGACAAAAAGCCTCTGCTCGTCGCCTGCGACGTTTACCGCCCTGCGGCAATAGATCAGCTTAGTGTATTAGGAGAGCAAACCGGTGTACCAGTTTTCAAAGAGCCGGAAAATAAAAACCCTATCCAAATTGCACTGAAAGCCATTCAATACGCCATAGACAACCGTCTTGATGTAGTCATCGTGGATACCGCTGGCCGTTTGGCTGTGGATGAGCAGATGATGCGGGAAATAGCCGACCTAAAAAAGGCTGTCCTGCCCCAGGAAACGCTTTTTGTGGTTGATTCCATGACAGGCCAGGATGCAGTCAAAACTGCAGAGGCCTTTAACACCACCATAGACTTCGACGGTGTTGTACTCACGAAATTGGATGGCGATACCCGGGGTGGTGCCGCACTTTCCATTAAATATACCGTTGGCAAACCCATCAAGTTTGTCAGCGATGGGGAGAAAATGGACGACCTGGACATGTTCTACCCCGACCGTATGGCCCAGCGGATCCTCGGAATGGGGGATATCGTGTCTCTCGTCGAACGTGCACAGGCACAATTTGACGAGAAAGAAGCCCAGCGCCTGGAGAAAAAAATCCGAAAAAATCAATTCGACTTTAACGATTTTCTCAGCCAGATCAGCCAAATCCGGAAAATGGGCGATATCCGCTCCCTGTTGAATATGATGCCCGGCATGTCCAAAATGACCCGCGAACTCGATATAGACGACACCGTCTTTAACCGGGTAGAGTCTATTATTTTTTCCATGACCCCCGCCGAACGCGCCAACCCGGACTCCCTCAATTTGAGTCGCAAGCAGCGCATCGCCAAAGGGTGTGGCAGGGAAATTGCCGAAATCAACCAGTTTATCAAGCAGTTTGAACAGATGCGCAAAATGATGCACAAATTCAGCAAAATGCCCGCAATGGGCGGTCCTGCATCTGGTGGCCAGGCTGGTGGGCATCTGGCACGTAAGAAAAAACGTTGAGCAAATCCCTTTTACCGACCTGAAATAAGTCGAACTGCTGCTGCCGGCTGAACAAACTTTCCGGTCATCGCTGTGTTCCTGGTATCCTTGCCGCTTTTGTGGAGGATGTTATACGCTTCTTCCGCCTTCAGTTCTGGTTTCAGGCTTTTCAGTAGCGCAACAATGCCTGCGACCTGAGGAGCTGCCATGGAAGTACCGCTGTACCTCTCATATTGATTACCCGGTATGGTAGAATAAATGTCCACCCCCGGGGCAGCTAAAGCCATGGGGATATCTTTAACATAGTTTGAAAACAATGCCCGATCCAGGGCCTCATCTACTGCACTAACACATATTACCCCACGCACATTCGCCGGACTGAAATCCCGTGCGTCCCGGTTGGAATTACCTGCTGCCGCAACAACGATGGCCCCTTTTGATGCGGCATACGCCACAGCCTCTCCGTAAGCCCGTTGCGCCGCTTGTTTGCCCAGACCGCCAAGCGACATTGACAATACATCAGCTCCTTTGTCCACAGCAAAAAGCATTCCGTCAATTATCATCTTTTGCGTACCCATACCGCCAGCTCCAAGTACCTTCACAGAAGTAACGGAATAAAAGGCATTGTCGCGGGAAAAGGAGGCAATACCTATACTGTTATTAGAAACTGCAGCGGCAATACCCGCACAATGCGTCCCATGTCCTTTGGGGTCGTTGTCATAAAGCGCTTTCAGAGAGGTGTAATTAGCCCCGATATCTTCATGTCGCGCGTCAACTCCTGTATCCAGAATAGCTATCAATGCTTTTTTTGCCGGTTTGATTTTGCCAGCATCCAGGAAGGCAAATAACTTATCCATCGACATTTCCCGAAAAGCCCACAAACTGCCAATTCCAGGGTCGTTCAGACCATAGCGGGAAATATCGTCTTCGGTAGGTGTTCGCGTTTCTCCTGCGACTGGATCCAACTGGATTTCCTCGTTTTCTTCGACCCAAACAACGGCGGGTTGGCGCTGAAGGGCAAGCATAATCTTGGCAATACGCCTGCTTTCCTTGTCCGGTATATCTACCACATAGTACTGGTCCAGGCGTGTAATGGCGGTATCCTTTGGAAAAAAAGCCCGTTTTGCCCGAAGTCCATATTGCTTCTGGAGATCCGCCAGGGCCGCAACAGGTGTCCCCGGACGCAATTCAAGCAGTAATTCCCCATTTTTATCCAATGGAATGGCAGGCATATAGGGAAAAGTTGTCCATTGTGCATGGCGCATATACAAACCGAGCGCAACCATCGCAAGTACAATCCCGGCAATAGCCAGGCGGCGAAAACCTGAAAGGAAGGCAAATAATCCTCCAAAAACGCCTAAAAACAAAAAATCGCGCGCAAGTACCTGCAACCGATAGATCAAAGGCGCATCCTCCAAAACCAGGCCAGCAACGTATAAGGTTGTGCTACTCAGAAAAACCAGCTGACTAACCCGCGCCAAAACCTTGCCCTTGCTGAAAAACCAACAGGCAAGGGAAATACAAGCGAGAGAGAAGCTCATCCAATAAAGTCCCATAGTTGTTATTTTAAAGCCCTTTTAACGTTATTGGGCAATTTTTATCCCGAAAAACACACAGGTTGATTAATTTTGCTTTCCGATGTTGTGTAAAAAGAATAAACGTGTTCAAAATATTCTTTGGCGGCTTCCTCCACCAAAGAATATTTTTCAGAGCGCCGTTTTCATTGATTTTGCTTTGCAAAATCAATGAAAACGGCGCTCTGAAAAAATTTTATTGTGCCGCCGCTGGTGGCAGAATACATTTCGGACAA
>CAZGOT010000266.1:0-2333 GCA_964527495.1 uncultured Haliscomenobacter sp.
CTGGTCACCAGGGTATTGCGGCTACTGGAAAAGAGCCGCATCCTGCGCTTCACCGAAGATACCATCGAGCTGGCCCACGATACCCTTGCTGCACTTATTGACCAGCAGCGCAGCGATGCCCAGCGCCGCCTGAACGAGCTCCACAACCGGCTGAAGAACAATTACCGCGAATACCAGGACAACAAGGAGTTCCTCACCCGCAAACAACTGACGGTGCTGGAGGAGTACCTGCCCCGGCTAAAGCCGCGGCTGGATCCTTTGGTTCTGGATTTTATTGCTGCAAGCTATGCGGATGCATACCGCAAAGAGCAGGTGGCGCGACGCCCATCCCTCATCTTCGTGATCAGCACGCCCACCCTGGCCCCACTATCCCTCGTCCTCCTACTGACCCAACAGGCACGCCAAAAGGCTGTCAGGGCAAGCGAAAAGGCAGAGGCCGAACTCATCAGGCGCGAGCAGCTCGAAATTGAGGATTACCTTCAAAAGGGGGAGATTTACCGCCATTCCGGGGATTTCGACCTTGCGTTGTTTTCATACAAATTTGTGCGCGACTCTATGTTCACGAAGAAGGCACACGCGAATCACCATGAAAAAAAGAATACGGAAAAGAATATCCAGGTATGCATTGATTCCCTCAATAAAAAAATAGAACGATGAAACTAATAACCTGCCTCTGGGTCTTTGTCTTCCTCCTGCCCGGTTTTTCCGGGTTCTCCCAATCCAATTGTTCCATACAAAGGTACAATACATTGATAGGCGAGGCCGATACCCTGGTAGCCCAGCGTGCCTATTCCCAGGCGATTCGAAAATACGCCTCTGCAAAAGCCTGTCAGCCCCAGAAAGCCGCCGAGGTTGACCGGCGTATCGAAAAAGTATTCGAAAAAGTAAACCAGGAGCGGATTAAAGCGGATAGTCTTAGCAAGAAAATTGGAGAAGAGCAGAAAACTACCAAAGCGGCACTGAAGAAGGCGGAAAGGCTGACTAAGTTTTTCAAGTTTGGACAAGAACAAGCTGCCTGGGCCTACGACATTGAGTCCGGCTACTTCTCCGTAATTGACCGCAACGGCAATACGCTGAGCAGGTCCATCTACCAAAGCCCCGGCAAATTCAGCAACGGAATCGCCGTAGCCCGCGCAAACAACCAGTACGTCATCCTCCGGAAAGATGGAAAAGAAATATCCGGCCGCGCCGATTTCATGGCAGAAGCCCAGGGGAGGTATTATCTCTGCTATGATAAAGGGCATAATACCCTCCTCCTGAACCGGATGAACGGAGATACGGTGGCCGAGAAATTGGTAGCGACAAACTCAAAGGGTTTGGTAGCATTCGAACGTAAAGGGAAGGCTGGATTGATGAATGGAGCGGGTGAGGTGGTGTTGGAGGCGGAGTATACATATGAGTATGGCGATATTGGTAGATTTTCTGAAGGCCGTGCTGTGGTTCGAAAAGGGAACCAATGGGGAGTGATAGATACATCTGGTAAGCTTATCGTGGACCCTAAGTATGACCGTATTAGATCATTTTCTGAAGGCCGTGCTGTGGTTCTAAAAGGGAACCAATGGGGGGTGATTGATACATCCGGTAATATTATCGTGGGCACTAAGTATGACGAGATAGGGGATTTTTCTGAAGGCCGTGCTGTGGTTCGACAAGGGGGCCAGAGAGGGTTGATAGATGCTTCTGGCAGGATCATAGTTGAGCCGATATATGATGGGTTTACTTATAGATATTATGGTCCGATTTGGGCCATAAAAGGAGATTCGTGGGGTTTGATAGATACATCTGGTCGGGTTATCATAGAGCCAATGTATAATAATATTTATTCATCGTTTATTGAAGGCCGGGCTCGGGTAAGTAAAGGGGGTTTATGGGGATTTATTGATACTGCTGGTCGGGTTATTGCAGAATCAATATATCAGGATGTCGGGTATTTTTCTGAAGGCCGGGCTCGGGTAAGTAAAGGGGGTTTATGGGGATTTATTGATACTGCTGGTCAGGTTATCGCTGAACCGGCATATCAGTATGTCAGTGATTTTTCTGAAGGTCGGGCTTGGGTAAGTAAAGGGGGTTTATGGGGATTTATTGATACTGCTGGTCGGGTTATCGCAGAACCGGCATATCAGGATGTCAGTGGTTTTTCTGAAGGTCGGGCTGCCATTAAGAAAGGGGATTTATGGAGTTTAATAGATACTGCTGGTCGGGTTGTCGTGGAGCCGATGTACAGCTATATGGTACCATTTACCAAAGGTTGGATAAAGGTAAATATTGGCTGTACCACTGATAATAATAATATTTGCGAAAATTGGGAAAATTCCCTTAAAACTTATTTACAA
>CAZGOT010000266.1:2343-4165 GCA_964527495.1 uncultured Haliscomenobacter sp.
ATGTATGATGATATTTTAATATTTTCTGAAAGTCGGATTATGGTTAAAAAAGGGGATTTGTGGGGTTTGATAGATACATCCGGTCGGGTCATCCTCGAACCAACGTATAATGAATTTAAATCTTCTTCTGATGGTATAACGTGGGTGCGTAAAGGAGAAACTTGGGGCTTTATAGATGATTCAGGCCATGAAATTATTCCTCCGGATTATAATTATTATCGAGAGTTCTTAAATGGTATGGCAGAGGTATTATTAGGGAATAAATGGGGACTGATAGCTATTAATGGCCGTAAAGTACTTGAACCCGAATATGATTATATTAAACGTCTACCAAATGATGGAGCCTTTGCACGGTCAGTTTACAATCAATATCGCCATATAAGTATTTCAGGCCAGGAAACTGTTAAAAAAGCTTATGCTATCTTAAGTGGGTATTCAGAGGGTGGTGGAGCACGAGTAGAACTCAATGGGAAATGGAGTATTGTAGATTCTTGTGGTATGGATATCAATACAACAATATATAACGAAATTGATTATATATCCCTGGGTGCTGAATTGGGGAACTTTTCAAATGGCAGGGCACGTGTACAAATGAATAATAAGTGGGGACTAATAGATATCTCTGGTAAACTAATACTTAATCCATCTAAATATAACTATATTGGAAATTTTACAGGACCTGCAGCCAAAGTCAATATCGGAGGAAAAGATAACGGCTATTGCCAAATTGAAGGCGGTAAATGGGGTCTAATTGATACTTTGGGTTACGAAATATCAAGACCTCAATTTGCCTATATCGGAGAATTTTCTGAGGGCAAAGCCAGAGTGAATATTAAGGAACAATCAGATTTCTTTGGGAATGTCCTGGGGGGTAAATGGGGGTTAATTGATGATAGGGGCAATATAAAATTACAACCTGTTTATGATGTGATTGGGGAAATTTCCGAAGGGCGCATTTGGGTAAATGAAGGGGCAGAAATTGATATCTATGGTCAAGTTATCGGCGGAAAGTGGGGACTAATGGACACTGGTAGTCTCCAAATTACTAAGCCGATATATTCGTACATACATAACTTTTCTAAAGGCAGCGCTTGGGTGAATGTTGGCGGTATTATACAAGCAAATGACTATGGTCGAGTTGAAGGCGGTAAATGGAGTTTAATCAATACTTTGGGAAAGGAAATCATAGTTCCTACATATGACGGTGTAAGCAATTTTTCCTGTGGCCGGGCTTGGGTAAATGAAGGTGGTTTATCTAAAGTTGAACCTTTCAAAATCATGGGGGTCAATCGAGAAGTCAGCGGTTGGGTCGTTGGGGGCAAATGGGGTTTGATTGATACCTCCGGCAGCTTAATTATTCATCCAAAATACGACGGTAAAAAGGATTTCGCCGAATGCAGGGCATGGATAAATGTTGGTGGAAATACGAACAATAATGGTGAATTTGTTGGCGGTAAATGGGGTTTAGTTGATACTTCCGGACAAGTAATTATTAAGCCTAAATATGGTAGAACAAGAGATTTTTCCAACGGTCTTGCGTGGGTAACATCAGAACCGGACGGCAAATGGGGCTTGATAGATTCATCCGGAGTATTAATCGTTCCGTATGTATACGAGGACGTAAGAGACTTTTCCGAAGGCCTTGCTTGGGTCAACAAAGGCTGCTTGAATAATAAATATGGAGGTTGTGAAGGGGGCAAATGGGGATTGATAGATCCTTCTGGAGGATTAATTGTCTCGTGTAAATACGATGAAGTAGAGAACTTTTCCGAGGGTAGAGCCTGGGTGACAATCGATGACAAAATCGGCCTCATCGACACCT
>CAZGOT010000267.1:0-4145 GCA_964527495.1 uncultured Haliscomenobacter sp.
CAAGCCTAATCCCCACGGTAATCAGCATAGCCGCCAGGGCGGTATTCGGGATAAGCTCAATCAGCGGAGAGGCAAAAACAACAAAAACCAGGATGAAAAAGCCGTGGAAAAAATTGGCCCAGCGGGTTTTGGCTCCGTTCGCTACGTTGGCAGAACTCCGTGCAACTTCCGATATCATAGGCAGACCGCCAAGAATCCCTGCAAGGGTATTCCCTACTCCTATCGCAATCAGATCTTTATTGGCATCAGACTTTCGCCGGAAGGGGTCCATCATATCAATGGCTTTTACCGTTAGCAAAGACTCCAACGATCCTACTAATGCCAGCATGATGACGTACTTGACAAAAAGCCCTGTCTGTGCCATCCCGGCAAAATCTACGTTTACCCGGATGTTTTCTACCAGATTGCCGATGTGGACCAGTGCATAAGCAGGCTCTGTATGCTGGAAGTCCAGCAAAAGCTCGGCAGGAATGGCAAATATGAGGACGACCAATGCTGCGGGAACTTTTTTCAACACACCTTTGGAAATGCTGCCCCAGCCCATCATAATGGCAAAACTTGCAAGCCCTACCATGGTTGCCCGAATATCCAGATGACGCACAAAATCCGGCACTAAGGCAAATAATTCAAAAGGTTCCTTACCCCTCGCCATAGCGGGGTCAACATTGAGCAATACGGGTATTTGTTTCAAAATAATGATTATCCCTATGGCTGCCAACATGCCGTGTACGGCCGAAAGCGGGAAAAAATCTACCAATTTTCCCATTTTCAATATCCCGAACAATACCTGTATAAGCCCTGCAACTACTACTGCACCAAGGAGCAGACGCCAGCCCGTTTCTCCTCCGCCAAATTCTGCTACGCCCTCCACCATGATGACGATAAGCCCTGCCGCTGGTCCTTTAATGGTCAAGCGGGAACCCGCAATAAAACTGACCAATACCCCGCCAATTATCGCGGTAAGCAGGCCCATGAGGGGTGGAAACTCCGAGGCCTTGGCAATCCCAAGGCTGAGGGGAAGGGCCAATAAAAAAACGATCAGACCAGAGACCGCATCGCTGGAATAATTTTCTTTTAATCCCTGAAAGCCGTCTTTCGGGATGGTATTATTAGATTGCATAAAATTATAATTAGGCAAGTCAAGCCCTTACCCTTCCATGCAAAAAAGCAAAGGGTATTTTCCAGACTCGAAGGATGTCCGATTGCCCGGATACACACTCAATCCAGGTTCTGTGTAAAAGTTCTTTTCCCATGCCCACAACAAAAGTTCATTTCTTGCCAGTGGCATGGCATTTCCTTTTACACTACGCACCAATAGGTTATGTGTATTTTATCCTACCCGTCTTGAAAATTTGCATAAAACCCTATCGGTGCAAAGTACACACCAACCCAATCCTTATCTGTTGGAAAAGGGATTACAATATTTGACTTGCAATTAGGAAATAAAAACCAGCGGATCTTCCCCACCCACATTACGGGATAGAAAACACCCAGAGAAAGGAAACGGAGATCTATAAACGGAAATTCCCCAACAGGACAAATAGGGGAAGATGTGCCCATTGAAGGTTTTGCGGATTAAAAATGGTGGGATGGAAGTTACGCACAAAACGGAAAATCGCCATCTCTGGAGTAACACCAGTGGGATTAACCTGTACATCCGTCTCTTTTTCCTTCCCCTCACTGACCTCTACGAGCGCCGTATGGTCGCAAGCCCAGTAGTGATTTGTATGAAGCCCACCGCGGACAAATACCGCGAGCTCCTGGGCTTCAGCACCAGAGGGTACAACGGGAATACCCTGTATTTGGAGGACCGAAAGGACTAGTAAATAGAATAATTTCATGTACTTCTAAACTCTACATCAAATGTATCCTATTTTTCCATCACGATGAAACATACCTGCATGGATTCTACTATTTTCTTCTATCTTTAACTACATTTTAACAAAATCAGGCGTTTCGATCCTGTAGCGACTTTCAACATGCACTCCTCCTCTCAAAACCGGACCTTTCAGACAACTCTTTGTTTATCCAGTCCGATCACATGAAAAGTCCCACCTGTACCTTTGTACCCCTGCTCTATATGGCGGATATTCTCCACAACAGAATGATCTACGACCTCTGCTGCGGTAAAATCGAGCGTGACTGCCATATCTTTAGGAATGGCTTCCAGTTTTGCCTTTAACCCCAGATAATTAGAAAATACTGCGGATTTTTCGACTTGAACCAGGTAATGCCCATTATGAAAAGATACGGTGACCGGCACGCGGAATAAGTTGATAAACGGCAGACCGTTAAAAAGATGGATACAAAGGTTCGTGACCACCCCTGCTATAATTCCAACAAGCAGGTCTATATACAAGGTAAAAAAAATGGTAGCCAGGAAAATAATTAGCTGCCCTTTTCCGATACGGAAAATCTGGACAAACTCCCGGGGATGCGCCAGCTTGATTCCTACGGTAATCAACATAGCCGCCAGGGCAGTGTTTGGAATCAGTTCGATCAGCGGGGTAGCAAACACGATGAAAATAAGGATAAAAAAGCCATGGAAAAAATTGGCCCATCTGGTTTTGGCACCATTCGCTACGTTGGCAGAGCTTCGGGCAACTTCCGAAATCATCGGTAGCCCACCCATTATACCGGCCAGGGCATTCCCCATACCTTCTGCAATCAGGTCTTTGTTCACATCAGACTTTCTGCGATAGGGATCCATCATATCAATCGCCTTTATGGTGAGCGAAGACTCCAGGGAAGCCACCAGTGCCAGCATGATTACATATTTAATAAATAGTCCGGTCTGTGCAATACCGGAAAAATCCACGTTTATCCGGATATTCTCCACCAGATTACCAATATGTACTAAAGCATAAGGTGGCTCGGTATGCTGAAAGTCGAGCAATACCTCTGCAGGGATAGCAAAAACCAATACCATCAGTGCTGCCGGGATTTTTTTCAAGGGAACAAGACGAACTTTCCCCCAGCTTGTCATAATGACCAGGCTTACTACCCCTACCAAAGTAGCCCTCAAATCGAGGTGCCGGAAAAAAGCTGGGACCATCTCCAGCAGTTCAAAGGGTTCCTTCCCACGCGACATGGCAGGATGCACGTTCAACAAGACGGGTATCTGCTTGAGGATAATCGTAATCCCAATAGCTGCCAGCATCCCATGTACTGCAGAAAGTGGGAAAAAATCCACAAGCCTGCCCATTTTTAAAATTCCGAATAATACCTGTACCAGCCCGGCCACCACTATCGCCCCAAGGAGCAGACGCCATCCCGTTTCCCCACCACCAAATTCCGAAACCCCCTCTACCATGATGACGATCAGACCAGCAGCCGGCCCTTTGATGGTAAGCGGCGAACCTGCGAACAGGCTCACGAATACCCCTCCAATTATCGCCGTCAGCAATCCCATCAAAGGAGGGAACTCGGAGGCTTTTGCAATTCCCAGACTCAATGGAAGAGCAAGGAGAAAAACGATCAAACCGGAAACTGCGTCGCTGGAATAATTTTCCCTTAACCCCCGCAGTCCGTCCTTAGGTATAGATAATGATAGTTTCATGCTGAAAAGCAAATGCGAATAAGCAATATAAAATTTTATGGGGTTGTGTGAAAAGTCTTCCGCTGCCTTCGGCGGCGGAAGAAAGTTTTGATCAAGCACTGTTTACATTGATTTTGCTTCGCAAAATCAATGTAAACAGTGCTTGATCAAAATATTATTTGGTAGCGCAAGCCGCCAAAAGACTTTTCAGACAGCCTCATTCAAAAGTTCCTTTCGCCGCCGCAGGCGGCGGAACACTTTCTGTAAACCACCAAAAAAGCTATTTGAGCAACATTCAAACCAAAAGTCAACGCGCAACACGGTGATTGGTTTGCCAGAAGCGGTAATTACGGCCCGAAACCTGGATATGGATAACAAAGCTGGTTTGACCCTTATTTAATTTAAGCGAGCGCTTTGGCTAATTAACTTTTTCAAATGCTTCCTTTGTCGAATAAATTCACCTCGGTCTAAAAAAATAATTTCCTTTGCAATAACCCTTTTTACCATTATTCACCCAATTATTCGTCCTAAACCATGGAACTGAAAATCACGCAACTCAACAAACAGTATCCCAACGGGGTCCATGCCCTGAAAGACGTTTCCTTTA
>CAZGOT010000268.1:0-895 GCA_964527495.1 uncultured Haliscomenobacter sp.
AATGAAAACAGTGTTCGTTCAAAATATTATTTGGCGGCACAAGCCGCCAAAAGACTTTTCGGACAGCATTACACTTTTTTAAACGACGATTTTATGGATTTTACGAAACAAAATCCATAAAATCGTCGTTTAAAAAAATATTATTTGGCGGCACAAGCCGCCAAAAAACTTTTAGTAACCTCATTCAAAACTTTCTTTCGTCGCCGTAGGCGGCGGAATACTTGTGATACACCACTTTTATCAGTCCTTCAAAGTGATGGTCCGATAGATACTTTTCAGGCTATCATACATACGGCTTTTCAAGCGGAGCTCATTTACATATTTTTGATTAAACCCAAAGTCTGATTTGCGTTTGCAGCTATCCAGTGGCTGGTCAAAAATATGGGCAAAAAATTCTACCAGCTTCTTTTCCCAGTTTTCCGGGTGGTTGTCTGGTACCAGGAGCGGGGATTTCAATTTCTTGAGGTACTCGGCATCGTTCCTATCCAGGAATTGGATATAGTCTACCAGATCATCCATGGACTTAAAATCGTTTACATGGACAAATGCATCTTTATGGAATTCTTCTCCTACCCTGGGGTTGCCGTAATAAATAGGTAAAGAGTTACAATAGGCCGAATCAATTAGTTTTTCGGTCGTATATCCCAGGACATTGGAATTTTCAATTGCCAGGGTAAATTTATACTCCCGCAGAAAACCCAGTTTATCTTTAACCTGAAAAGAGAGATTATTCAGAAACTGGCCGCCGGAATCTACCCGTTTGTAGCTGGAAAGGGCTTGAAAAAGGTTTTTCCGGGTAGGATCGGAGTTAAAGGAATTAGAATATAAAAAGTTACAGAATTTGCGGTCCAGTAGCTCGTCATCGCTCGGGATTATCCGCTTCGCATAATCCTTA
>CAZGOT010000268.1:905-2730 GCA_964527495.1 uncultured Haliscomenobacter sp.
GCGGAAGCCGCATATAACGATCCCCAAAGTCAATGAAGTGATGGCCCAGCGCATAATCACAAATGTTGAAATCGGGAACAATATTCTCCCCACTAATAAAAATTTTTACTGCATTATGGTATTGGTCTTTTAAATGCTGGTTGCCAAAATCAAAGAAAATCAAATAATCAGGATTGGGGTCTAACACTACCGGAAAGTGCTTTTTCAAAAAAGGAAAGAAAAAGGTACTTTCCAGTTTCCAACCCGTTCCTAAATCGGTAAAATTGATTTTAATTGGCTCCATTCTAAAACAGGTTTGACTCTATTAGCTCGCATAGGATGTGTCCTATTAAAATATGTACCTCCTGGATACGGGGCGTATCCGTAGAAGGAACAGCCAGGAGATAATCGCAGAGCTCCGCCATCTTCCCCCCTCCCTCCCCCGTCATGCATACCCCTGTCATCCCCTGCTCCCTGGCTGCCCCGATAGCCAGCAGGACATTCTGCGAATTGCCTGAAGTCGAAATAGCGAACAGGATATCGCCCGGCCGCCCCATTGCACGGGTCATGCGGGCGTATACTTCTGCAAAGGAATAATCGTTGGCCACCGCGGTCAGATAAGAAGTGTTCACGTGCAGCGCCTCAGCGTACAATGGTGGACGGTCCCGGTAAAACCTCCCGGACAATTCGGCGGCCAAATGCTGTGCATCGGCGGCACTGCCCCCATTGCCGCAAAAGAGGATTTTTCCATTGTGTTGGTAACAACTTATACAGGCTTCGGCCACTTGCTGCATGCGCCCCACCAGGCCTTCGTCGCTGAGTATCTGCGTTTTTACCGCTATACTTTGTCCGATTATGCGTTTAATCGCCTCCGTCATGGCAGCTTTATTTGTAATAATTTTTGGTAAACCCTTTGGCCACTTCTTCCCCTTTCAAACGCTGCAGGATACCGCTCCAGGTACCCATCCCATACGCAAAGACCTGTATAAACAGAGTCGCAATGGACAGTATGGCCACCCTCAGACTGCGATACCGGAGGAAGGACTGAACAAAAGCAAGCAATGCAATACTTGCCATACCTCCAAGCATCAGCACACCCAGCAGCCGCAATATGGGAAATACGAGTATAAACAACATAGTAGCTAAAACCGCAGCGACTAAAAAAGCGGGGGCCAGGTGTATTGGTTTCAATAATTCCGGATAAGCCTTGCCGAGGTTGATCCGCGCCACGCCCCAGTTGAAAATTTGTTTATAAAAACGCCGCAGATTGGTACGCCGCTTATGGTACACTACTGCATCAGGGATCAGCGCCACCCGGAAGCCAGCATTGTAAATCCGCGCGGAAAGATCCATATCCTGCCCATGGCGGAGCTGGTTCATCCCCCCAATCTGCTCAAACACCCTCCGGTGCAGCCCCATGTTGAAACTCCGGGGATAAAACTTCGTTACACTCTTTGTGCTGCCCCGCGTTCCACCAGTACCCAGAAAGGAAGTCATCGAATAATTGATCGCCTTTAACAGGGGCGGAAAATCCGGATGGCAATCATCTGGCCCCCCAAATGCATCCACTGGATTGTTTTCCAGAAACTTATCCACTTTAGCAAGATAATCCGGGGGCACGATACAGTCTGAATCAATAAAGATAAAATATGCCCCCCTGGCATGCCGCATCCCAGAATTCCTGGCCTCCCCGGGTCCCTTATGCTGCTGTGAAAGGTACTGGAACGCAAAGGGGAACGTCCGGGAGCGCAGGTATTCTCCAGTCCCATCCGTTGAGCCATCATCCGAAACAATAAGCTCAAATTCCGATGTAGGAAAATCCATTGCTTCCAAAGAAGCGATAAGC
>CAZGOT010000268.1:2740-4139 GCA_964527495.1 uncultured Haliscomenobacter sp.
GGGCGTGACCACGCCCGCCCTCCGCGGCGAATTCCCCCCGCGCCGCGCCGTCGACAAAGGGCAGGTGCTCGGCGTCACCCGCGTGGATGGGCACGTTCGGAAGAACCTGGGGTGAGGAAAACAATCCATTGCTTCCAAAGAAGCGATAAGCTCCCGCAGTTCCTCCTGGCGGTTGTACGTGGCGATGATTAGGGAGTATTTCATAAAAAATTTTGCGGCGCTTCCCACGAAGCGCAGATTCTGTTGCAAATATACGATTTTAGGCTACCTCCTGAGTATGTTGTGTGAAATGTGTTCCGCCGCCTCCTGCGGCGGAACAATATTTTTTAGAGTGCCGATTTTGTTGATTTTGCTTCGCAAAATCAACAAAATCGGCACTCTAAAAAATATTGTTTGGCGATGTAAGCCGCCAATAATAATTTTGAATGGACATCGTTATACCTCATTTTGCTTCGCAAAATGAGGTATAACGATGTCCATTCAAAATTTTCTTTCGCCGCCGGAGGCGGCGGAATACTTTTTACACAATCCCTGTCTTTTGAGACAGCCCTCAACCTCAAAAAATCCTTTTTCGTACTTGCGGATGGGCGTTCCGCCCATCCGCAAGTACGAAAACTCACCTCCCCGCCCAATCATTCAGCATAGCGAGGCGCCAGACCAGTTTAGCGTGGGTATCATCGCCCTGTTTATATCGATCGATCACTTTTCTGGCTTTATGGATATCCAGCCCATCAAATTCCAGCAGGGGTTTATCCAGCAGGTATTGCAGCGGGCCCCGCAGCCATTGAACTTCTCCCGGGGAAACGAAGCCCTTTTTGTCCATACGCCCATATACTTTTGCCGGTAAAACATCTTTGAGGGCTTCCCGCAGGACATACTTCGTGATACCGTTATGTGCCTTGTATTCCGTAGGCAACGAGAAAGCGAATTCTACAAGGCGGTGGTCCAGGAAAGGCACCCGGGATTCAATGGAGAATGCCATGGAGTTCCTGTCCTGATAGTGCAGAAGGCCTGGCAGTTCGGTATGAAAAAGGAGATGATAAAGGAAATTGTCCACCCGGTCTTTTCCGTCGTTTGCAAGATGAAAAGGGATAGATCGATCCACGGGCAGGAAAGGCAGGAGCTTGCGGTATTCCAATTCCAGAAGACCCTGCTCGTCCATAACCCGGGAAGCGATACTTTTTCCCAGCCGCTTCAGCACTTCCACGGGTCCATAGCCTTCCCTACGGGCGTGCTGCCATAAAAGCCTGAATGCCTCAGGCCTGGGAAGGGCATTTCCTATCAGCCGATAAAACGAACGCAGGTACCCAATCAGATATTCATCAGAGCCCTGGCCGTCCAGCATCACCTTAATGCCCCGTTGGTGCGCTTGTTGCATCACGAAATACTGGGAAAAAAA
>CAZGOT010000269.1:0-1134 GCA_964527495.1 uncultured Haliscomenobacter sp.
CTCTGGACGGTAAAGGAAGATATGGCAAAAGACGCCAAGAGTACCCTGGCGAGCATAGCCGATTACGGCTACAAGCAAATTGAGAGCTTTGAAGGCGCATCAGGTATTTACTGGGGCTGGAAAAATACCGAGTTCAAAAAGTACATGGATGATCTCGGGATGCAACTCGTTTCTTCCCACTGCAACCACCTCGACAATTTTGAGCAAAAAGCAGCACAAGCAGCAGAGATTGGAGTAAAGTATATGATTTGCCCCTACAAAGGGCCACAAAAGTCCCTGGATGCCTTCAAGCGCTTCTGCGATGAATTCAACACCGCAGGGGAAATCTGTCGCAAAAACGGGATCCGTTTTGCCTACCACAACCACGATTACTCCTTCAAAGCATTGGAGGGCCAAATCCCCCAGGATATCCTGATGCAGGGTACGGACAAAAACCTGGTGGATTTCGAAATGGACATCTACTGGGTGGCTGTAGCCAAAAGCGACCCGATCGCCTGGTTCAAAAAGTATCCGGACCGGTTCCGGTTGTGCCATGTCAAAGATTTGAGCGTTACGCCCAAAGGGGAAGAATCGTGTGTCCTGGGTAAGGGCAATATTGATTTTGCTTCAATCCTCAAGGCAGGTATGAAGTACGGCCTCCAGACGTATATCGTCGAGCAGGAATCTTATACGGGCACAACACCAATGAATAGCTCTAAGGCTAATGCCGGATATATGTCAAAGCTGTAGCGAAAACGCTACAGCTTTGACATATATCCGGCATGGGGGTATGTAAAAAGTATTCCGCTGCCTTCAGCGGCGAAAGGAAATTTTGAATGAACACTGTTTTGATAGATTTTGCGAAGCAAAATCAATAAAAACAGTGTTCATTCAAAATATTGTTTGGCGGCGTCAGCCGCCAAATGACGATCCCAGGCATTTTTACACAACCCCAGAAAGTTAAATTATTGGAGTTTGTGTAAAAAGTATTCCGCTGCCTACGGCGGCGAAATAAAATTTTAAATAAACGACATTTGGTGGCGTCAGCCGCCAAATGAAAAGCCGGGGGCTTTTTCTACAACCCCAGAATATTTTGAACGAACACTGTTTTCCCTGATTTTGCGCAGCAAAATCAGGGAAAACAGTGTTCGTTCA
>CAZGOT010000269.1:1144-4129 GCA_964527495.1 uncultured Haliscomenobacter sp.
GGGCTTCCACTAACCAATTTCTGTTTTGGGGTTGTGTAAAAAGTATTCTGCCGCCTTCGGCGGGGAAAGAAAGTTTTGAACGAACACTTTTTTCACTGATTTTGCGAAGCAAAATCAGTGAAAAAAGTGTTCGTTCAAAATATCATTTGGCGGCGCAAGCCGCCAAATAATGGCCTCCGGCCTTTTCCCACAACCCCAGCATGTTTTTTCAAAGCATTTCACAGCATGGCATATTCTGCTCGGCGCGCACACGCGTCCAGCAGAATATGCCTATTTTTTATCTACTACTTTCTTTTCAGGGCCGATGCCCGTAATTTTCAAAGATTTCCAGGCTTTGGGGAGCGGGGCAGGGAGGATATGCACCCCGGCGTCGGTGATGTCTAATCCACCGGCACCAAAAAGGATGGCCTGTAGCATTCCACCTGCACCTGTCGCAAAATAAGGGTTGGTGCCACCTGCGGTTTCGGCCAGGACCCTGAAGGGGGGCAGTTCATTAGGGGCATAACTTTTCTTGAAGAGGGCATAAGATTTTTCCGGATTGCCCAATCGGGCATACAGGGTAGATAGGATAGCGGCACCCATTGCAGGTCCATTGGGAGAAAGGCGGGGTTCGTAATAATTCAGGTCTTTGAGGATATCTTCTTTTTTGGAAATGATATTCAACGGGTAGGCGAGGAGGTTTACGTCGGCCTGTTTGATCATCTGGCCGTTGTAGGTAGCATTTTCTTTAGTCGTCCCATCGGGGAATTGCAGGATAGGTATATTGGCAGCTACCGCCTTCCACTTGGGGTTTGCCTGCAGGCCAAGTTCTACAGCAGCTTGTGCGGCGAATCCAAGGACGGTTTTGACCATGCCATTGGTAAAGGCATTATCGTCAATATTTTCTTCCCATTCGTTAGCTCCGATGACATTGCGGATATGGAACTGGCCTTTTTCATCGGGTTCTACCCGGCTGATCCAGAAGTCGGCAACTTCCTTCAGGACGGGATATCCGCGCTCCTGGAGCCATTGCTTGTCCCGCGTTACCTGATAGTATTTCCAAAATGCCCATCCGATCGTAGCGGTGATGTGTTGCTGAAAGGGTCCTGTCAGCGCCCATACCGGAGTATCTTCGGAGCCATCTGCAGAAGATTCCCAGGGAAACATGACGCCGTCGAACCCATGGGCAAAAGCATTTTTACGTGCTGCTTCCAGTCGTTGAAAGCGATATTCAAGTAAAGATTTGGCTATTCCGGGTTGTAAAACCAGCAGCGGTGGATACATCCAGAGTTCGGTATCCCAAAAAACGTGGCCATTATATCCCAGCCCGGAGAGCCCCATGGGAGATAGGGAAAGGGCGCTGCCTTCTCTGGCAAAGGAATACAGGTGGTACAGTGCTGACCGGGTGGCCAGTTGGGCGGTAAGGTCGCCTTCAATCTGGATATCGCTTTCCCAGAGTTTGTCCCATGCCCGCTGGTGCGCCATTTCCAGGCGCTGCAGGCCTTCGAGTTTGGCGAAAATAGTTAGCCGCTCGGCTTCGTTGCGGGGGTCGTTGGTATGGACAGAAGAGATTACCGATCCGGCTACTGCAAACCGGTATGTTTGACCTGCTTTCAGGGTCTTGCGGAACTTCATGAGGTGCATGTTGTAGTCCCAGTCTTCATGGATAATTTTGGGCTCTTCGCCATGTTTTTCCGGAAAGATAAAGGTGTTTGATGCAGCAACGATTTTTTTGCCGGGGGAGTAGGCTTCCGAGCTCATCAAGGGGATGAGTACATGCGGACGGTCAATTTCTGCGTAATAATTCCGTATATCCGATAAATGATCGGGTGCCTGGATGAAGTTGATCGGGACAATTGCTACATCTTTGAGAGCGGTAATCTCTACTACGGCCAAAGCGCAAAAAGGCAGATGGCGCAGAGCCATCAGTTCATTTTTTACACGCACTTTGTCGCCCACCTGAAAGGTAGTGGCCAGTCTTGCACCCTTCATGTCCAATGTTTGGGTAAAACCACTGATATCGCCGCGTCCGATTCGCATACCATCCACTTCCAGGTGCATGTTCATGTGGCTGAACACTTTGAGGATATTGCTTACGCGACCGCGTTGGTAATAATC
Source organism: uncultured Haliscomenobacter sp. (assembly GCA_964527495.1). Lineage (GTDB taxonomy): Bacteria > Bacteroidota > Bacteroidia > Chitinophagales > Saprospiraceae > JADJPL01. The sequence continues at coordinate 3,242 of CAZGOT010000269.1, forward strand.
ATAGACGCCGTTCAGTACGACCTCCTGGACTTTCATAGGCTCTGGGGACGAGATCAGCCCGACCATACCGTTGGCTACGGTTACTCCATAATAATTTTTCGGGTCAATATTGCTTGCCTGAATATGCCATCCGGAGGTAGTCGGGTCTTGCGCAATGCCTTGGCAAAGGATAAGGCATAGTGCACAGGTGATGAAGTGGTTTTTCATGTTTTATGCATTGATTTATATTAAAATATATTATTACTTCTTAAAGGTGTGTAAAATACTTTTTCCGCCTACGGCGGAGGAGAATATTTAAAATTTTATGAGGCTGTCCGAAAAGTCTTTTACAATGTTTTGAAAAAAACACTGTTTTCACTGATTTTGCGAAGCAAAATCAGTGAAAACAGTGTTTTTTTCAAAATTTCCTTTCGCCGCCGCAGGCGGCGGAATACTTTTCACACAACCCCAATTTCATGAGGCTGTCCGAAAAGTCTTTTTGGCGGCTTGCGCCGTCAATAATGATTTTGAATGAACATCGTTTTGCCTCATTTTGTGAAGCAAAATGAGGCAAAACGATGTTCATTCAAAATTTCCTTTCGCCGCCGCAGGCGGTAATACTTTCCTGGACAGCCTCGGCGCGAGTCGCCAAAGGACATCTTCCGACCTTTTTACCCATTCCCAAACTTGTGGCACGGCCTCCTCCAATATGCAGAAGGGCACCTTCAGATGCATTGATTTCAAACTGCAAGGATATTTTCCAAAAAACGTTTTTTGCAAATTTATTTTTTAGAAAAATGAAAAAAATATAGCTTTGCAGTGCCTATTGACCAAATACTTACTTAATCCACTGTTTATGCAAAAGAAAATCTTTATGGACCCGAATATAAGTGGGTTTGTAAAGCTTGC
>CAZGOT010000270.1:0-4104 GCA_964527495.1 uncultured Haliscomenobacter sp.
CTCTGAAAAATATTCTTTGGCGGCGAAAGCCGCCAAAAGACTTATGAGATAGCCACCAAATCAGACATTATCAAGGCTTGCCGGAAGAGTCCTCACCCGTTTTCCGGTAGCCAGGAAAACGGCGTTGAACAATGCAGGGGCAAAGGGTGGGAGGCCAGGTTCCCCGGCACCGCCAGGATTTTCCCTGTTTGCCATAATATGCACTTCGATAGGCGGAATTTCCCTGATGGTGGGTAGTGGATATTGGTGGAAATTACTTTCCTGAGCTTCGCCATTAGAGAAGGTTATGGCGGGCTTAACTGCTGCGGAGAGCGCCATAACCACATTGCCTTCCATCTGGGCCTTAACCGTATCCGGATTAATAATCATACCGCAGTCAATCACCCCAACGGCTTTTTCCAAGGCGATACCGGCCCCTTTTTTTGATACGACAACGGCCCAGGCAACGGTGCTGCCAAAAGAGTGGGCAATGGCAATACCGATAGCTTTTTTCTGTTTTCGGAGCGCACGGTAGTTCGATTTTTCAGCAAGGGTCTGCAGAACGGCAATAAATCGCGGATGGTCTTTCAGGAGCTCCAGGCGAAAATCCAGGGGATCTTTCTTTGCTGCATGTGCCATTTCATCTACAAAGCTCTCCTGAGCAAAAGCATTGGTAGAAGAATATACGGAGCGCCACCAGACTATCGGGATATCTGTTGGTTGCCAGATAAAAGCCTGTCGGCGGTTAGGGATTGCATACGGGCTGGTTTCCTGATCTATCGTTTCGGCACCACCTCCTTCCGTTTTACCTGTTAAATCGAGGTTGCCCGTCTGGGCACCGATAGAACCACCAGTTACTTTATGCTCCCATGCCACAGCTTTGCCCTGGGCATCCAGTCCTCCTTTCAGGGCATTGATCATTCCCGGTCGGAAAGGGCCGTTGGCCATATCGTCTTCACGCGTCCAGAGGAGTTTGACGGGTGCGCCAGCTTGCCGGGCAATGTCCACTGCTTCCAGCACAAAGTCGTTATATCCCTTTCGGCCAAAGGAGCCGCCCATAAATACGATATGGACTTTGATGTTTTCTTCTGGGATACCGAGATTTTCGGCCACTTGTCCTTTTACCCACATAGCCGATTGCACCGGAGCCCAAATTTCAACCTGATCGCCTTTTACCAGGGCGGTGGCATTCATGGGCCCTATAGGCGCATGGGCGGCAAAGGGGGTTTCATAAACGGCCTCAAGGACGGTTTTGGAGATTTTAAAGGCGGATTTAACATCTCCAACGACGTCATCATACGCTGCGCCATCCTGGCTTGCTGCTTTCTGGCGTGCCTGTGCGAAATATTCTTTGGTGGAAATTTGGGTATATCCTGTATTGTCCCATTCCACCTGCAAAGCCTGTCTGGCCTTCATTGCCGCCCAATAGCTGGTGGCGACGATTGCTACTCCCTCCACTTTTTTGTGTGGCAGGGTCCTTTCTGTCCGAAAAACCCCTTTCACACCAGGCATCTGCAGAACCTCTTCTGCATTGAAGTTTACTATTTTCCCATGTATGACAGGGCAGTGTTGGACGGTAGCATACAGCATACCCGGCACTTCGACATCTATACCAAAGACAGCAGAACCATTGACTTTGAGGGGTATATCCGGACGTGGCATAGGTTTGCCCAGGATGTTGAAATCTTTAGGATCTTTTAGCACCGGATTTTTAGGCACCTCGAGGCGGGCAGCTTCTCCGGCAAGTTCGCCGTAGCTAAAGCTGTTGGAGGTATTTTTCTGAAAAACGCGCCCATTGGACGCAAAGCAGGCACTTTCTGCAATTTGCCATCGGTTAGCCGCAGCCTTGATAAGCATTTCCTTTGCGGCAGCACCAACTTTTCGCAAGGCGGTCCAGCTCATACGCACTGCCGTTGAGCCACCTACCCATTGCGCCTGACCGTATTTGGGGGTTCCATCGGTGATGCGGACATCAACCATTGCAGGATCCACTTCAAGTTCTTCGGCGATCAGGGCAGGCATAGACTGCCAGGTGCCCTGGCCCATTTCCGGCCTGGGGTTAAAAATCGTTATGCGGCTGTCGGCAGAAAGCAGGATAAAGGTATTGAGCTCGGTTACCTCATTTATTTCTGCATTGGTATCAGAAATTCCCGAAAAGGCAAAGATTTTTCCTGCTCCACCTAAACCTACTGCCAGGAATGCACCGGCAGCAGAGGCATTTTTGAGGAATTCCCTCCTTGAAGAAAGTATAGGCTTATTGGACATAGTCTTTCTTTTTTTATCCTTTATTTAGCAATGTACCCGCCTTCTGTACGGCTTTTGTAATCCTTGGATATGTCCCGCAGCGACAAAGGTTTCCAGCCAGGGCAGTATGGATGTCCTCTACGCCGGGGCTCGGATTGGAATTTAACAGGGCAGCCGCAGTCATAATCATGCCGCTCTGGCAGTAACCACATTGCGGCACCTGCTCCTCAATCCAGGCCCTCTGGAGCGGATGTTCGTTTGTTTCGGATAGTCCTTCAATGGTCGTAATGCGCTGAGACGTGCGGACGCTGGATACCGGAATGGAGCAGGAACGCACTGCTTGTCCGTTCAGGTGTATGGTGCAGGCACCACAAAGCGCCATACCGCAGCCGTATTTTGTTCCTTTTAATCCGGCGAGGTCCCGGATGACCCAAAGAAGCGGGGTATCTGCCGCCGCTTCTACATTGTAGGCCTTGTCGTTAATAGTAAGGACATACTTTGGCATAATACTGTTTTACATGATTTGTAATAGGAAGGATATCAAAAGCAATGGCTTTCTTATAACGCTGGGGTTGTATTTTCTGCCGCCTTCGGCGGCGAAAGAAAATTTTAACTGGACGTCGTTTTTATTGATTTTGCGCAGCAAAATCAATAAAAACGACGTCCAGTTAAAATAACATTTGGCGGCGTTAGCCGCCAAATGACAGCCTCCGCCCTTTTAACACAACTGCATAATATTATTTGGCGGCGCAAGCCGCCAAATAATATCAAATAAAAGTCTAACAGGACAAGCCTATTAAACCATTTTTTTAGTCTTCCATTCCAAGAGCGGTTTTGATCCGCACAGCACAATCTTCGAGGTGGTATTGCGTAAGTTTATCGCCGGAGGCTTTTGCCTTTTTGGAGATTTCGCTGTAAAGTTCTGCAAGGGTACCTCTAGTTACTGCGGCGATATCATTTTTCATCGGGTCAATACTTGGAAGGGCAGGACCAAAAAAGGAGGGTGCAGCCTCTTCGCCCTCTTTAGGGGTCAGGATTTCTATCAATTTACCGATATATACCCGCTGGAGGTTGCGGCGGTGGACAGAAATTGCCCTGCCGGACTTGAGTTCCGAGAAAATGCTGTTGCGCAGGTCACTATACAGGTTTTCGATTCCATAGGCATCCGGGAAAGCAGATTTGATTTCGATCATGCGCTGCAAACGGCTTGGGCTGTGCAGGCTGGTAAGGGTTGATTCCTGTATCTGGGCAAGGGAATTAACACCCATGTCCGGGGTAATCAGGCTGAAGATTTTTTGATCCAGCAACCAGGAGGGCGTCTGGAACAATTGTTTGTCAAGGAAAACAACGGCGTCGCGCTGCAGGTTAGCTGGGGCTGGTTCATACACTACCCCTTGCTGATCAAAGGTTTTTGGTGTTTCATAAATACCTCCTACCCATTTGCTGACATGTCCGAGATACCGGCGGTACTGCGCAACGACATCTCCGTACATCTCCTGGACCATCTCATAATCCTCGGCTTCTTTCTTTGCCCAGGTGGTGATGTTGCCCATTATGCGCTGGAGGTTTTTGATGCCATAGGTGGAAGCAAGCATTGCATTGTCCCCCAGGTCTTCACTCTGGGCACGTGGGTCAATAGGAGAGGATTCAGTGATAAAACGTAGACGCGGGTTCGGGACTACTTTATCGAGATACCAGCGGTTGAGGATTTTCTTATCTTCTTCCGCATCTTTTGTCCCATAGATTGGCTTGTATGTCCATTCTATCGCCCACTTATCATAATCCCCAACCCGGGGCATAAGGTCTGTGATGCCGTCTTCCGGCTGTGCCACATAATTGAAGCGGGCATAGTCCATGATAGACGAAGTATGGCCATTTTTG
>CAZGOT010000271.1:0-4087 GCA_964527495.1 uncultured Haliscomenobacter sp.
TGAGGTAAAACGATGTCCATTCAAAACTTTATTTCGCCGCCGAAGGCGGCGGAATACTTTTTACACAACCCTGAAAGAAATCTTTGTTCCCGGGTAAGGCTCACCTCCCAGAAATTTTTGTCAAATTTTGTCCTTTACGGATGGATTGGCGGTAGCTAGAAGGCTTCAGGCCCGTTTGCTGATAAAAGGCCCTGCGCAGGGAACTCGGTTCTGCATACCCGGTTTGACAAGCAATTTCCGCGACGGTGAGGTCTGTGGCGCCGAGCAGGGATTGAACCTGCCCGACACGCACTTCCTGAATGAAGGCCGCTATACCGCGGCCAGTTATTGCCTTGATCTTTCGGAAAAGCTGTGCGCGACTGAGACTGAGTGCTGCCGCCAATTCGGTTACCCCAAATTTTTCATCGGCAAGGTTGGCCAAAACAACTGCACGAGCTCTTTCCATAATGGGCGCCTCAATATGCAGGCTTAAGGGTCTGGTCATGATCAAGGTAAGAGGTTTGGTTGTTAGTAAAAGAAACAAGTTTCCAAAACAAGGTACCTCCATGCCTGTGCAAAAAGGCTGTTCCCCGCCTTCGACACTGCAGTAGGCGTTGCGCATAACCCACTTCGGCCAGTGGTTAAGCCGAAGGTTATGCCACTTGAATTTCTGAATATAAAATTATAGGAAAAAGCAGGCCGGATATAGGACAAATTGTTCTTTCTCTTGGATTTTTTGTCCAAAAATGCCTTTTTGTGTAAAAAATCCAAAAATTCCGCTTTGGATAAAATAAAACACCCCGACCTAAACCACTTAGGCCGGGGTGTCCGTAGCGAAAGGGTATATCCCCTTAATCGTATTTGAACGGCATCAGCATCGAATCTTTCACGGTAGAAAGGGTCATCAGCGTTTTCAGGCGCTCGATCTCTTCAATCTGCGAAAGGGTCTTAAACAGCAATTGTTCGTAGGTCGGGATATCCCGGCAGATGATTTTCATCAGAAAATCCGCCTCTCCGGTAATGATATAACACTCGACGATCTCGTCAATAGCCTTGATTTTATCGAGGAAATTGTTCAAAGCATTCTCCTTCTGCCAGGCGAGGGAGACCAGGACAAAAGTCTTTACATTGAGCCCGATAGACTGTGGATTGACCTTGGCGTGGTAGCTTTCGATAATCGAACTGCTTTCCAGCTTTTTTACCCGCTCCAGGGTTGGCGCTGGAGATAAACCTACCTTTTTGGACAACTCCAGGTTGGTAATTTTACTGTTTTCCTGTAGTATCCGGAGGATTTTCAAATCTGTTTTATCCAATTTTTCTGACATGGGAATGTTCGTTTTCGTGGTTCATAATTAATTCCAGCACAATATACGGAAATAACACCAAAATGGCAAATTCTATTTTTCAAAAAAATACAAAATAGGCCTGTTTTCAGTCAAGTTATCCAATTTAAGGGAAAAATGAAAAGAGGCATGAAAAGCAACAAATAAAAATGGCTTTTTTCTCGATACAGAGAATAAAATTTTATACAGCTTTTTTGGTGTTGAAGTGCAGGCCGGATTTAACCTGCAAAGCGGAAGGGAAATAGTATTCCGCTGCCTTCGGCAGCGGAATACTATTTTTTAAACGCTGATTTAATTGATTTTGCTTCGCAAAATCAATGAAATCAGCGTTTAAAAAAATTTTATTCATTGGCGGTGCGAGCCGCCAAATGTCTTTTAAGACGGCTTCTTGAATTGTATGAGGCTGTCTGAAAAGTATTCCGCTGCCTTCGGCAGCGGAAGAAAGTTTTGCATGCACACTGTTTTCATTGATTTTGCTTCGCAAAATCAATGAAAACAGTGTGCATGCAAAATATTATCTAGCGGCGCTAGCCGCCAAAAGAATTTTAAGACAGCCCCATATAAACGAAACTGCCTTTAAAAATTTGTTGGCATACCTTATGGCCAAATACCCATAGACTCATAATCATTGGATATCTTCATGATTGCCGTCACGAAGGCAGCGGTACGCATATCCTCAATCTTATTGTTGGATTTGAAGGTATCGCGGATAGAGTGGTAGGCCGTAATCATCGTTTCTTCCAGGCCGGAGCGGACGAGATCAATTTCATCGGCGCCGCGGGCGATCATTGCCCTTTCCTGGCTATTGATAGATTTGCCGGTGTACTCCTCTACCAGACCAATCATTCCTTCAAACTGGGTTTGGTTGAAGCGCTTTTCCATGCGTCCAAACCTGGAATGGGAGAGATTTTTCAGCCATTCAAAATAGGAAACAGTCACACCACCGGCATTGAGGTACATATCGGGGATAATCAGGATGTTTTTCCTGACCAGGATATCCCCTGCCAAAGCAGAAATAGGACCGTTTGCCGCTTCAGCGATCACTTTGGCTTTGATCTTATCTGCATTATGCCGCGTTATAACACTTTCGAGGGCGGCGGGAACAAGGATATCGCATTCGATTTCCAGGACCTTGTCGCGATCTTCCTTGGGGATAATCGTAGCCCCGGGGTAATTGAGCAGAGACCCGGTTTCTTTGCGAATGCGGATGGCTTCGCGGACATCTATCCCATCAGCTTTGTAGATACCCCCTTCCACTTCGCCAATAGCAATGATTTTGACGCCCCCTTCTTCCGCAGCAATAATCCCGGTAAAAGAACCTACATTCCCAAGTCCTTGTATTACCATCGTTTTGCCTGCCAGGCCGGGGCTCATCCCAAGCGCTTTCATATCTTCAGCAACGGCAAAGCACTCACGGATGCCATAAAATACCCCCCTGCCTGTTGCTTCTTCCCTTCCCCTTACACCCTGCTGGTGCACTGGCTTGCCTGTCACACAACCCGCAGCATCTATTTCGCTGCCTTTAAAGGCGCGGTAAGTATCGTAAATCCAGGCCATTTCCCGTGCACTGGTACCATAATCCGGTGCCGGAACATCTATAGCCGGGCCGATCATGTTATGCTTGATCAATTCAAAGGTGTAGCGCCGCGTAATCTGCTCCAGTACCTCAGCAGGATATTCCCAGGGATTGATTTTAACCCCGCCTTTTGCCCCACCAAAGGGCACGTCCACCAAAGCACACTTGTACGTCATCAGTGCAGCAAGGGCCATTACTTCATCCTGATTGACGTGGTTGCTGTACCGAATCCCTCCTTTTGTCGGGGTGCGGTGGTGGCTGTGCTGCACGCGGTAAGCCTCGATGACACGAAGCTCCTTGCCGATTTTTATTGGAAAATTCATCCGGAACACAGAATTGCAGGATTTAATGTGCTCCAGGAGCCCGGGGTTGATTCCGGTTAGCGGGGCAGCTTTATCAAAGTAATGCTCCACGCTGGCAAAAAAACTCATAATCTGGTCACTCATGTTCTTTAATTTGGTTTTCAAGTTTGGTGAGCCGGCGGTCGAGGTAAATCAGGAAGCCGGCAATACCAGCAAGCGCTGCCAGTAAGACAGCTACCACGACATAAATCTTGCCGGTGCTTTGCATGAAGTCCGTTTCAGGGCTATGCGCAAAGGAAGGAATTGCGCTGAGAACCAGCACAAGGGTCAGGGATGCAAAAAGGAAGTGCCTGATAGCCATTTATTATTTTTTACAGGCCAAAATTCGCATTTTATTTTAAAATTAATGCGAGGAAAACGTTAAATTTTCAATAGAATATTTGCTGCAAGGTATGAAAAGTTGCCTGTCAGCATATCCGGTAAATTTTGTTTTCGCTATGCTTTGAGCGCATCCCAAAAGCTATTCTCTTTCCTGTAAAAACCGCCTCAACCGCTCCGAACGGTACCGCACGGAAGCAATCCAGAACCCGAGCAATGTCCAACCAAGAATTGCGGGATAGAAGACCATACGCATGGTATTGTCGAGGTCATCGGAACCAAATGCGGGATTCCCTCCTGCCCCTGGGTGCAGGCTGTCGGTGAGCCTGGGAATTACATAAATGAGGGGGATCAGGGCGACGAAAGCAAAAATATTGTAAACAGCCCCCAGACGCGCACTTTTTTCCGGATCTTCAAAGGAGCTGCGCAGGATAAAGTAGGCTAGATATATCAATAGCGCTATCACAGTCATATTTTGCTTTACATCCCAGCTCCAGTAAGCCCCCCAG
>CAZGOT010000272.1:0-4082 GCA_964527495.1 uncultured Haliscomenobacter sp.
AAGGCGGCAAAAGACTTTTTACACAACCCCTGAAAAAATCGTATTCTGCCGCCAATGGCGGCAGAAATACTTTTCACTAAACAATGAGACAACTTCGAGTATGCAATATATACATAAAGTCACGTACTCGGAGCTCCGAGATTTAAAATGCCGGGTACCCTGGATTTTGAGTGAGCGCCCTGTTATTCGTGAGAGAGTTACGGTCAATCGGCCAAAGCAATTTATAAGATTCAGAGGATTTAACCAACGTATATTTGTACACATACTGGTCGCCTAACCTCCGAAGGTCATACCACCGTTTTCCCTCGAATACAAACTCATATAAGCGCTCGGCAAGCAGGGCCTCCCGTGGATCGGCATCCACAGGTTGATTGGGAAAAGCATGTATGGCAATATTATAATTTGTGCCAAATGCCCGCGAGCGCACCAGGTTAATCTCTGTAGCCGGGCTCTGGCCCAGGATGATTTTAGCTTCAGCCTGCATCAACAACAAATCGGCAAAGCGGTAGATTGGGTAGTCGTTGGTATATCTCCGGTTGCCCTGCTCTTGCTCGCCTTCATATTTCTTGACGAAGCAACCGGCAATCGTGAACTTACCTGCTGTAGAGTTGTAGGCGGCAGTAATCGAAAAACGCTTCCGGCTATCCAGATCATTGAAAAGGCGATAGGTGGAAGATTTCACTGGGGCCCGCAGCAAGCCACCGTAGTTTTCGATGTTGACATTAAACTTTCTGTTTTCCAGGGAATCCCAGTAATTCGCGAGTAAGGCAGATTGCGGATAATACGTAGAGGCAAAAGGCATTGTCGCTTCGTTCAACAAATAACGAATTGCAAAAATGATTTCGCTATTTCCTTTATTTGCTGCTCCGGCGGTAAAAACAGAGGTGAAAGTTGGCCGAAGTGCCAATCCTGGTACGTTGGCAACAACATCATTCAGGGCTGTAAGTGCGGCAGTTGCATCTGCTGCACCGCCACCCCTGTGGGCATTCCACAAGGAAACTTCTGCCTTCAGCATCTGGGTTGCCGCTTTCGACCAATAGCCTTTTTGGTTGCGGAAGGAATAATCCGAACCGAAGCTGCTCAGGGAGGTTTCGATATCCGCTTTTACAAGTGCCATTACCTCTGCCGCTTTGCTTGCCGGTTTGGCGAGATTGGAAATATCAAAGGAAGTGACGGGTTCCGTTTGAATGACCACGTCGCCCCAGGTGCGGAACATTTGGAAGTAATAGAATGCCCTCATCCCGTGGGCAATGCCCAGGTAGTAATTTTTGTTTGCCGTGGTGACAACATTAGTCGTATTGAGCTTATCAATGAGCAGGTTAAGCTGTCCAATGTTCGTGTAGAAGCCACCGAAATTACTGACCCCAGGATTGTCGAGGTCCAGCGTTTGCAGCCAGGCCCGTTCGACGCCCTGAGTAGCTTCTCCGGTAAAGGTACCCGCAGAGCCGGGTTCTGTACCAAAAATGTCGGAACGCAGCTCCCCCAGGATTTGGAAGGCACTGGTGTGGCCGCGAAACCTCGAATGGATGCCGGAAATAAAAGCATCAAACTGATCCGGTGTCTTCCAGTAATTGCCGTCACTGATGCTGCTGATAGGTGCCAGGTCCAGCTCATCGTTGCAGGAAACTGCGCCAAAGGCCAGAAATCCCAGCAATAAGATATATTTAGATAAATTTTTCATGCCTGATGGTTTTACAATTATTTAAACGTGGTCTGAATCCCAAAAACGAAAGTCCTTGGGGTAGGGTAATTCCCGGCAAAAATCCCATTGCCTTTTGGCTCGGGGGAGTTACCTGAAAACTTGGTTAGGTAGAACAGGTTGTTGCCGTTGACGTACATGGTAAGGTTGGAAAAGATTTTGGTCTTTGAAATCAACCCCGGATTGAAATTGTAAGTCAGGGTAATTTCCCGGCATCCGATGAAATCGCCTCTTTCGTAGAAGTTAGAGTTGTTGCTCTGAAGTACCTGGTTGGCGTTGTTGGCCCGGGTAATATTTTTCTTGCCGTTAGGCGCTCCTACCTGGTCAGCCCAGTAAATCTTCATGATGTCCGGCCTGGAATTGTCGCCCGAAAAACCGCGCTTGATCAGGTCCAGGTTGTTGAAGGTACCCTGGTAGTTGCCAAGTATCCTGGCTACCAGGTCGTTGTATAAAATATGTCCGGTAGCAAAGTCAAAACGTGCAAACAAGCGGAAATTCTTATATGTCATTGTGGAAGAAAAGCCACCGAAAAATTTCGGGTTGATATTTCCGAGGAACACCTGATCGCGGGTATCAATGGTGTCGTTTTTGTCCACATCCAGGAAGTTGACGTCGCCAGGCGTGATTTTGCCAGCTCCAATGGTCAATTCCGGACCAGAAATATTAGCAATGGCATCGTAACGGCGACCAGCAATTCGGAGGACTTCATCTGCATTTTGGAAGATGGATAACTGCTTGAAGCCATATACCTCACCCAATGGGCGTCCTTCCTGCAGACCTGCTACCCAAACGACTTTGCCAACACTCGGATCATAAATCTGGAATCCGCCCTGGCGGTTGTTTTCATTGCCATTAAAGGGAAGCTCCAGAATTTTGTTGGTGTTGTAGGTCACGTTACCTCCGAGCTGCCAGGAGAACCCACCCGCAGAACGGACTACATCAGCGGTTGCTGCAAATTCAAAACCTCTGTTTTGGAATGTACCCAGGTTGGTCCTGATAGAACCAAACCCGGTGTAGCTCGGCAGGGTAAGGTTGGTAAGCAGATCGCTCGTGCGCCGGTCGTAATAGTCGAAGATAAAGGTAATCCGGTCTTCCAGGATTCCAAGATCAAGACCAAAATCCAGGGTTTTACTTTTCTCCCAGCGCAGATCGCTGTTGATAACCCCGGTGTTGAGAAATCCTAGTGCGCCGTTGTAGTTGCCCTGAGAGCCATAGCTTCCCTGTACTTCATAAAACCCGATGCCTGCCACGTTTCCGTTAACCCCATAACTCACCCTTGGTTTAAGGGTAGAAATGACGTCTGCAAGTCCGCTTGAGCTAAAGAAAGATTCATTGTGCACGTTCCAGCCCGCAGACATCCCAGGGAAAAAGCCCCAGCGGTTGGCACTTGCAAGGCTGGATACGCCATCGTAGCGATGGACCACGGACAGCAGGAAGCGCCGGTCAAAGTTGTAATTGATCCTGCCAAAATTCGAGATAATGCGGTATTCGGACTTGCTGGAGAAGTTGCTGCCAGGAGCGAAAATAGTAGAGGCGTTTACTGTTGGGATATCATCTGTAGGGGCCCCGGTGCCTGCTACCTGGGTGCTCAGGAATTTTTGATCGAATGACTCTGCCCCCACCATGGCGTCGATATTATGTTTGCCCGCGATAGTTGTAGAGTAATTTAAGAAGGCGTTGACCTGGGCCTGTACCGTACGGTCGAATGAAAAGGAAGCTGGTCGGGTCGTATTGAAGACTTGTGGGCTGGAAAATATCTGGGTATAGTTTTGAGTTGCCTTAGTAAAAGATTCATTCGTGTTTTCAAACAGGTAAATGTTTCCGGTCGCTTTCAGGTACAATCCTTTAGCTATGTCGTATTTCACTCCTGCAAGCCCGGTAATCCGGTTCACTTCGTTGTTTCTGCTGGTTTTGTCCAACCAATATAGCGGGTTCCCATCGGCAATACCATTGCCCGGGTTGGGTATGGTTTTCAGGGAATCCAGCCACGGGTTGAAGGTGGGCCAGATGGATAAGTTTCGGTACAGGGTATTCACTTCCCCTGCGATAACGCCAAATTGGGAGGAGGTGGATAAAGTAGCACCAGTATTTACTTCCAGGTTGGGACGGATTTTGTACGACCCATTAATGTTTGCGGTATAGCGCTTGTAATCAGAACCCACGATGATACCGTCTTCTCCGTAATAGTTGAAACTGGCGTAGTATTTCCCCCGGTCATTCCCTCCGCTGATATTCAGGAAGTGATCGTTGGTATTGGTATTGCGGAAAATCAAATCAGCAACTTCGCCGCTATGATCTTTGAAAATAATGTGTCCGCCGTATGGATCAGGAACTGTATCCCAGCCCATCTGAAGGAGTGGGGCAGTGGTGGCATCAAAAACGC
>CAZGOT010000273.1:0-4072 GCA_964527495.1 uncultured Haliscomenobacter sp.
ATCCAGTCGTACTCCACGGGGTCGTATTTCCAGAAATGTTGGTGGGCATCTATTCTTGCCATACGGTAAGATTGTACTTGATTATGCTTTACCTTCCTTTAGCCCATGCCACAGCCCGCTGCCGGGAGGTTCCAAGATGGTCAATTCCAAGTTCAATTTCATCGCCTTCCTGGATGTAGCGTTGCGGTTTCAGCCCGAGCCCAACTCCAAAAGGGGTCCCTGTTGAAATAATATCACCGGGCAACAGGCGCATAAACTGGCTGATATAGTGTATTAGAAAAGGGATTCCAAAAACCAGATCTGATGTATTGCTGTCCTGCATGACCACTCCATTCAATTTCAGCCATAGGCGTAGGTTGTGCGGATCGGGGATTTCCTCTGCAGTAGCCAGGAAAGGGCCGAGGGGTGCGAAAGTATCGCAACTTTTGCCTTTTACCCATTGCCCCCCACGTTCCAATTGATAGGCACGTTCGCTATAGTCGTTATGCAGCACATAGCCTGCAACACAGTCCATGGCGTTTTCCAGCGGCACATAGCTTACTTCTCTGCCAATAACGACAGCCAGTTCGACCTCCCAGTCCGTTTTTTCACTTCCCGGTGGGATAACCAGGTCATCGAAAGGGCCGCAGATTGCGGTAGTGGATTTAAAGAAAAGCACGGGTTCTTTAGGTATTTCCATGCCGCTCTCTTTAGCATGGAGCGCATAATTCAAACCTACACATACCAGTTTGGAGGGGCGGCAAAGTGGTGGGCCTAACCGCGTAGTTTGAGGGATTATCGGGCAGGAAGCAGCATTTTCTTCCCACCACTCCTGTAGCCGTCGAAGGCCATCCCGGGCAAAAAAGTTTTCATCGTAGTCCTGGCCAAATGCCGAGACATCCCTCCAATCACCTTTAGCGTCAATCAATCCCGGATTTTCAGCAGCCGGGGGGCCAAATCGAATCAGTTTCATCAGGTATTCAGGTTTATAAATCCACCATCAATCGGTACATTCGTGCCCGTGATAAACCCTGCCGCATCCGAGCAGAGGAACAAGGCCAGTTGGGCGACTTCCTCCGGCTTGCCCATCCTGCCGATAGGTTGGGAGCGCGACAGCTTTTCGAACATTTCCGTTTCCCTGCCGGGGTAGTTTTTAGCAATAAAACCATCTACAAAAGGCGTGTGCACTCTGGCAGGGGCGAGGCTATTGCAGCGAATGTTGTATTTCAGATAGTCGCGTGCAACGGTATAGGTCATGGCCATCACGGCCCCTTTGCTCATGGAATAGCCGAAGCGGTCTGGAAGCCCAATCATAGAGGCGATGGAACCCATGTTCAGGATGGCTCCGGAGCCCTGGGCCTGCATGTGGCTTATTGCGGCATACATTCCATTATATACTCCTTTGACATTGACCTGGAAAATCCGGTCGAAGTCGGCTTCAGAAGTTTGGTCCAGGGTGCCTATCTGGGCGATCCCTGCGTTGTTTACCAGGACATCCAATCGGCTGGTTTCCTGGACAATTTGATTGAATACCTCCATCACTTCTGCCTGTATAGTAACATCCACTTTTCTGCTCTTGGCCAATCCGCCTGCCTTGCGGATGCCTTCCGCAACTTCCTCTGCTGCCGTTGCATTCAAGTCGAGTACAAAAACATATGCTCCGGCGTACGCAAATTCCTGGCATATAGAGGCGCCTATCCCGCTACCTCCACCAGTGACCAACGCTACCTTGCCATCCATCCGGATTTCCATAATCTATATTTTCTATATGGTTATGTCGCTTGCTAAAAAAAAGCTATATCCTTCCATTTCTTCCTAAACTACTGTATTTCCTGCCGGACTGGGCAGACTTTCTACAGTTCCATCCTGTCCTATTTCCTGCCAGACCTTTCCTTCGGGGAAAGCATAGTCTTCCAGGGATTCAAGCCGCATGGTGATGGAATAGCCGGGCGCTTTCGGAGGCATATAGCATCCATTTTGGATATGTACCGGTTCGAGGAAATGCTCGTGGAGGTGGTCCACGTATTCGATGACCCGGTTATGCAAGCTACCGCTAATGGAGATAAAATCCACCATAGACAGGTGCTGTACATATTCGCAAAGGCCTACGCCACCCGCATGCGGGCAGACGGGCACGCCGTACTTTGCGGCCATGAGTAAAACGGCCAGGTTTTCGTTGACCCCACCGAGCCGGCAGCTATCAATCTGGCAAAAATCAATGGCACCTGCCTGTAATAATTGTTTAAACATGACCCGGTTATGGCAGTGTTCTCCGGTAGCTACGCCGATGGGCCGGAGGGCTTCGCGGATGGTACGGTGGCCGAGGATATCATCGGGGCTGGTAGGTTCTTCGATCCAGTGGGGGTCAAAAGCGGCCAGGGCCTTCATCCAGCGTATGGCCTCCGGGACATCCCACTTTTGATTGGCATCCATCATGAGCTTGCGGTCGGGACCAATTTCATCCCTCAGGATACCCGCGCGGCGGATGTCGTCGTCCAGGTTGGACCCCACTTTCATTTTGAGGTGGGTAAAGCCCGATTCCATTGCTTCGCGGCTCAGGCGGCGGATTTTTTCATCGCTGTATCCCAGCCAGCCAGCAGAGGTGGTATAGGCAGGATAGCCATTGTTTAGCAGATGGGTCCGGCGTTCCGCTTTACCTGCTTCCTGCCGCTTTAGCATTTCGACGGCTTCCTGAGGGTTAATGGCATCGGTGATATAGGTGAAATCCA
Source organism: uncultured Haliscomenobacter sp. (assembly GCA_964527495.1). Taxonomy (GTDB): domain Bacteria; phylum Bacteroidota; class Bacteroidia; order Chitinophagales; family Saprospiraceae; genus JADJPL01. The sequence goes on from CAZGOT010000273.1 coordinate 2,709, forward strand.
CGCAGGACACCAACGCTTCCGGCGACATATCGGCCAGGAGGACCCAAAGCGGCTTATTTTCTATTTTGGCGTAAAGGTCCCAGACGGCATTGACCATAGCCGCTGTAGCCAGGTGGATGACCCCTTTTTCTGGCCCCAGCCAGCGCAACTGGCTATCGCTGGTGAGACGGCGCCAAAAACCGGCCATGTCGTGGGCCACTTCTTCCATATCCAGGCCGAGGACCAGATGCCCCATCGCTTCCAGTGCCCGCACGACCACCTCGTTGCCTCTGCCAATCGTGAAAGTTAATCCATGGCCTTCCAGTCCTAAGGGATGGTTCGTTTCCAGGATGATATAAGCCGCAGAATAGTCCGGGTCGGGGTTCATCGCGTCGGAGCCATCGAGCTGTCTCGATGTAGGAAAGCGAATATCTTTGAAATGAATATTGGTAATCTTCGTACCCATCAACATAATATTTCGAATTATGTAACGGTACAAAACTATATACTATTTCAGCTGGGTACAAACTCTAAATTTGCCGATTTTTCCAAAATATTTGCCTTTGGTGGGAATAGGGGAGAGGCTCATTTTTGGTATTGCCCAAAGACAAGGCATCTCAATTATTCACTTGGATACGCTAAAAATGAGCCTCTCTCTACAGACTTACCCACACAGCCTTCTCCTGGGTGTAAAGCTCAATGGCGCTTTTCCCCATTTCGCGCCCGATACCACTTTGTTTGTATCCACCAAAAGGGGCGGCTGCATCAAAGAGGTCATACCCGTTGAGCCAAACCACACCCGCCTTGACATCTTCGGCGAAGCGGTGTGCCTTTTTGATATCCTGCGTCCATACGGCTGCAGCCAGTCCATAAATAGAATTATTGGCCCTGCTAATGGCCGATTCGTAGTCGTCAAAGGGCGCGAGGACAACTACCGGGCCAAAGATTTCCTCCTGCACGATGCGGAGCGCATCGTCGTCATGGGTAAAGATGGTTGGCGGCATAAAATACCCGGAAGCCAGTTCACCTGTCATGCGCTCGCCGCCAATAATCACTTTGGCTCCCTGACTTTTGCCAGCATCTATATAACCCAGCACATGCTGCATTTGCACTTCGGAAATCAGGGGGCCTAAGTCGGGGTTCGACAGGCCATTACCGATTCGAAGTCCGGCTGCACTTTTACGCAGCGCCGTGATTACCTGATCATAAACCGGGGTTTCCACATATACCCTTGAGCCGAGGGTACATTCCTGGCCGGTATTATAGAAACTACTCCAGGTGAGGCTCGCGAGGGCGGCGTCCAGACTGGCATCGGCGAAGATGACGTTGGGCGATTTGCCGCCCAGTTCCAGGCTCACTTTTTTGAGATTGCTCTGGGCAGCGGC
>CAZGOT010000274.1:0-4063 GCA_964527495.1 uncultured Haliscomenobacter sp.
GGATATCGCCGCACAGGAATGGGCTGAAAAGCAGGCCCATTACCAGCATCTGGGGGCAACGTGGCTGGATATGCTTCCGAACATATTGTCGAGTGCATCAGATTGCCCGGTGGCCCCAACAACGACAAGGTCGTACTCTGCGGAAAGGCGTACGATTTCATCAGCGGGAAAACCTATGACGAGTTGGGTTTTTACCGGGGTGGTAACAGATTGGTCTTTCAGGACTTCTGCTGCGAAGTTTGCCAGCATTTTTTCTTGTGCCTCCATCAATTCTGCGATAGGGGGTACAATATTTGGGTACTCCGCAGAGGTTGCAGGCAGGTACATGTGGACGACATCTATCTGCGCATCCTCCGTCGTTCTGGAAAATTCCAGTGCATAGGCCAGAGCAGAATAGGCCGTTGCGGAAAAATCAGTGGGAACCAGAATCTTTTTCATGTAAAACAGGTTTACTTTTAGGTTAAAATTACTTTTTTGCGGGATTGCTGTCATTGATGAAAATCACCTGCCCACCCAATTTTTACAGGTAGTTGGTGAGGCTTTCGGGAAAAGTACGCATATTTGTGCAAACACAAAGACTAAAATATGCTGCCTCGCGTTGATCCAACCCAGACTCAGGCATGGAAAGCTCTCGAAGCACATGCCGAAACGATGAAATCTGCCCACCTGCGCGATTTATTTGCCCAGGATCCCCGGCGCTATGAGGCTTTTGCCTGCTGCTTTGAGCATATCCTGATAGACTTTTCCAAAAATCTCCTGCAGCGGCATACTCTCGACCTGCTCCTCGCGCTTGCACGGGAATGCCAACTTCCTGAGGCGATCGAAAAAATGTTTTCCGGGGATAAAATTAATGAAACGGAAGGACGAGCCGTACTCCACGTGGCCTTGCGCAACTTATCCGGTGCGCCGGTCTATGTAGATGGACAGGACGTGATGCCTGCTGTACGCGATGTGCTGGCACGGATGGAAGATTTCTGTACACGCATCCACAATGGTGCGTGGACGGGGTTCACCGGCAAACGAATCGAGCATATCGTCAATATTGGCATTGGGGGATCCGATCTCGGCCCGGTGATGGTGACAGAAGCACTCCGGCCGTACTGGAAACCTGGGATTCAAGCCCATTTTGTTTCTAATGTGGACGCAACCCATATCGCCGAGGTACTGAAAAAAACGGATCCGGAAACAACGCTGTTCCTGATTGCCTCTAAAACCTTTACTACCCAGGAAACGATGGCAAATGCCCATACGGCAAGGGAGTGGTTCCTGCGTGCAGCAGGCGATCCCGCGCACGTCCGCAGGCATTTTGCAGCCCTTTCTACCAATGCCCAGGCAGTTCAGGCATTCGGGATTGACCCGGAGAATATGTTTGTCTTCTGGGATTGGGTCGGAGGACGCTTCTCTCTAACCTCCGCCATCGGGCTTTCCATCGCCTGCACGATTGGTTTTGATCGCTTCAGGGAACTCCTGGCCGGTTTCCATGCGATGGATGAACATTTCCGGAAGACGGAACTGGAAGAAAATATTCCCGTACTCCTGGCGCTCATCGGCATCTGGTATGTCAATTTCTTTGGGGCAGAATCAGAGGCCATCCTGCCCTATGACCAGTATATGCATCGCTTTGCAGCGTATTTTCAGCAAGGAAATATGGAAAGTAACGGCAAATACGTGGACCGAAATGGCAGATCGGTTGCTTATGCGACCGGTCCTATTGTATGGGGCGAGCCGGGTACTAATGGCCAGCATGCCTTCTACCAGCTTATCCACCAGGGGACACGCCTGATTCCCTGCGATTTTCTTGCCCCTGCTATCAGCCACAATCCTATCGGGGATCATCACGAAAAGTTGCTGTCCAACTTCTTCGCACAGACAGAAGCACTCATGATGGGCAAAACAGCAGAGGAAGTCCGTCTTGAATTGGAAAAAGAGGGTTTAGGAGAGGAAACCATCCCGAAATTGCTCCCGTACAAGGTCTTTCCTGGCAACAAGCCGACTAATTCCATCCTTTTTCGCAAACTTGACCCCCATACCCTCGGCAGCCTGATTGCCATGTACGAGCACAAAATATTCACCCAGGGCGTCATCTGGAATATTTTCAGCTTCGACCAGTTTGGAGTAGAATTGGGTAAGCAACTGGCCAACAGAATCCTGCCAGAGTTACAGGGCGATGCCCCGGTAAATTCCCACGACAGCTCGACGAATGGGCTGATCAATGCTTTCAAGCAAATGCGGAAAGATGCATAAGCAGTCCGTTAATTGCAGAGTATAGTAATTTTTTCGGTTCGGATTTTATTAGAAAGGTTGCCAGCGCGGTCACGGATGTGGATCAGGTAGGAAAGGGTATCGGTCGGATGTTGTCTGCTGGGCAGGCAGGTGAGGAAAGTATTGGGAAAGGTACAGCAGAAGTAGCTGGTGACAGCGCTATTGGTAAGCAAGATTTTTATTTCTCCCCGCAGGCCGTTACCAGCACCGAGTTTGGGGATAGGGTTGACCTTAAAGATTTGAATAGAGCCATCCCGGCTGTCTTCCAGGAAAATGTTGACACTGTCTTTGCTGCCCAGGTCGCCATCCCCATCGGTAAAGGAAAAACGGACTTCGATGGTGTCCAGAGCAATACCTGTCCCGCGACTCTGTTCGATAGTGTTTTGGCTGATTCCTTTATATTCAATAATGGGTTCGACCGGAAATTCCGGTATGCGGGAACAGGTGGCTGCCAGGATTGCGGAGGACAGGGACAGCAGGAATATAGATTTTTGTTGTGCAAACATGGCTTCAAATTTTGGGCGCCTCAGCTTTTAATGGGAGCAGCGCAGGTAGAAAAATCCAAATCGAGGAACAGTTTCTTATGTATCAGGAAGAGATAACCAAGAGACTTGCACCAGGATGGAACCATTCCCTACAATACAACGAAAAAATCCGGAATTTTGATTAAAAATAGGAAAAAACTTGTTGAGTTGCGAGCCCTACTGCAATCGCAAATTGCCAGTTTGCAAAGTGGGGACTTTGAGGAAATTGCACTGCAGGTCTTTCGTTTCCAGTCGGAGTATAATCCCCATTACCGGGACTTCCTGGCAATGCCAGGGATTTTGCGCAGACCAGTCCAATGCCTGGAAGATATTCCCTGTATGCCGATTTCGGTTTTTCGTAGCCAGGAGGTGCAGACGCTATCGTGGGTTCCGGAGGCGGTTTTTACCAGTAGCGGCACTACAGGTATGCAAAGCAGCAGGCATCTCGTACGGGAGCTTTCCTGGTATTCGGCCAATGCGCTGCGTTGTTTTTCCCAGTTTTATGGTCCTGTAGAAAAATATGCTGTACTTGCCCTTTTGCCTGCCTATCTCGAGCGCAGTGGTTCTTCCCTGGTGTATATGGCGCAGGATTTTATCCAGCGCTCTCCCTATTCGGAGAGCGGGTTTTTCCTGCATGACCAGGATAAGCTCCGGCAGTTCCTGGAGCGGTGCCGGGATCAGGGCATTCCAACGCTCTTGCTGGGAGTGAGTTTTGCGTTGTGGGATTTTGTGGAATCCGGTGGGATAGATTTTCCGGAGTTGATTGTCATGGAGACAGGCGGGATGAAGGGTAGGAGAGAGGAGATTACCCGGGAAGCGTTACATGAAATTTTAAAGAAAGGGTTCGGCGTTTCGGTGATCCATTCAGAATATGGTATGACGGAGTTATTGTCCCAGGCCTATTCCCAGGGCAATGGGGTTTTTTACTGCCCACCTTCCCTTCAGGTGCGCGTGCGCGAGATGTACGATCCATTTGAAATAGCCCTTCCCGGCCGAAGCGGCCTTCTCAATATCATAGATTTGGCTAATCTTGACACCCTGAGTTTTATTGCAACCGATGATCTTGGGCGTATGCTGCCCGGTGGCGGCTTTGAAGTTATCGGGAGGTTGGATTATAGCGAAATAAGGGGGTGTAATTTAATGGTGAATGGATAAATGCCGCCTTCGGCGGCAGAATAAAATTTTTTTAGAGCTGCGAGGTTGTGTAAAAGCCCCTGGCATTTCATTTGGCGGCTGACGCCGCCGAATGTTATTTTGAATGAACGACGTTTTGCCTC
>CAZGOT010000275.1:0-603 GCA_964527495.1 uncultured Haliscomenobacter sp.
GTTCCCGGAGGGGAAAAAATACTACGGCAACGGCATCCTCCGCGCGTATGATGCCCTACAAATCGCCCCAATGCAACCCGAAGCGCTGAAAAAAGCCCCCGAATCAAAGGTCAGCCTTGGCGGGCTTTTGGATATTGCCTCTTCCTTGTTCCTCAACCGCTCATTATCGCGGGACCAGGCACCTCAACCCACGGGCGATGCCCTGGCCATGGAATTGCTGCACCTCCTCCAGACTGACCCGTCCTTCCGGGCGGATTTCCAGTCGCTGGACCTCAGCAATGCAAAGGCAGTGGAAAAAAGACTCCAATCGGAGGCCTTTAAGAAAAAAATTGCTACATCTGCTTTTGCTTCTTCCTACTTGAAAGCGCACTTCGCATAATTATTTGACTGAAATATATTCCGACCCATGCCACAAAAAAACCTCTTTGCCACCCTCATCGGCATTAACGCCTACCCTAAAAATCCATTGAACGGATGTTTACACGATGCCCTCGAAATGGATACTTTCCTGCGAAAACTCTGTAAACAGCAGGAAGGTTCTGCTTTGACCTATGTTCCTGCCTATTTTCTGGCCTTTCACGACTATCAAAAAGTTGAGGTGGA
>CAZGOT010000275.1:613-2197 GCA_964527495.1 uncultured Haliscomenobacter sp.
ATCCTGCAGCCCACATTCCAAAACGTGACGACCAGGGCATTTGACCACCTCAAACAGGCCAAAGACGGCGATATCTGCCTGTTTTATTACAGCGGCCATGGCTCCACGATCACAGCTCCGGAGGAATTCCGCGGGAGTAAATCGAAATTGCAGAACGAAACCATCGTCTGCGTGGACAGCCGTACGGGTGCGCGCGACCTCATAGACAAGGAAATCGCCTTTCTGCTCTGGGACGCGCTGCAGGGCAAAAATGTGCATTGCATCGTCATTATGGACTGCTGCTTCGCTGGTAACAATACACGCGCCGCTGAGGGGGATTCCCGGATCGGTTATCGCCACACTTCGGATTCCAAACAACAAATCCCTTTGCAACAATACCTGGGCTACGACCAGGGGTTCTATAGTCCCAAACCCAGTGGTGGGGTGGATATCAAAATCGCGAAACACATACAGCTTGCGGCTTCCATGGACAATCAGACCGCCCAGGAAACGCCCTCTGGTGGTCTCTTTACGTCCAGGTTCCTGGAAGTTCTCCAAAAAGGGGGCTCTGCCCGCAGCTACCGCGATCTGATGCAGACCACCCGTCTTTCGGTACAAAACAAAAACCCCAACCAGCGCCCGGTAGAGTTTGCCGCAGAAGATAAAGACCTCGACCAGCCCTTCCTTGGCGGGGATATTATTCCGTACAAGCCGACCTTTGAAGTACACTTCGATGCGATAGCTCAGAAATGGAAACTCGAGGGTGGGGCAATGGATGGACTGGTATCTTCTCCAGAGAACCCGACACGGGTGAAGATTGAAGGTGCCGACAAGGAGTTTAATATCGCAGCGGTATTTTCAAACTTTTCCTATCTGGATGCGCAATCCGAGGATCTGAATAAGGGACAAAGCCCCGGTTACCAGGCCTTCATTACAAAATACGCCACCCCCCTGCTGCAAGTGTGCGTCTCCAACGGTATCCTGGAGGACGCGGAACGGATGCAGGCGCTCAAATCGGCCTATGGTAACGGGTCGGCCTTTCCCTACGTTTCCCTGCACTTTGAAAAGGAAAAACAAGATCTTCCTTATCAGATTAGATTAAATGAAGATGAGACGTACGTGCTGGTCAGGACCGGGAGTACCATCCCGCTGTTCAAGCGCGAAAGAGAGCCAAAATCTTTTCTGACGAATGTGGACAGTATTGGCAAATGGCTGGTGGCATGTGACCTAAAGAATGCCGAAACACGTTTCAAAAAAGAGGATTTTGTTTTCCGCCTGGAGCGGATCGAAGGGGAAAACCTCACTGGTTCAGACCTGGAGGCAGCTCCCGCAGAATGGGTAAATGAAGACGGTCATTTACCCGAAGAAGTAGTGTTTCAGTACAAAAACAAGGTAAAACCTGCCTTCCGACTTCGTATAAGTATCCATCCGGGTGCAAAAAATCTGCGCTCCTGCTATATCGGCGCCATCTACCTCGAAAGCAAATATGGAATTATTACAAATTTGATTAAATCAGATTCAAATAACCTGAGCAAAGATGGAGGGCCAATTTTTTTGAGTTATCTGGATAATAAGGGTAACGAATTTAACACAATACCACTTTAT
>CAZGOT010000275.1:2207-4052 GCA_964527495.1 uncultured Haliscomenobacter sp.
AAATTTCCGATCATCTCAAAATTATTGTGTCTCAACAGCCTGTTAACCTGGATAAGTACAAACAGGATAGCTTAACGCTTGAAGATAAGCGCAACGAATCTACTCGATCGGGCAGTGCAAAACGAGGCTCTAAAGGTTTGGGGGGTGATGATGAAGACGACTCTCCTGAACAAAACGACTGGTGTGTATTCAGTACCCATTTTCGTATTATCGGGCCACATAAAAGTGTAGAGCTGCAAGGTGGAACTTCGGCAGACCTAAGCGCCTTCGAAGTTGAGGCCCCTGAAGGCTTTCAAGCCATCGCATTCGCAGGTACCGGGGACGATGTCACGAAAAAACTGGCTGATGTAAAACGCTCCAAATCCACGCAATCCACGAATGCCATCGTTCCACCCTCAGGTCTGTTCGGCGATGCCAATACGTTGGACCAGGCCTTTCCGGCAGGGATCAGCGGGGCGGCCAATAACAGCGTCCAGGTGCTCGAACTGCGGGCTGGCCCGGGGGGCACAGAGGTTGCACTGCCCCCCGGCAAAGAAATTAAAATAACCCCCAAGGCTGCGCTTGGACAAGCGGAGACCATCGTGCCCTTCGGCTATGACGAGGAGAGTGGGTTGTACTTCCCCGTAGGCTATACGGACGATGCCGGTGTGGTGCACATCGAACAATTGCCCCCGCCCAGCGAAGGAGTTATCGAAGATTTGAGCCGGGGGGACGAAAAGGAAAGAAGCCTGGGCGGCTCGATTAAGCTTTTTTTCCAGAAAGTGGCCTGGAGCCGCCTGACTGGGGTAAAGGAATACGACCGACTATCCCTGCACCGCCGTGGAGCCGATGGCAACATGACGGAGATCACTTACCTTGGATCAGAGCGCAGCAAAGATAAAGCAGGGCAGATCGCCCAGGCCATCGCAGGAGGAGAGGCGCTGCTGCTTGTCCACGGCATCACTGGCGATACGAAAGGAATGGTAGATGCGGTATTTAGTTCGGAAGCCCTGCACAGACCCTTTGCTGGCGTATTGAGTTTTGACTACGAGAACCTGACCTCGGGTATCGAGGTTTCTGCCCGAAAACTAAAGGAAATGCTTCTCGCCTGCGGCTTCGGCGACGGAAAGCGCCTGACCATTATAGCCCACTCCATGGGCGGTCTGGTTTCGCGCTACCTAATCGAGCAACTCGAGGGAGATCGCTTCGTGAAGAAACTCATCCAATGCGGAACCCCTAACTCCGGCTCAGAAATGGCCGATTTCCGTCGTAAGGTGACGGGTTGGTTGTTCGCAGGCCTTAACGGGGTAAGTATTTTCCAGCCGTATATGGCGGCAGCAGCCTTCCTCGGCAAGCGGTTGGAGAAAGCAGTTTTCCGCACCCTCGATCAGATGGATCCCGATTCGCCCTTTATCGCCCAGCTCAATACACCCGGCAAGGCACGGCCAGATGTGCCATACTATCTGGTAGGCGGTGACACCCGACAGATCTTGGTTACGCATCCAGAAGACGCTTCCCTGCTGGATAAAATCGTTAATACCTTAAAAGCGCGCGGCATCTACACCGGCCTCGACCTGGCGGTCTTCGACAACGTCCCCAACGACATGGCCGTAAAGGTAGAGCGAATGAAGCACCTGCCCTGGGGCGGCCACGACAGTGCTGCCATCCTGGAATGCGACCACGTCAGCTATTTCGTGGATAAGGAGAGTTTAGGGAAGATTGGGGGGTGGATAGGGTGATTAAAGGATTAAGTTGAGCAAAAAATCAGCGATTCTCGGTTTAAAAAAAGATATCATCCTTAGATTCGATTCGAGTCGTAAACGTAACTGAAGGACGGGAAAGACAGGGATGAAACATTTTATCAAA
>CAZGOT010000276.1:0-4049 GCA_964527495.1 uncultured Haliscomenobacter sp.
GGCCTTTTCATTGATTTTGCTTCGCAAAATCAATGAAAAGGCCGCTCTGAAAAACGTTCTTTGGCGGCGCAAGCCGCCAAAGGATATGAGACAGTGTCCTTAAAGTTTTCTTTCGCCGCCGAAGGCGGCGGAATACTTTTTACATAACCTCAGACTTTTCGGACAGCCTCCTCAAATATCAGTCTCAATAATTTCATAGTGTGTATTTTCCTTTATTGCTGTTGGCAAATTCCGGCAACACTGATGTAGGCAAATGTAGAAGCTCAGGTAATCACCTCCAAAAATCAGGGGGTGACAAAAGGGGGACAATGCAGGAAAATCTTGAAAAAACGTTAAAGTGTGGAGAGGAAATTGACCAGGTTGGTATCAGAATTTGTCAGATCTAATTTTTTGCGAAGGCGCAAACGGGCTTTTTTTAAGCTTTCCGGAGATTGGCCAGTGATTGCGGATATTTCCTTTGAGGACATATTCAGGCTCAAAAAAGCACACAGCCGACGTTCATTTGGTGTAAGACCAGGGTTGATGGCCTGCAGCTTTTGAAAAAAACCGGAATGCATTTGTTGGAAGCGATGTTCGAAATCTTCCCAGATATTGTTTTCCATCGTTTTTCGAAGATCTTTCACTACTTTTCCAATAACCTCCTTTTGATCAGGGTAATTTGGGTTATTTTTTAAATCCAGCAATTTGCGTACCACTTCGCTAATCAATTCATTGCGCTGAATTTTGCTGATGGCTTCAGCAGTAAATGCCTTGTCTTTTGATTCTAAAGCGGATTCGAGCAACGCTTTCTCCAATTCGAGCTTTTGTGTACCCAGTTCTTTTTCGACAGCGCTGAGCTTTGCCAGCCTATAGTTTTTGCGGGTATTGAAATAAAGAAAAAACAATCCTACTACCACCAGGAAAATGCCAATGGCAAGCAGCCATAGCTTCCAGGTCCTTTTTGCCAGCTTCGCACCCATTTTCCTTTCCACCTCCCGCATTTCAATATCCATCTCGGCGCGTATCACCTCTTCATTTGCCCTAATCAGCTCCATTTTTTCCTGGTTCTTCTGGGCGATCTGCATATACTTCAGCGTTTGCTCTGAATCTCCTAAGGTTTCGTAGATGCTGGAAAGTTTAGCCGCCGCTATATAAATGGTAGAAGGGTTATTCTGGAGATACGACATTTCATAGAACCGTAAAATATGTTCCAGCAACCTGGTGGTATCCCCTGTTTTTTCATATAACGATCCCAGTGAAAAATGAAAAGCCGCCTCCATGACTTTATCGTTGGATGCTATACTAGCCTGAAGCCCTTTTTCAAACCAGGTAAGGGCTTCAGGGTATTTCATCTGGATCGTCATAAGGTCCCCGTAGTTGACCAGTAAGCGGAGGTATTGGGCAATTTGGGAAGGATTATTTTCAGAGAGCTCAAGTCCCTGCCGAATATACCTCTCGGCCATTGGCAAATCCCCTTTCATCCTTCTCAGGATAGCCAGGTTAACGTATAAGTTGACCAGGTTATTGGATTGGGAGCTATCAGGTGAAATCCTGGAATACTTTTGGTAATAGCCTAATGATTTTAAAAACAAGGATTCTACGGAGGCATCATAGCTATTCAGATTGCTGGTGAATCTAACCGCCCCCAGGTTATTATAGGCTATCGCCAGTTCCAATGCACTGCCATCAGGTTCGACAATTTTCAGATATTCGCTAGCAAACTTTGCCGCTTCGGCAAATAAACCGCTTAGAAAGCTGGCTCGGAACGCAGCCAGTAAAGCATCCTTGAGGTGCTGCGGCGACTTCGCCTGCTTAGCGATGACTAATCCATCCAAGGCATATGCTAATGCTTTTCGTGGCTCCTGGGAAGCGTACTTTAAAGAGGCTTTCACCAGCAGACTTACCCGGGCAGTATCACTTTTAACTGCTTGCAAACGACGGTCCAGTAATCTATCCCCTGTGTACTGGCCAGAGACCAGCATGGGTAATAGCACAAAAAGCCACAAACAAAATCGCACTGAAGTAAGTGATTTTTTCATGAATAACGACCAGGATTTCCTAGTAGCTAAGGTAGGAAAAATTTTCTGCTTCTTCGAAATATCCTGGGCATTGTAAATATCCCATTGCCTATTGCCATAAAATCAGATCGGTTTTATTTTAATTTACCAAATAATACATGGAAATATTTTGAAAAAAGTAAAATAAAGTGCTAAAAATCATAAATGACAAACAAAAATTTTACCCTCAAAAAAGTGGATTTATCGGCCGAGAGACAGGAATGGTTATCCAGGTTGTTTTCCCACCGGATTTCTATGATTTTTAGCTTCTTAACATCCGGGGGTGAATCTCCATTTTTGTAAAAACACCATATTATCAGGTATCGAAGCGAGATTTCTTTCACAACTTTAGGTAAGCAGCAAAACGCCTTTCATTTATGTCAGATCCAGGAGGATTTTTAAAATACCGACGGGAATTACCGGGAGCACGCCCACCCCATGAGCGGGTAGGAGATTATCGGGAGATATACGAACCTTTTCCGGAAGAAAAGACCCTGGAGCAGTCTGCAAGGTGTATGGACTGTGGCGTCCCCTTTTGTCATTCCGGCTGTCCTTTGGGCAATATCATTCCAGAATTCAACGATGCGGTACATCGTCAGGATTGGAGACAGGCCATATCCATCCTGCAAAGCACGAACAACTTTCCGGAGTTTACCGGGCGTATTTGCCCGGCCCCATGTGAGGCAGCCTGTGTGTTGGGGATTAACCAACCAGCAGTTGCCATCGAACACATTGAAAAGACCATCGCAGAAAAGGCTTTTGACCTGGGGCTCATCCGCCCCAATCCTCCTGTCCTGCGCACAGGTAAGAAAGTGGCGGTCATTGGTTCAGGCCCAGCGGGTCTGGCTGCGGCGGCACAATTAAATAAAGCAGGCCACCTGGTAACGGTTTTTGAGCGCAAAGACCGCATAGGAGGCTTACTGCGCTATGGGATTCCCGATTTTAAACTCGAAAAATGGGTCCTAAACCGCAGGGTAGCCTTTATGGAGGCCGAAGGTATCCGTTTTCGAACCAATGCCGATATAGGCAATAATATCTCTGTGCAGGAACTGCTTGACGGATATGATGCCCTGGTGCTCTGCGGAGGTTCTACCATCCCCCGCGACCTTGATGTACCAGGAAGAGAACTGCATGGCGTTCATTTTGCCATGGAATTCCTGGAACAAAATAACCGACGGGTGGCCGGAGATAATTTATCCGACCATAAGCTTATTCATGCCGGAGGAAAAGACGTACTGGTTATCGGTGGTGGGGATACGGGTGCCGATTGCGTAGGTACTTCCAACCGCCATGGCGCAGCTTCAGTCACGCAACTTGAAGTACTGGCCCGTCCGCCGGAGCAGCGCGACCCCCTCTCCTGGCCCAACTGGCCGTTGATACTCCGGCAGAGTTCTTCTCACGAAGAGGGGTGTTCCCGCCATTGGGCAATGCTTACGAAAGCGTTTCTCGGCGACGCCAATGGTAACCTGCGTGCCGCTCAGGTCGCAAACGTTTGTTGGAAAACCGACCCGCTCACGGGCAGAAGTATTTTAGAAGAGGTAGAAGGCTCCACGCGCGAAATACCCTGTCAGCTCGCATTTATTGCAGTAGGTTTCCTGCACCCCCAGCACCAGGGAATGCTACATGCCCTGGAAGTACAGTTTGACCCACGCCAAAACGTCCAGACTGATGAAAAATATCGTACTAATGTAGAGAAGATTTTCGCTGCAGGAGATATGCGCAGGGGCCAATCTCTCGTCGTTTGGGCAATTTCTGAAGGCCGCGAAGCCGCTCGCGCCGTGGATGAATACCTAATGGGCGAATCCGCTTTGGAGTCAAAAGCGCAATCTGCGCTTTTGACTCCAGGGTAGCGTATTCAGCGTCCGTCATTTGGCGGCTGACGCCGCCAGAATATTTTAAAAAAGCTGATTTTAATGATTTTGCTTCGCAAAATCATTAAAATCAGCTTTTTTAAAAATTTTATAGGGTTGGGTAAAAAGTCCGGAGGCCGTCATTTAGCGGCTGATGCCGCCA
>CAZGOT010000277.1:0-4045 GCA_964527495.1 uncultured Haliscomenobacter sp.
ACCTTTCGCCATAGAGTAAAAAAAATATGCAGATGAAGCGACGCTTTCGGCTTTTCCTTACCCTGGCAACCGCCCTAACAGGCATGCTGGCCACTGCGCCCTTGCGCGCCCAGTTGATCAAAATTCTTCCCGATGCCGATACAGTCTATGCCTGTTCCGACAGTACCCTCTTCCTGATTGCCTCCGGGGGCACCGATTACCAGTGGAGTTCCGCAGATATCGCGATTGCCGACCCCCGGAAGGACACCTTGAGAATTTCGGGCCAGGGCGGAAGGGTCTTCCGTTTTTTCCTGAGCGGTGTAGTCTCGGGTAAACGCCAAACGGATACGGCAACGGTTATTTTTACCCGCCCTACCCTCGCCCTGCAAGCCCTGGACTCCCTATCCGTCTGCCGTGGCACGCCCGTGCGGCTCAGGGCATCCACCAATACCGGGGGGTATGGCCTACGCTGGAGCCCTGCTGATGGTTTAAGCACCATCAGAGGAGAGCAGGTTACCGCCCGGCCTTCGTTTACGACAACTTATACCGCCACGCTCCACCTGACAGGTTGCGAGGTCCGGCAGACGATATCCGTTACTATTGCACCGCCGAGGGTTGACTTTTCTACAGCCGATACGGTCGAGTTGTGTTTTGGCAGCAAACTTCCCCTGGTGGTTACTACCAGTACCGGTAATGGCCAGGGACTTCGATGGACTTCCTCAGATGGATCCCTCCGCGACACGCTTAAGCTGCAGGTCGAAGTTGCCCCAAAAATCAATACTACTTACTATACGACATTTTTCAACGGTGGCTGTACGATCGTAGACTCCGTTTTTGTAAAAGTTGATTCGCTACCTGCCCTCGGCATCACAGCGGATCCCAAAAAAGATGTTTATTGCCAGGGACAACTCGTCACGCTCAAGTCGGAAACTTTTGAACCTTTTCTCTTTTCCGGGATAAAGCACAAGTGGTTTCCCAACAAAGGGTTTGAGACCCCTGATACCCTCTGGAATATGGTCATTACCACCCAGGATACTACCCGCTATTTTCGGGAAAGCAAAATCGGAGGTTGTATAGATACCGCCGAAATCCTGATTCCGGTAATCAAACCCAAAAATATAACTATTGTACCCGAAAACCCTGTCATCTGTCCAGGGGAAAGCGTCCAGCTCACCGCGAGTTTTGAAGGCAAAGGGGATATCAAATGGACCCCCGAACAAAATATTTCCTGCCTGGAATGCAAAAATCCCAGGGTCACCCCTCCAAATTCGACGGCCTATACCATTACTGTCACTGAGGAGGGTTGTCCAAGTTCAAAATCAGTAAACATTACCGTACTCAGCACCCCGCAGACACCTGTGCCTATAAATCCTACAATTTGCCGGGGCGACTCCATTACCCTGTTTCTTGCTAACCCGGAACCCGGGGTGGATTATCGTTGGATATCCCCTCAAAATCCTGCCCTGGACGCGCGCATTGCCCGCTTACGGGTAGCACCAACCACGAATACTACCTATACCCTGACTGCACAACGTGGAACCTGCCCGGCCGTGAGTGTTACCACAACCGTGAATGTCATCCAGCCAGCCGATGTTACCGTTCCGGCGGCGCAGCGCCTTTGCCCTGGGCAGAATATCACCCTCACTGCTACAGGATCAGCTCCGGCCGGGGTTAACCAATCGTACCTTTGGACCTGGAACAATGGACAGAGCTCCAGTGCAGGGCCAACAGTGACTGTCAATAACCTGCGTCAGACGACTGTTTTCAATATGATTTATACCTGGGGGCAAAACTGCGGTACTATTACCAAGTCTGTCGTCGTGACTGTTGATGCTGTCCCCGTAATCAATGGATTTACCTACAATCCCCCACAGGCGCCAGCAGAAGGAGTTCCACTCGGAAATGCCCTGACTATTGGTGCGGCGACCACCCCGCCTAACCCCACCGGGGTCACCTATATTTGGAAAGCCAATGGAGAAGATATTACCGGCAGTGGCAATAGTGTCACCCACAAGCCCACAAAAAATCCTACTACCTATACGCTCACCATACGCACGGCCAATGGCTGCGAGGTCAGTGCAACTACCCCGCCAATACCGGTTACGTTGCCTGAATTTGATGTGCCAAACGCCTTTACACCCGATGGAGATGGCAATAACGACTTCTTCAACGTCGTTTTTACCGGGAATGTAGAGATTGTTGAATTCCGTATCTGGAACCGCTGGGGCCAACTCGTGTACAACAACGATAACAAGTCTACGGGATGGGATGGCAAATCAGGAAACCGCGATGCTCCTTCTGATGTATATGTATATAATATTGTACTCCGTTTTCCAGATGGCCAGGAGTTTATCCGCAGAGGCGATGTCTCCCTGATACGATAACCGTATCTTTCTGGATTATTCCTTTTGCGCAAATTTAGATTTACAAACCCCATAAACAAAACTAATCCAGCATATGCGGCGCATAGCGATTTCAGATGTGCATGGGTGCGCAAAAACGTTCAGGGAACTACTTCGGCGCATAGCGTTCGGCAAAGAAGACCATTTGTATCTTCTGGGCGATTATATTGACCGTGGACCAGATTCCAGAGGGGTCCTGGATTATATCTTTGAATTAAAGGAAAGCGGTCATTCCCTGACTTGCCTGCGTGGCAATCACGAGCAGATGCTACTCAATGCCCTCAGCAATGCGCAACATTTCTTTTTATTTGATATAAATGGAGGTTCCGAAACCATGAGGAGCTTTGGGGTCGAAACCCCTGATAAGATCCCGTTAGCCTATCTGGATTTTGTTAATGCCCTGCCCTTGTACCACGAAATTCCGGGGTATATCCTCGTCCATGCCGGTCTGAACTTCCAGCAGTCCGATCCCCTCACCGAAGGGAAGGAAATGATTTGGATTCGGAACTGGTATGCCCAAATCTCACACGAATGGCTGAAAGGCAGAAAAATCCTCCATGGGCATACCCCCGTGGGGCTGGAGCATATCAGGCAAATGGCCCGGAATTTTCATGAAATAGGCGTACAAAATATAGATGCCGGTTGTGTGTTTTCCCATATCCCCCAAATGGGCACCCTTTGTGCCTTCGACCTCGATTCCGGGGAACTGGTTTTTCAGGCCAACCTCGATTGAACTTTTCCATCTCGCCGCTGTTATTCTTAACCTTTTTTAACCTTAAATAAATCCTGTTTAACCGTATTCCTGCTTTTCCAGCAATACCTTTGCGACACCAGACTGCGACAAAGGCGTCTGGCTCATTTTTTTCAAAAAATATTTTATGAAATCTATTTTCTCTACAACGCTGCTGATGCTTTTCCTAGGTGTGACGGCGTTTGCACAAAACAAATCAGCCAGTATCAAAGGTACGGTGAAAGACCAGGACAACAATCCGCTGCCCATGGCGACCGTCATGTTGCTACAGGCTTCCGACTCCGTACTCACCACTTTTGCCCTTTCAGACGACAAAGGGGAGTTCCTGCTTTCCAAAACCAGCAAAGGAAATTACATCCTTCAGGTTACGTTTTTAGGCTATAAAAACTATTCTAAATCCCTGGTAATCAGCGGAACAGAAGAGAGTATTGATGCAGGGAGCATCCAAATGGAACAACAGAGCGAGGTCCTCTCTGAAGTTATCGTAGAAGGAGAGGCCAACCCGCTGAATATCAAAAAAGATACAGTAGAATACAACGCGGTCGCCTTCAAAACACAGCCAAATGCCGTCGTGGAAGACCTGCTGAAGCGCCTGCCCGGCGTAGAAGTTGAAGCAGATGGGACGGTGAAAGCCCAGGGGCAGAATGTGACCCGGATTTTGGTGGACGGCAAAGAATTTTTCGGGCGGGATCCGAAAATGGCTACCCGCAACCTGCCGGCCGATGCTATTGATAAGGTTCAAATTTTTGACAAACTTTCCGATCAGGCAGAATTTTCTGGTGTAGATGATGGTGATCGCGAAAAAACGATAAATATATCCCTGCGTGCCGACCGGCGTCGCGGTTATTTCGGCAATGCTTCTGCTGCCGGTGGCTCGGCGCCCGACCTTCGCTCCAGTGACCAGGGGCGCGAC
>CAZGOT010000278.1:0-2223 GCA_964527495.1 uncultured Haliscomenobacter sp.
GTACCGCTGCAGGAACGTATCTATCATCACCTGTTCTGTCGGCGCCGTGCAATTTACGCTATCCAGCGTCACCAGCAGCTTGCCGTCTGTACCCACCTGCACATAGCTCATCAGGTTGCGGCCGTAGAGAGAACCCGGGGAACCGTTCGCCACAAGCGCCAGTTCCTGTTTCAGCGTCTTCACCGGTGGGCGCACGAAGTAGATTTCCTGCATCACCTTCGTCTCGTTGCCCCGGCAATCCGTCGCCGTAAACACCCGTGTGATTTTTGCCCAGATCTGGTTTACTTTCACATCCGTACAAGGGTAGTACCTCAACTGGTCCGTCACCTTCACATCTGTGCGGCAGTCGCAGGAGCCGTGTGCATCGCACGCATCCTGGAACTGTGCCTCGCCCGCATACCAGGCGTAGGAAGCGCTCCGCCAACTATTCGCCACATTGAATACCTTATCTACGTCCATGCACAGGAACGTATCTTTCCATACCTGGGAGACGGAGTCCACCAGGAAAGGCTTGGATGCCATGCGCGGATTTGGTGCATTTACCCTGTTGGACGCATTACACCGGCCGCGGACACCAATCAGGGAAGGGCCGCTCTTATCTTCTGCCGTCACTTTGCCCCAGCAAATAAGGTTACCCAGATTATCAAAAAGGCCGTAGGTAAAAGTACCGGCACAATCAATGGTATCTTTATTGAGGGGATTGTTATCCATAACGCGAATAATCGCGTTTGAACAGGACCCGGTACTCACCTCCCCAGGTGTAAGCACATAGGAACAAGTTTCGGGATTTAAAAGCAACTTTGGATTAATACATCCACAAATATTGGCCGTATTCTTGCCAAATTCGGTAGCAGTAATAGAAAGGTTATCAATTGCCAAAGCCTGTCCATTTGCACTACCGCCAACTCCGGAAAGCCGCCAGATAAAAAAAATTCTTTCGTTAGGCTTGATTTCCAAACCTGTAATATTGACAGTTTTGCTTATGGAAAGTGGAGGATTTTGAATAGCATTATTATCTGCATCGGCAGGATAGCTATGATTGCCGTTGGGTTGTGGAACCAAACTTTGTCCTTCAATTCCACTGAAAAAAGCCCATTCGAAACCTCTAGAACCCGATCGGTATTTTTCATAATCGAAGGAAATCCCAAGGCTACCGATAGTTTTACCGGTATTATTGGATACTTGTAACAAGATGAATCTGGGTGAAGAGAATTCGTCGGTATTCAGGAATCCTAAAGCTCTGTCCGTAGATGTTTCGGTAACGCCGTTGGAAAAATTGTAAACGCCACCAGGAGAAAGATTGGTAAGGCTACCAGTGCCATTTGTTCCGGCTGCAAAAGTAGTTGTTGAGGCAGCCCCGAAAGTTGTGGCGGCATTATTCACCAAGAAACCTGCAGGTAAAGTAGCCGTTGCACTAGATCCCATTCCGTTGAAATTCTGAGTAACCGCAGAAAAACCAGTAATACTCATTTGAGAGAATACAGCGTAGGGAACGCAGATTTGTGCAGCAAAAAAGAAGGCAAAGAAATTGAAAAAAGAAGAATTTTTACGATTACCGCCTTGGAGGAAAGCAGACAGTCGCACCTTGGAGGGAACTTCTATTTTACGCTCCTGTTGGCTATTCAACTGAACATAAAAAGTTAGCCAATGGAAAAGTCGATAGAAACTTTCCATAAAGAGGTTATGATTTGATATTTCAGAGTATTGGTAGTCGGGGTAAAGATAGCGCTAAATACTGTATAGAGAAAAAAATACGTTACTAAATTTAAGGAATCGCGGAATAGCCGCCAAAGATGTCCTCAACTTACTGAAAAAAAGCCCAAATATTCAGAGAGAAGATTTTCGGTATTAAAAAATAAAATACCTAAATTTGTAAAAATCCTGTTAAATATGAACCGACTAATCCTTCCCCTTCTTTTTTTGGCACTTTTCTGCTGCCTCTCCAGTTCCCTTGCTGCACAAGAAGTAGGTATCGCCGAGGTTTATCCCAGTTCTTTCAAGGGCAAGCTGACTTCTTCCGGATCGGAATATAAGCCCGAAGCTATGACTGCGGCTCATAAAATGCACGGTATCGGCACCATGCTCAAGGTAACGCGCACGGACGAACCTACCCGCCGTTGGGTTATGGTAAAGGTCAACGACCGGGGCCCTTACACTTCAGGGCACATCATAGCCCTCTCGAAAGCTGCGGCACAAAGACTCGGCATGGACGAAAATTCAACG
>CAZGOT010000278.1:2233-3513 GCA_964527495.1 uncultured Haliscomenobacter sp.
CGCAGCCGTATTCCAACAATACGTCTACCCCAAAACCCTCAGCAGAACCGCCCCAAAAAGTTAAGGTCAACACCGCACCTCCTGCTACTGGCTATGGAAGAGCTTCCGACTATTACAACTACTCCACCTCCCCTGCTTCCAGTGAGTTCACAGAAAAAGGAACCCCGGCCACTCCTCAAACGAAACCTGCGGCAATGCCTGTTGTGCGCCAGGGATACACTCCTTTCGGCTTGTACAAAATTGCATTGCAACTTCCCAAACGACAGGGCTTCGGCGTACAGGTCATGTCCCTGAGCAGACCGGAAAACCTGCTGGAGCAAATCGCTTTATTGCAGCAAAAATGGTTCGACAATGTCCTCGTGAGTATCGAGCCGGGAGGTGGCTTTAGTGGAACTGAGCCTGTTTACAAAATCATCCTTGGCCCTTTCCCTACAGAACAGCAAGCCACAGTTTACAAGAATAACCTTAAACAAAAATTCAAGATGGACGGCTTCGTCGTTTATTTAGGTGAAATCACCAGATAAATCACGTGCTATTTTACCCGGATTTCTCCTTTGATACCTACGAATTGCAAAAGTTGTTCGTACACGTTAGCCACCTCGTACGGTGTGGGTTGGGGGGAAAAAGACACTGTCCCTACAGTTCCGCTTTTGCCCTTCAGCTTAAAGCATATCTGAAAAACAGGGCTCCCATCAGGCAAAGTAACCCCCTTGAGGTTATTGTCAATCCAAGCGAAGGTTAGCTGACCTGATTTAACCTTGGCAAGGCCGAAATTTTCCTGGGATAAGAAAGGTAGGCGAAAATCTTTTATCCCGGAAAACTCGAGCACCTGGGTGTCCCATTTCATAGAATATTGCATCGAGATGATCTTACGAAACCCTGCAGCAGAAACATTTATACACACAGTAGTACCTGGTGTGCCACCTGCACGGCCCGCGCTAAGTGTCACAGCGCTTTGGGCCTTCGCAGTGACGAGGGTGAATATAACGGCAGCGCCCGTAATCATCAGCTTGATGAGTGCCTTCATCCTTATTTGTTTTTCCTGATTTTTGCCGCCAGTATCCCAGACAGCAGTAAAAAAATAATGCGCGGCAAAACTAATATTTTTCTGCTATATTTGTAAATTCCGGCATAAGCCGAGGTCACCCTATTATTTGAGCGCCATGAAACTGCACTTCCTGTTTTTCCTCGCGGCGTTGATAACTATGCCCGCTTGCATCCAGCAGAAAAAAATCTCAGCTCTGGAAGAATCGCAAATACAATTACAAAAACAAATTGCC
>CAZGOT010000278.1:3523-4034 GCA_964527495.1 uncultured Haliscomenobacter sp.
TTTACTTAGGTTGCCAATATTTGAGTCGATAAAGTAGTGTAGTTTTGAAGAATCGCCGAAACATTAACAAAAACAAATTGCCCAACGCGATTCCCTTTCAAAAGCGGCCGCTAACGGAAATCCCTGCGGCGACCTACAAACAGAATACCGGAAATCCCTCCAATTGATCGAACAACTCCGTGCAACCAATCTCAACCTCAACAACAGCTACCAGGACATGCTCACGCGCTATACCGCGACCATGCAACACAACCAGGAAATTCTCAATCAGTCGGCCTATGTCCAGGATGACTTGCGCGGAAAAAGCACCCAACAAGACGAAAACCTCCAGATCCAGTTGGACCGTTTACAACAGTTGCAGCAAGACCTGACTCTTCGGGAACAACGGATACAGGAAATGGAAGAAAACTTCCGCAGGGCCATTATGGAGCGCAATGATGAAATCACTTCGCTGGAAAATAGCCTTCAAGCCCGGGGAATTGCCCTTGGCCAAACCCAAGGCCTCATCAGG
>CAZGOT010000279.1:0-4011 GCA_964527495.1 uncultured Haliscomenobacter sp.
ACCAGAAATAGAAACGGAATAAAAATTGCGGACCTGATTTTGGACGAAGTATTCCTGGACGTCCCCCATCAACCGGAGAGAGAATTCTGTAGAAAAAATGCAGGTGTTCTGTGCCTGGTCTTCTTTGAGGATATCTGCTTGAACGGTGCCTCTGACGGCGGCAAGGGCTTTGGTTTTTATCTGTTGGTATACCTCAGGGGGCAGTACTTCATCGCCGGTAATGCCGAGCAGCAATAGCCCCAGTCCATCGTGACCGGGCGGCAGGTCGCCATAGTAGCCTGGCTTTGGTAATCCCCTTTCCTCGTAACGCAGCCGGAGCCTGGCCTCGACGAGCGGTTCGAGTTTGTTCTGGCGTATGTAGCGCTCGCATTGCTGATCAATTGCAGCATTCATGAAGAAAGCAGCAATGGTTGCAGCCGGGCCGTTGATTGTCATAGAGACAGAAGTGCGGGGGTCACAGAGGTCGAAGCCGGAATAGAGTTTTTTTGCATCGTCGAGGCAGCAGATACTTACACCTGAATTGCCAATTTTCCCAAAAATGTCTGGTCTTTCGTCGGGGTCTTCGCCATAAAGTGTAACGGAATCGAAAGCAGTGGAGAGCCTATTGGCCGGCATATTGAGGCACAGATAATGAAATCTGCGGTTGGTGCGTTCAGGGCCACCTTCTCCGGCGAACATACGGGTGGGGTCTTCTTCCTGTCGTTTGAACGGAAAAACGCCTGCGGTATAGGGGAATTCGCCGGGTACATTTTCCTGCATCATCCACTTGAGAATGTCTCCTTTATCCTGGTACCGGGGAAGGGTAACTTTGGGGATGCGGCTATTGGAGAGGGAGCGCACAAACGCTGGAACGTGGATGGCTTTATCGCGCACATAATAGACGAACTCATCGGCGCTATAGCGCGCTTTTAACTGTTCCCAGCCGTCCAGTAATTTTTGGCAGCCAGGATCCATGTGGGCTTTTTTTTCTGCAGCGACCTGCTCCAAAGCCTTTATGGCGGTTTCTTTTCCAGCGATATCGGTTGCCGCTTCCAGCAATTCCCTGGAAGATTGCAGCATAGCCAAATCGCTTGCTATGGCTGCCTGTTTGACTGCGAAATGATCATAGCGGCGGTTATTTTCAGCGATTTCTGCGAGGTAGCGATTCCGTTCCGGGGGGATAATGTGCACTTTGGTGCTGGTATCATCTACCGGGGGGAAGTTCGAAATCAGTGGGGCACCCGTTCGGGCAGCAATGGAAGCGATTACTTTGAGGTAGAGGGCATTCATACCCGGGTCATTGAACTGGGCGGCAATTGTACCTATGACCGGCATCTCAGAGAGGGGTTTATCCCAAAAGCCATGATTGCGCTGATACTGTTTGCGAACGTCCCGGAGTGCATCTTCTGCGCCGCGCTTATCGAATTTGTTGATAGCGATAACATCGGCGAAATCCAGCATGTCAATTTTTTCCAATTGGGAGGCGGCCCCATATTCCGGGGTCATGACATATAAAGAGACATCAGAATGATCTACAATTTCGGTATCTGATTGGCCGATACCGGAAGTTTCCAGTACAATGAGGTCGAAGCCGGCGGATTTCAGGATCTGGACGGCCCCCTGAACATGCTTGCTAAGGGCCAGATTGGCCTGGCGGGTAGCCAGGGAACGCATATAGACCCGGGGATTAAAGACGGCATTCATGCGGATGCGGTCGCCGAGAAGGGCCCCACCGGTTTTGCGTTTGGAGGGGTCCACAGAAATAATGGCGATTGTTTTTTCGGGAAAGTCGAGTAGAAAACGCCTTATGAATTCGTCCACCAGACTGGACTTCCCTGCCCCACCAGTGCCGGTAATGCCCAATACGGGAACAGGCTTGCCGGGCAGGGGTGTTGGTAAATTGTGCAGTATTTCAGGTGCGGTATCCGGCAGGTTTTCTATGGCGGAAATTAGTCGGGCTATTGCCCCGGGGTTTTTGGCGGGTAATTTTTCTATTTCATTGTGGAGCTTAGTGGCTACCGGAAAGTCGCACTGTACGAGGAGGTCATTGATCATGCCCTGTAGGCCCATTTCCCTGCCATCATCAGGAGAGTAAATTCGGTTGATACCGTATTGGTGTAATTCTTTAATCTCCGCAGGAAGAATGGTGCCGCCGCCGCCGCCAAAAATTTTGATATGGCCTGCGCCATTTTCGTGGAGCAGATCATACATATATTTAAAAAATTCAATATGTCCACCTTGATAGGAAGTCAGGGCGATGCCCTGGACATCTTCCTGAATTGCTGCGGACACGATTTCCTGTACGGACCGATTGTGCCCCAGGTGGATAATTTCGGCACCGGAGCTTTGCAGGATCCGCCGCATAATATTGATAGCGGCATCATGGCCATCAAACAGGGAAGCAGCCGTAACGAGGCGTACTCTGTTTGTCGGCCGGAACGGTTGGACAGGTTCCATACCTTATCATTTTTGTATAGAGAACTTCGTGCGGGGGCAATAGTTCACAAAAAGAATATTTAGCCGAGGGCTTCCAGGAGTTCGCTGAGCATCATGGCTGTTGCACCCCATACCATACTACCTTCGATATTGAAGCAGGGGACTTTTTGGAGGAGGAGGTTTTCGTTAGCCTGGATATTGGTGACCAAGCGATTAGCCGGATTGGTAAAAGTCTCAAAAGAGGGTTCGAGGATACTTTTGACTTCGCCTGCCTGGGGGATGAAAGGGGAGGGGAAAAAATCTTCCAGGATACCGACGAAGGGGTGTACATGGAAGTTGCTTATGGGAATATACAGAGAAGTAAGTGCACCAAGGAGTTTGATTTTGGCTGCGGGCACGCCGATTTCTTCTTCTGCTTCGCGGAGGGCGGTAGCGGAGAGGTCGGCATCGGTTTCATCCTGTCTGCCGCCCGGGAAGCTGATTTGACCCCGGTGGCGGTCGCGTACGTTTCCGGACTCCCTTTCGATGAGGGCGAGCCGCCAGGAGTGATGTTTATGAAAGAAAAGTGCCAATACAGCCGCTTGCATAGCATCTTTGGGAGGAGGTGCTTCGTAGAGCGAACGCGCGACATGGGCCATTTTGAACTGCGCGTCGCGACCAGGCAGGGGCTTTTGCAACTGCCGTTCGACATGGCGGATGAAATCGCTTTCCATAACGCAATTTTTAAGGCCTGAGGTGTTTAAGGTACGGGTGGGTCAACGGGGTGATCCAGGTATGTACTGCCTACAGCGGGAGGGTTTACTTATTAGATTTTTGCAGGTAGAGTTCCAGCGCCATGGCCATAGAGGGAGCTTCGGGAGCGGGAGCTTTGATATTAGCTTTAAGCCCTCTTTCTTCTACAGCATGACGCGTACTGTTTCCAAAGACAGCTATCCGCGTATCGTTTTGCTTGAAATCAGGGAAGTTTTCGTAGAGCGACTGTATCCCTTGAGGGCTAAAAAAGACCAAAACATCATAGGTGACATCGCTCAGATCGGAGAGGTCGGAGCTGAGGGTGCGGTACATGAGCGCATCTTTCCAGTTGAAATGGTTTTCTTCCAGGAATTGCGTCACATCTTTAGCACCCAGGTTGGAGCAGGGCAGCAGGAAAGTTTCCGCTTTATGTTTTTTCAGGGGAGCGGCGAGATCTTCGATACTGCGGTTGCCGAAGAACACCTTTCTTTTGCGATAAACGATGAACTTCTGCAGGTAGTTGGCGATAGCCTCGGTAATACAGAAGTATTTAGTTTCCTGCGACATTTTGATCCGCATTTCTTCACAAATGCGGAAAAAGTGGTCCACGGAATTCTTGCTGGTAAAGATAACCGCAGAAAACTCGTTAGGTCGGACCCTGAACTTGCGGAATTCCTTTACATCCACACCCTCGACATGGATGAAGGGCCGCCAGTCAATTTGCAGGCCATATTTTTTTTCAAGCTCGTAGTAGGGGGATTTTTCTGGTTTTGGTTGTGAGACTAGAATAGTTCTGACCGTCTTGAAAGACTCTTCTTCTTTAGCTTGAACGTTGGATGCCATCAATTGAATTTTTGGTGTTTC
>CAZGOT010000280.1:0-288 GCA_964527495.1 uncultured Haliscomenobacter sp.
GGCTGCTTTTCCGGAAGGAACAATCCATTTTGTGACCGTCAACGACTTACCTAAAGCAGCGCAGCGATTTTTGCTGGTACCACATCAGGGGCATTTTTTTATCGCTCCGGATAATGGAATCCTTCCAATGGCGCTCGGAAGGGATCCCAGGGAATATTATGTGCTTCCGTGGCCAGAGGACAGTAAGTTTCCGTTGGCCGACCTCCTGGGGCACTCTGCCGCACAGCTCGTGGTGGGCCTACCTCCGGAAGAGGTTGGAACGCCACTCGATTTTCCTGCTCAGCGCAT
>CAZGOT010000280.1:298-4000 GCA_964527495.1 uncultured Haliscomenobacter sp.
GGGAGTTGGACGAGGCGCTGCGCATCCGGAAGAGGTCGGAAGAGCGCTGGGTATGGCAGGTGAGTGCATCTCGGTGCAGGCAGTCGTGCAACAGGATCAAATCCGCGGATCGGTTATTTATATTGACCATTATGAAAATGTTGTCCTGAATATTGACCGGGCCATTTTTGAGCAGATTGGCCGGCAGCGCCCTTTTGCGTTATATTTCAAACGGCACGACCCCCTCACAGCTATAAGCCGCACCTATGGGGATAAGCCCATTGGCGAACCGCTTTGTCTGTTTAATTCGGCGGGGTTCCTGGAAATCGCGATCAATACGGGCCGGGCAGCTTCACTGCTCGGTTTGAAAATAGATGATACTGTACAGATGGATTTTGTGTAAGTAGGATGTGCCCATTCCGGACCATATCAAAATAACGCTCCATGATACGGCGTATCGTAAAAATGACCTTCAGGGAGGAAGAGGTCCCTGCTTTCGCGGCCCTTTTTGAACAGACGAAGGACCGTATCCGCCATTTTCCGGGCTGTAGGCATCTGGAATTATGGCGGCAATACGACCAGCCCAGTGTTTTTTTTACCTTCAGCATCTGGGACTCCCCGGAAGACCTGGATCAGTACCGGAGCTCAGACTTGTTTGCTCAAACCTGGAAACAGACAAAAGCCCTTTTTGCAGGGCCACCACAGGCTTGGAGCCTCGATTTATTTAGCCAGCCGGAACAAGTTTCCGGCATATCCTTGTAAACCATGAAAACAATTGCGCTTCAGGAATATCCCATTTTCCTGGGGGATTGTACAGAAGCCCTTGACCGGGTTTTACACAACCGCGACTTTATCTCGGTGTTGCTTCTATGCGACGAAAATACTTTTGCATGTTGCCTGCCTTTGTTGAAAAACGTCAAAGCATTGCACGATGCCCAAACTATTGTCATCGCGCCGGGGGAGGTACATAAAAATCTGGAAACATGCCGGAATATCTGGGAAGCACTTATCCGGGGAAGGGCAGAGCGCAACAGCCTGCTAATTAACCTGGGAGGAGGCGTGATTGGCGATATGGGGGGCTTTTGTGCTGCTACCTATAAACGGGGAATGCCTTTTGTGCAAATCCCCACTACCTTGCTTGCACAAGTGGATGCTTCTATTGGGGGAAAATTAGGTATTGATTTCGGTCAGGTGAAAAATAGTATCGGAGTTTTTTCTAATCCACTTGCGGTTTGTGTGGACTCCCGGTTTCTGTCAACCCTTTCCCGCCGGGAGCTTAGAAGCGGATTTGCTGAAATAATCAAACATGCCCTTATCGCAGATGCAGACCAATGGGCCACAATCAGGGGGATTTCCTCACTGGAAAACCTCTATTGGGATGCATTTATTAGCCCTTCCCTCGAAATCAAACGCCGGATTGTGGAAGCTGACCCTTATGAACGCGGGTTGCGGAAGGCTTTAAATTTTGGACATACGGTGGGCCATGCCCTGGAAGGACACCTGCTTCAGGGCAATGACCCTCTGCTGCACGGGGAAGCCGTCGCTGCCGGAATGATTTGTGAATGCTTCCTCTCCTGGAAAGCCGGGCTACTTGCAGAAAGCGACAGGGACCTTATCGCAGAATACCTGTTTGCCCTGTATGGCCTTCAGCCCTTGCAGCCCAAAGACTTCGATGCTTTCCTCCACCTTATGCAAAATGATAAAAAAAATGAACGGGGGCGTATCAATTTCTCCCTGATTGGCCCTCCAGGTACAGTACACATTGACCAGTTTGCGGATAAAAAGGATATTTTCGAAAGTCTCGCATGGTACAATACAGTGCGGGCCCGAAGAACAGGATAATGAGGGTGCCGGGTGTATCTAACTTCCCCGGACCGGATTTTTTTTCGTAGGTCGAAAAAAGCGGGTCTTTAATATAAAAAAGGCAAAAAAACAGGATGTCCTGATTAATTTGCGCAAAATTCGCTATAGAATTATGGAAAATCCCATTCTACAACTGGAGCAGGTAGTAAAGACTTACGACCGCAAAGTCGCGGTGGATCATGTCACGTTTTCTGTTCCCAAAGGAAGTATTTTTGGCCTGTTGGGGCCAAACGGTGCTGGAAAAACCTCCCTAATCCGCATCATTACCACAATTACCCAGGCTGATTCCGGAAAGGTTTTCCTCGATGGCGAACAGCTCAACAGCCGGCATCCTGCACATATTGGGTATATGCCGGAAGAGCGGGGACTGTATAAAAAAATGAAAGTTGGCGAACATATCCTCTATCTCGCCCGACTGAAAGGCCTTTCCAAGGCGCGTGCCGAAGCAGAAACCCACAGCTGGTTCGAAAAATTTGGGATTATGGACTGGTGGGGAAAAAAGGTGGAAGAACTTTCCAAAGGGATGCAACAGAAAATCCAGTTCATCTCCACAGTTTTGCACCGTCCTAAATTGTTGATTCTCGACGAGCCCTTTTCTGGCCTTGACCCTATAAATTCCAATTTGATTAAGGACGAAATTGAAATCTTGAGATCACAGGGTACCAGCATCATTTTCTCCACGCACCGCATGGAGCAGGTCGAGGAAATTTGTACCAATATCGTGCTCATCAACCAGGGGAAAAATATCCTGCAGGGAGGAGTGGCAGAAATCCGGCAGAGGTTCAAAGAAAACCTTTTCAGGATTGATTTTCAAGGCCAGCTTCCCGATGGGCTCGAAGAAAAAGTTAAAATCATAGCCCGCCAGTCGAATGCGATTACCCTGCAGCTTCAGGAAGGAGGGGACTCCAATATGTTACTGCGGTACTTGATTGACCAAGGGGTCGGTATCATCGCATTTCAGGAAATCCTTCCCTCCCTTAACGAAATTTTTATCCGGCAGGTACAGGCCTTCGATGCAGGTGCCCGCGAAACTGCTTCTTTCATGTTCTGAAAATTTGCCTTATGGACAAACTTTGGCTTATCATAAACCGGGAATATCTCAGCAGGGTAACCCGCAGGTCTTTTATCCTGGCTACGCTGCTTACCCCGCTCGGGCTCGCGCTCTTTTTCGTCGTCGTCGCCGTCATTTTTGGATACGAAAGCGATGACAGCCGCCGCGTTGCCGTTGTGGACAAGTCCGGGGTGCTGGAAGGCGCCCTCCGCGACGAAAAGAACTTGTTTTTCAAATTCACGGACCTCGACCTTGAGGTATTGCGCAATAATCTGGACAGCCTCAAATTCGATGCGATCCTGGAGGTGCCAGCTATTGAAGATGTGATGCGCAGCGAGTACACCTTATATTATTATGCAGAGGACGCTCCTTCGCTCGATATTGAGTTGCTGATTAAAGACCGGGTTAGAGAGGCTGTCCGGGATTTTAAGATTAAGGCGCTGAATCTGGAGCCTAAGCAGCTTGAAGCCCTGGATACCCGTATAGAAATTGATCCGGAGCCTTTGCAGAAAGGTGGTACGGACAGTACATCCCTTACAGGTGCCATTGGGGCGGGCCTGGGTATGATTATGGGGTTCATTATGTACATTGTGGTGTTTGTTTATGGGGCTATGGTAATGCGTTCGGTAATGGAAGAAAAAACTTCGCGAATTGTGGAGGTGATGATTTCCAGTGTACGACCTTTCCAGTTGATGCTCGGTAAGATTATCGGAGTTGGGGCAGTGGGATTGACGCAGGTTGCCGTATGGGCTTTGCTGATACCCGCCCTGATGTTCCTCGTCCAATTATTTTTCCCGATGGATGCTGGC
>CAZGOT010000281.1:0-3998 GCA_964527495.1 uncultured Haliscomenobacter sp.
AAAAGCCGGGGGCTTTTTACACACCCCCTGAAAAAACTCTTTGGCGGCTTGCGCCGCCAAAGAGTTTTTGAGACAGCCTCACTCAAAACTTTGTTTCGCCGCTGAAAGCGGTAAAATTTTTTACAAAAACCTGTGAAACAACTCGAGGCGCCACATACCCCTCCCAGACACCATCTGCTTTCTACAAGAATAACACAAGTATATGCAATTTTCACATTTGGAAGGTCTAATTGCCGCTCCATTCACCCCTATGTCAAAAGATGGGACACTGAACCTTTCCATCATTCCTGCTTATTATCAATTGCTGAAATCCAACCGTGTCCGTGGTGCTTTCATCTGCGGATCTACAGGAGAAGGCGTATCCCTGACGACCGGTGAAAAAAAAACAGTAGCCGAAGCCTGGGCATCCTGCAGTGCTGATGACCCGGAATTCAAGATCATTACCCTGGTTGGAGGAACTTCGGTTGCGGAATGTAGGGAGCTTGCAGCCCACGCCGAACAACATGGTCTCTACGGAATTGCGCTCACCGCACCTTTTTATTTCAAACCGGGCAGTGTACACATGCTTGCAGAAACCTGCATGGCAGTTGCGGAGGCAGCCCCCGGGATCGCATTTTATTACTATCACATTCCTGTACTTACAGGCGTTGGCTTGCCCATGCTGGAGTTGCTGGAAGCAGTTGACGGCCACATTCCCAACTTTGCAGGTATCAAATATACCCACGAAGATTTTATGGACTTTCTATCTTGTATGCACTTCCAGGGAGGAAAATATGATATGCTTTGGGGAAGGGACGAATGCTGGCTCCCTGCATTATCCCTGGGGGCAAAAGGCGCGGTAGGAAGTACCTACAACTATGCTGCACCCATATTTCATGCCATCACGGATGCGTTTGAGGCCGGCGATTTAGAAAAAGCACGAATCCTGCAGCAACAGGCCATTGACATGATACGCCTATTGGGAAAGTATGGCGGTATCGCCACTGGAAAAGCATTTATGAAATTAATTGGTCTTGACTGCGGTACATTTCGCCTACCCATAAAAAATATGACCCATGATAGGTTTGTTCAATTTAAGGAAGAGGTGGAAGCCATTGGTTTTTACCGATATAGTTCTGCGATGGGTGCATTACACCCCTAATCGCTGGCCTGCCCTATATCGGTTCACCCAAATAGCCGTATTATTTTTTCCAATAATGGCCATCGCCGGACCAAAAACCGATCCATTGAAAAAACTGGAATGGGACATTGCCGGAAAACTTCCCTCTCCTGCCGGATCCATACCGGCACTCGGCACGGCAGGACCTGTAGCGGGTACGCACATGGATGCTTTGCTTGTTGCAGGTGGAGCCAACTTTCCCGGAGAAATGCCCTGGAAAGGCGGCAAAAAGGCTTTCTACGCTGAGGGATTTGTTTTTTTGCGCACTCCAAACGGAAAACTTCGTTCAGCGGCAAGTTTCGAGCTTCCACAACCCATAGCTTATGCTGCGACCTGCTCCACGCCATTGGGCGTAGTCATGGCAGGTGGCGAAAATCAGGATGGGTTTTCCCGTAAAGCCTGGCTGATGCAATGGGACAAGGCGAAAAACCAGGTCCAAATCACCCCACTACCTGATCTTCCACTGGCACTAAGCGCTGCAACCATAGCTGCAAGCGGAAATATCGTTTACCTTGCCGGAGGACAGTCAGACGAAGGTACTTCTGCCCGCTTTTTTCGCCTGGATATTGGATCGCCAGGCAACGATTGGGCGGAACTTCCCCCAATGCCCATCCCGCTTGCCTATACCGTTATCCTCGCACAGTCCGATGGCAGTAATCCCTGCCTGTATCTTGTTGGGGGTAGAAAAAGTAACCCCAATGGGATCAGTGATATTTCAAAAGCAGTATTTTGCTTTAATATCCAAAAACAAACCTGGGCAAAGAAAAAAGACCTGCCCTATCCTTTATCGGCCAGCACCGGAGTGGCAACAGGAGCCACCTATCTCCTCTTATTCAGCGGGGACAAAGGAGAGGTATTTACACGCTCTGAACAACTGATTGCCGCCATTGCAAAGGAGCAGGACCCTGTTCAATTGGACTCCCTTACCCGTCAGCGCATATCCCTTATGGAATCTCATCCGGGTTTCAGTCGGGAGGTACTGCTTTACAATACAGTAACCGATGTCTGGTCCTCCACTACGCCTTCCCCTTTTCCGGGACAGGTGACTACGCAGGCGGTTAAATGGGGCGAGCAAATTTACCTGCCAATGGGAGAAATCCGCGCCGGGGTGCGGACCGCTGATATTACTTCAGCAAAAATCAACTCGCCAAAGCTTTTTTCTACCCTTGATTATATCGTACTAGCCCTTTACCTGTTGCTCATGGTCGGAATAGGCCTGTTAACGTCAAGGAACCAGCAAAGTACTGATGATTACTTTAAGGGTGGCAAACGTATTCCTGGTTGGGCGGCAGGATTGAGCATTTATGGTACCCAATTGAGTGCTATTACATTTATGGCGATCCCTGCCAAAACGTATGCGACCAACTGGAACTATTTTTTTCTCCAGATGACCATTATCCTTATCATCCCCATTATAGCCAGGTATTTCATTCCATTTTTCAGGCGGCTGGATATTACCTCTGCTTATGAATATCTGGAAAAACGGTTCGATTATGCCATCCGGGCTATTGCCTCTATGTTATTTATCTTTCTGCAAGTAGGGCGGCTCGCCATTGTTTTACTCCTGCCCAGCCTTGCCCTTGCTCTGGTCACTGGTGTAGATGTCGTACTTTGTATCCTGGCCATGGGCGTAATCACTATATTCTATACCATGGAGGGTGGAATAGAAGCCGTTGTATGGACGGATGTGGCACAAGTTGTCATTCTATTGGGCGGGGCCCTATTGGCGGTGGGATCTATGTGGGTTGGGCTCGGACTTGGGCCAGCAGAAATCTGGCAGGAGGTACAAGCTTCCCAAAAGCTCAATATCCTGGATCTTCGGCTTTCTTTTACCGAACCGACATTCTGGGTCGTGTTGATCGGAGGTATTGCTATCAACGTCGTTTCCTACGGAACAGATCAGACCGTTGTACAGCGCTATTTGACAACCAAGGACGAGCGGTCAGCGGTCAGAAGCCTGAAACTTGGGGCCTGGATGGCACTCCCGTCCGCTTTGATCTTTTTCAGTATTGGTACCTTTTTATTCCTGTTTTTGAAACAAAACCCGCAAGAGGTCAATATTGCCCTCCAGAGCCAGGATACCATCTTTCCCTGGTATATTGTAAGTCAACTGCCCGCCGGGGTAGTTGGCTTGATGATTGCTGCCATTTTTGCAGCGGCCATGTCCACCATGAGCAGCAGTATGAATTCGGTTACTACTGCCATTATCACGGACTTTTATCGAAGGTTTAATCCTGAAAATCAAGAAAAAACCTATTTGCGTATGGCCCGCGGGATTACTTTATTCGTGGGAGTAGGCGGTACCGTCATCGCTTTATTCATGGCCAAGAGTGGGATTTCCTCGCTTTGGGACCAGTTCAACACCCTGCTCGGGCTATTCACAGGAGGCCTTGGCGGCTTATTCGTACTTGGAATATTTACGAAGCAGGCCAACGCCCGCGGCGCCCTTGCCGGGATACTGCTGAGCGGGGCTGTACAGTATCTGGTCAAAACCTATACGGATATAAACCTACTCCTTTATGCCTTCACTGGATTGGTGAGTTGTGTTTTCTTCGGGTACCTCTTCAGTATGCTTTTTCCCAATGGCAAAAAAGCACTCGCCGGATTAACGATTAAAACTATTGACGCATGAAAATAAGGCTGGATTGGTTGGTCTTTCCCCTGCTTCTATCCCTTCTGGGCAGTATGGATTGCACAAATAAGGTGCCTTCCGTTACAACCCCTTCGGAAGGAATCCAGGCCATTGCCAGTGCGCCCACCTTGCCAATATTGCGCGGCCTGCCAATAAACCCCTTCCTGCGTGTGGTCCTCTACATTGGGAATAGTACACCGGAACGGC
>CAZGOT010000282.1:0-3992 GCA_964527495.1 uncultured Haliscomenobacter sp.
TGTAGGGTCATGGAGAAGAGTAACTTATACCTATGCTGACGGGTGCCAGATTATTCTGGATGGCGAAAACAGGGATAAAGATGCTGCCTATATTGAAGGGCCCAATGGAAAAATCTATAAGGGTTTCCGCTCAACTATACCCGATTTACAATCCTTTATACAAACCCTTCCAGACCCTCCTGCCCAAATCGGTGTTTTTTCCGATTCGGTGCGCAGCCGACAAAAATTTGCACTTAATGAAATGAACGGACACCGTTCCTGTACCTTGGTAAATATGGGTATTATCGCGGTCCGACTAGGCCGCACCCTCCATTTTGACCCTTTGGCGCAGGAGTTTATCGGCGATGAAGCCGCTAACCGATTAGTTTCGCAACCAATGCGCGCACCCTGGCTCATGTGAACTTTGGGCTAAAAAATTAGCATTAGACTCTCCCATACCAGAAGTATTTGCTTTTACAATTAACTAAAACATATTAATTATTTATGAAATATATTTTTTTTTTCCTGCTTTTGGCATTGCCGCTCTTATCCGGTCCCCTGCAAGGACAAGACAAGCGCACCCTGGATACCAAAATCGCTGATATCCTCAACCAAATCCCTGCCAGGGATGCCGCACACCGGGATCAACTCGCCGCAGCTACTTTATCCCTGGGCACGGAAGGATTAAGCCAAATGACCGCAATGGTTGTTCCGGATGGAGACGCCGACGATACCCGCGTCCGGACAGCCCTAAGCGGATTATCTGCGTTTGCAGGGCAACCCGGGAATTCCGAAGCCCGCAATAACGTATCCCAGGCTTTTGTGACTGCGCTCCAACGTGCAAAACACTCCCTCGTCAAACAGTTCTTCCTTTACCACCTGGCTTTCGTTGGCAAAAACGAGATCGCCGCCCCCATCGCGCAGTACCTTTCCGATCCGGATTTATGCCAGGATGCCGTACGGGTGCTCCTCACTCTGGGCACCACTGAGGCGGCAGACATACTCCAACAAGCCTTCCCTAATACCCCACCATCGCTCAAACCTAACATTTTGCAGGGCATAGCAAAATACGCGCAGCCTTCTGCTGCAATCCTGCTACGCGCACACGTGGGCGATGCAGATATTGCGCTGCGCAGGCCTGCTCTACGAGGCCTCGCTTCAATTGGAAGCCCTGTAGATGCAAAAACATTGTTTGCAGCAGCAAAAGCAGTTAATTTTGCTTATGAACCGTCGGAAGCAACCCGTTCTTTGATTATTTATCTGGAAGCACTGGCTCAAAACGATCACCTCGCCGATTGCCGGAAAATGGCCCTGCAAATTATCCGGGCAACGGCCAATGGGCCACATTCAAGTTCTGCGCTTGCCGCTTTAGATGTCCTGGCATCCTATTTTGGTATGGATGCCCTCGACGAATTGAACGCTGCCCTCGACCATCCCGACCCCAAATACAGGGCCGCTGCTTTGCAATCCGCCTCCCGGATCCGCGATGTTGCTGCAACCCGCAGACTGCTCGCTAAAGCACAAGCCGCCGGATCGGAACTAAAATCCGAACTTCTCCTCCATTTTGCCAAAATAGCGGATCCCCTCGCCAAACCCCTCGTAACACAATCGCTGTATGCGCCAGATCCACGGGTACGTATGGCCGCTTTTACTGCCTGCAGCACTATTTTTGGCAAAAATAGCCTCCCGCTGCTTCTGAAAGCAGCAGAAAAAACCCGTACGTCAGCAGAAAAAACGCAACTGCAAGAACTCCTGCTCCAAACAGCAGGCCAAAGTGATGGCCCTGCCCTCATTGAGAGCCTCAAAAGGGCAAATCCTGCAGGGCAGGCCCTACTATTCGAAGTTCTGGCAGCACGCCACGTGCATAGTGCCTTCCCAATAGCACTTTCCGCATGCGCAAACCCAAACCCTGAAATTGCAGTTGCAGCTTACCATGCACTGGCAAATCTGGCACAAGCAAACAACTTCTCCGAACTCATCAACCTACTCTCCGATACCTCAGATCCAAAACGCATACAAGCAGTACAGGCCGCTCTGGTCGCAATCGCCAATGCCGATAGCGACCGACAATTCCTTGCAGTCTGGCAGCAAAAGCCGCAGCTGCGACCAGTTCTCCTGGGCTGCTTGCCGGCAATTGGCGGAGAAAATCTACTTTCCCTTGTCAAGGAAGCTTATGCGGATAACACCCTCAAATCAGCAGCCTTTCAAACGCTTGTACAATGGAAAGAACCTATTGCACTTCAACCACTTTTTGAAGTACTCCAAAATACCGATGAGCCAACCCGTCAGGAAGGCTTCCGGGCAATCTTGCGTATTGTGGGAGCTTCTACCCTTCCAATGGAACAAAAAGTCCTTCAGCTCCGCAAAGCACTGGCTGCTGCCTCCGGACAGCCTGCCCTGCAATCACAGGCAATCGCACAACTCGGGCGCATTAAGTCTTTTCCTGCCTTAATGGCTGTCGCGCCTTTCCTGGACAACCCTACTCTTGCCTCTGACGCCGCCTGGGCTGTCGCCAGGATAGCACTGCCTGGCTCGGACGGCCATAGCGGCCTTTTCGGCGAAACGGTGCGAAATGTGCTGGAAAAGGCCCTGGTGGCTATAACTGGTCCAGAAAGTGCCTACACCGCAGAAAATATCCGATCCTGGCTAAAGAAAATGCCAGCGGAAAAAGGCTTCATAAGCCTCTTTAACGGCAAAGATCTGAGTGGCTGGCAGGGACTGGTCGGAAATCCAATATCCAGAGCAGCTATGTCCCCGGATAAACTCGCTCAAGCTCAAAAAGAAGCCGATGCCCGACTACCGGAAAACTGGTCTGTTCAAAATGGCGAAATCCGCTTCACGGGCAAAGGGTTCGAAAATCTTTGTACAACAACAGAATACGCAGATTTTGAGATGTGGGTGGACTGGTTTATTACACGCGATGGAGATAGTGGCATTTACCTGCGCGGCACTCCGCAAGTGCAAATTTGGGATACCTCCCTGGTGAAAGTTGGCGCTCAGGTAGGTTCAGGTGGTTTATACAACAACCAAAAAAATCCTTCCAAACCGCTAAAAGTGGCAGATAATCCTGTTGGTGAATGGAATACCTTTTTCATACGTATGATTGGCGATAAAGTAACAGTAATCCTCAACGGCGAACTCGTTACGGATCAGGTGGTCCTGGAAAATTACTGGAACCGGAACCTACCTATCTTTTCCTCAGGGCCCCTGGAGCTACAGGCACATGGGACTAATCTGGCTTTCCGCAATATCTATGTCCGGGAAATCACCAGCGCCAACTACCAGCTTTCTCCGGAAGAGATCGCAGAGGGCTATGTGCCACTGTTTAATGGCAAAGACCTCGATAACTGGCAGGGCAATAAAGTGGATTATAAGGTGGGCGACCAGGCTATCCGGATAGACCCTACCGCTGGTGGAAATGGCAACCTTTTCACTGTAAAGGAGTATGGCGATTTCAGCTTCCGCTTCGAATTCCAACTCACACCCGGAGCTAATAACGGTATCGGTATTCGCACTCCCCTGGAAGGCGATGCTGCCTATGTGGGTATGGAAATTCAGGTGCTCGATAATACCTCCCCCATCTATGCCAAACTCCAGCCTTACCAATACCATGGCTCGGTATATGGGGTCATCCCCGCCAAAAGAGAATACCTCAAACCTGTCGGGGAATGGAATAGCGAAGAAATCCGTATCCAGGGCAATCACATCCGCGTTACCCTTAACGGAACCGTAATTGTGGATGGCGACCTGCAGGAGGCCAGCAAAAACGGCACTATAGATAAAAACGCTCACCCCGGCCTGCAGCGCAAATCCGGCTATATCGGATTCCTTGGCCATGGCTCTGAAGTGCGTTTCCGCAATATCCGGATTAAAGAACTCTGATTTGCCCAGTAAATAGCTTCCTCCTGTCTTTTTCAGGAGCGCTGTTTGCTTTGATTTTGCTTCCCAAAATCAAAGCAAACAGCGCTCCCGAATTTTATTGCCTCCCGTCCACCGTCTCCCGTCTACCGTCT
>CAZGOT010000283.1:0-3982 GCA_964527495.1 uncultured Haliscomenobacter sp.
GCCTGCTACGCCATGCTGGGCGCGCTGAAGTCTGTTGCGGGCAGCAGTTCGGGTACCTGGCAGGAAAAGGGTCTGCTCAGGGCCGGCGAGGAACCCGACAAAGAAGTTGACAACATCGAGGTCGTTTACGGTGCTGAGGAGATTCTGGGAATACATACCTCCGGCGGCTTTGAAACGCAGCCAGGGAAGGGCATTGTATTTAAGCGAAAACCTGGGTTCAGGCGAAATACGCGATTGGGAAGCATAAAAATGCAGTCGGAAACCTGGTTCCAGGATGAGCTTGTTGAAATTGTAGCGGTATTTGACATATCCGGCAATTTCAGAAGTGAAATCGCGCTGGGTAAAGTTGAGCCCAAAGGGGTTGCGGAAGCGGAAATCGGTGCTGAACCCGGAAAACTCAAATCCGTAGTTGAGCTGTTGCTGGTTGCCTAAATACGTGAAATTCAATTGTGCGGAATAGGCATTTACGCCGCTGCTACGGGGCGCCTCTGCTGGTTCTTGCAGTTCAAGTTGGTAAGTCGTATAGGAAAGAGCACCATCGAGGAGGATATTGGAATTCTGGGGTACCAACACAAAGCGCGTGCCACCACCAGTGGTAGTCCAGTTTAGCCGGGCGAGGCCAGCAAAATCAAAACCATCCCGAAAGTTGATGCCAAAAATATCGAGCTTACTTCCATTGCCGCCTATCCAGGATATTTTGCCATATATATCGGTGTATTGATAAGGCAGCGAAAGCCGGTCAAGGTCAGAAAGGCTGGTATCAGCAGCAGCGAAGGAATAAAAAGCCGTATCAACAGCATAAGGGTAAAGGTGGGGGGAAGTGCGGTCCAGGATGCCCTGCTTGCCGGTGAGTAGGAAGGAAATTGCACCGCCTTCTTCGCCAAGTTGTTTTATGGGCCCTTCCACAAGGGCTTTTACCTGGAAGGGGCTGGCGGAGACCAGCCCGCTGAATTCCCGCGCATTGCCCTCGCGGGTACGGATATCCATGACTGCCGACATCCTTCCGCCATATTCTGCCTGAAAGCCGGCCGTGTGCAGGTCTGCACTGCGAAGGGTTTCGGTTTCGAATACAGAAAATAGGCCAATTGAATGAAACGGATTAAAGAGGGTCATGCCGTCAAGGAGGATTTTATTTTGGACTGGTGCCCCTCCACGGAGGTATAACTGGCCACCCTGGTCTCCTGTCTGCACCACTCCTGGCAATACGCTCAGGTATTGGGCGAGGTCTGCACTGGCACCTATGGCTGGCATGGAAAGGATTTGTTCCTTGCGTACGCTGAGTAGCCCAACCTGTGGACTACTGCGTGCGAGTTGACGCTCGGCGGAAATATCCACCCGCTCAAGTTCAATAGCTTCGGGCTCCGTAAAAAAACGGCGGTAGAGCAAGTCGCCATTTTTTAGGGTGATTTGCTCCCGGATGGTCGCAAAACCAAGTAACTCCACCACTATCTGGTAAGTGCCGGCGGGAAGGTTGGTGAGGGCAAAAAAACCTTCTGCATTGGCAACGGTGCCTATATCTGTTCCTTCTAAGCGTACCGTCGCAAATCCGAGAGGCGCCCCTTCGCTCCGGTCTATAATGGTACCTCGCAGGATGGCTCCTTGTGCCCTGGCATCATGGGTCATTAGGAGGAACCCGAGGGATAAAAAGAGGAAGGTCAGTAAACAGGACTTCATGCGTATTCGAGTATGCCTGCCCCCTGGCGGAGGATGACCGGTTCATCATGTGTGCAGTCCACTATCGTTGAAGGTACATTTCCACAAGCACCTCCATCTATAACTACATCTACCTGCCGCCGAAAATCGTCGTGGATGTCTTCTGCCTCTACAAAATACTCCAAAATCTCGTCATCCGATTTTAGGGAGGTCGTGAGGATGGGGTTTCCAAGGGCTTCAACAATCGCAAGGGGAATCCGGTGATCGGGGATTCGGACACCGATTGTTTTTTTCTTATTCCGAAACATCTTGGGCACATCACCGGAAGCCTTCAGGATAAAGGTGAAGGGTCCGGGCAGGTTTTTGCGGAGGATCTTGAAAATGGGGTTTGAGATGGAGCTGGCAAATCCAGACACCTGGCTAAGATCCTTGCAGATGATAGCGAGCATCGCATCGCGAGGGTCCAGATTGCGCAGTCGGCAAATTTTTTCTACTGCCTCCTGGCTGCGGATATCGCAGCCCAGGCCATAAACGGTGTCAGTAGGATAGATAATCACCCCCCCCTTACGGAGGATATCGGCGACTTGTTGGATTTTGCGTTCGTCCGGATTTTCGGCATGGATAGAGATGAGCATAAAGGCATAACTTTATGCGCGGAAGATAGGGGATTTAATTCAAATCTTCCTCATCAAAATTGTCGTCATCGTCGAGCATATTCGCCAAAAGGTCCCGGAATTGAATGCTGGATTCCAAAATCTCTTTATTGACAACGTTGCATTCCGTGAGTCCGTGGAGGGCGAGTTCCATATAGGTATATGTCTCTTCCCCAATGGCTTGTGTGTGGGTTTCGACCAGTTTTCTAAGTCCTGCTACGGCATCAAGCGCAGTGCGGTAGTCTTTATCGCTGGCATCATTGAGTAGGTCTATATGGTTGCCTCCTGAAAACCAGGCACGTATGACGCCGTAAGGATCGCGTTGCTGTCCTTTTCTGAGTTTGTCGGGATCGGGGAAGTGGGCGAGGAAAAGCTTTTTAACGGCCTGCCCCAGCAAGTGCATAGCAACCTGATAAGGCCCTTCCTGTTCTCCTTCATATACGAGTTCTACTTTGCCGGTAATGGCAGGCACAACTCCCCAGAAATCTGTGATGCGCGCATGGGTGCGTTGGTCTTTGTTGATGAGTGCCCGACGCTCCGCGGTGCTGACGAGGTTTTCGTAGGCGGAAATCGTGAGGCGGGCGGAAACGCCACTCTTTTCATCTACATATTCGCTGTGGCGGGCGGTGAAGGCAATTTCCTCCAACATCATGGCCAGTACATCGGGTACTTCTACCCGCTCCAGTTGTTCTGGATGCAAGCGGGATTCCTGTTGGGTAATCTGCCGGGAAATTTCAACAGTTTTGGGGTAGTGGGTAAGGATTTGGCTTTCGATACGGTCTTTTAGTGGAGTGATGATGCTGCCGCGGTTGGTGTAATCTTCCGGGTTGGCGGTGAATACGAATTGGATGTCCAGCGGGAGCCGCAACTTGAAGCCCCGGATTTGGATATCGCCTTCCTGTAGGATATTGAAAAGGGAAACCTGGATACGGGCCTGAAGATCGGGGAGTTCATTGATGACGAAAATGCTGCGGTGGGCGCGGGGGACCAATCCGAAGTGAATAACGCGTTCGTCAGAATAGGGGAGCCGCAGGGAGGCTGCTTTGATGGGATCCACATCCCCGATGAGATCGGCAACGCTGACGTCCGGGGTGGCCAGTTTTTCTACATAGCGCTCGCTGCGGTGCACCCACGCTATCGGAGCATCGTTGCCAGCCTCTGCTACGAGGTCTCTGCCATGCCGTGAGATTGGAGCCAGTGGGTCGTCATTTAATTCGCTGCCTGCGAGGATAGGGATATATTCATCCAGCAAGTGCACCAGGAGGCGGGCGATGCGGGTTTTCGCCTGACCACGAAGGCCGAGGAGGAGGATATTATGCCGTGAAAGGACTGCACGCTCTACATCTGGCAGTACCGTGTCGTCAAAACCGATGACCCCGTCGAAAATTTTCTCCTTGCGATTCAATTTAGCGATAAGATTGTCGCGTAATTCCTGTTTCAAAGACCTTGGGCGATAGCCGCTGGCTTTCAACTCTCCGAGCGTTTGTGGTTGTCGCATGATATGATTGGTTTACCTGTTGGATATAGGTATAAGAAACGGAAAACAGTCCGGATAGTTTTCTGCAGAGGAAAGGGATTACGCATAATTTTGTACTCTGCGCCTTTACCCCGAGGCTGTCCGAAAAGTATTCCGCAGCCTATGGCGGCGAAATAAAATTTTAAACAGACGTCATTTT
>CAZGOT010000284.1:0-3978 GCA_964527495.1 uncultured Haliscomenobacter sp.
GGAACTGGAGCAGCAGCGTCGTGCGCTTCAGTTGAGGATGGATGCATTAAGTTCCCAAAGGGCAACGGCTGCGGGGCTGGCAGCCAAGCGCACGGTGTCTTTGGAAGAGAAACAGTTGAAGAGCGACCTACGGCAGTTGCTCGACGAAACTGAGGCTGTGATGAACTACATGGAATAGTTTGCCCCATGCGCAAGACCAAAACCACCACTTCCCCGATCCCTTTTTCCAGGCCCAACTACCTTTATGCCATCATAAGTGTAGCACTGGTCCTTTTTCTGTTTGGTTCTTTCGGTGCGCTCCTGCTACATGCCGGACAGTTGCTCCGTTTTTTTCAGGAGCAGGTAGAGCTTATCCTCGAGGTCAAGCCGGGTACTGCTGCAGGCGAAATCCAGGCTGTACAGGCAGCATTGGAGGCTACGCCGTATGTTGTGCCGGGCTCTGTGCGCCACATTGACCAGGCCGCTGCAACAGCAATGATGGTAGAAGAATTTGGCCGGGATTTTCTTGTGCTTGATCTACAGGCCCCTTTTTATGACATCCTCACGTTTAATTTGCGCAGTGGGTATATGCACCCGGAAAGCCTGGCTAATATCCGCGAATCCTGGCGTTCAACCCCATACGTAAACGATGTTTTTTATCAGGAGAGCCTGCTGGATGCCATTGCACGGAATATTCGGAAGACCGGAATGATCCTTTTCGCCCTGGGTATTTTTTTTACGGTGATCGTAAGTATTTTGGTACATAATACGGTTCGGCTTTCGCTGTATGCCAACCGGTTGCTCATCAAAACGATGGAGCTCGTAGGAGCTTCCTGGGGATTTATCAGCAGGCCTTATATGTTGAGGGCCGCATGGCATGGTCTCCTGAGTGCTTTAATGGCAAGCGGGGCCTTGTTTATCGCACTACAGGCCCTAAGGGAACGGTTTCCCGAGTTTGCCCTGCCGCCTTTGGATATTCAGGTCCTTGCGCTTTTTGGTGTGCTGTTACTTTTGGGAATAGGCATCAATACCCTCAGCACCTGGTTGGTGGTCAATAAATACCTCCGCATGCGTATGGACGATTTGTATTAAAAATGTATTTTTGCCTCTTCATTTAAAATAACTGCTGCATGAGCAAGCAACAAGGAACAAAGAAAAAGGTAGTTGTGAATACCCCGCAGGCTGCGCCGCGCCGGGCTCCTGTAAAAGAGGCCGCAGGCAGGCCTGCCGAGAGGCGCAATGCCGAGATGATTTTCAACCGCCGGAATTATATGCTGATTGCATTAGCCACCCTGCTCATGGCCATTGGTATAGGGCTGATGTCCGGAGGAGCTATGCAAGATCCCAATATCTGGGATGAAGGCGTAATCTACAGTACGAGGCGCATGGTTCTTGCCCCTGTTTTCATGCTTGCAGGGTTGGTTGTAGGGATATTTGCCATTTTCAGGTAACCGGCAATGGATCCTGAAATTATCCGCGCCATCGTCCTGGGCATTATACAGGGCCTTACCGAATTTCTTCCGGTTAGCAGCAGCGGGCATCTTGAAATCAGCAAAGCTATTCTGGGCGACAACACGGTTGGAGAAGAAAGCCTGTTGATGACGGTCACCCTGCATTTCGGTACTGCACTAGCGACTGTTGTCGCTTTCCGCAAGGAGATCTTCCAGATTTTTTCTGGGCTTTTCCAATTTCGGCTCAATGCAGAAACGGAATTTTCCGGAAAGATTATCCTTTCTATGGTTCCAGCAACCATAGTAGGTTTATTACTGGAAAAACAAATCGAACAACTGTTCAGCAGGCAGATCCTGCTCGTCGGAATCTGCCTGGTATTGACAGGGATCCTGCTTTTTTGGGCCAACCGGGCCAGGGAAACCGGAAGAGGGATTTCGTATATGGATGCTTTTTTGATAGGGATTGCACAAGCCATTGCCATCTTACCTGGTATATCCCGTTCTGGTGCGACGATTTCCAGTTCAGTACTCCTGGGCATTGACCGGGAGCAGGCTGCGCGGTTTTCATTTCTCATGGTAGTACCGCTCATTTTTGGAAAAATGGCAAAAGACCTGCTTGACGGGGAAATCGGAGGGGCCTCCCCCAATTTACCCGCCCTTGCTGTTGGATTTGTCTGCGCATTCATTACCGGATATTTTGCCTGCATGTGGATGATCCGCATCGTCAAGCAAAGCAAGCTCAATTATTTTGCTGTTTATTGCCTCATCGTTGGCTTGGCTGCCGCAGGTTGGGCTTTAGTCGTCCATCCCTAAGATTTTTGCTCATCTATTCAATTGTATTATGAACGAAGAAGCGTGTAGTAAGCGGGAACTGCCGCCTTTAGCCCAATTCCCGGAAGGCGTTCTTTTGCTGGTGGATAAACCTATCGGATGGACTTCCTTTGATGTGGTAAATAAATTGCGCAGCCGACTAAAAGCTGCCCTGAGCGTAAAAAATCTCAAGGTTGGCCACTCGGGTACCCTCGACCCAATGGCGACCGGACTACTGCTCATTTGTACAGGAAAAGCGACCCGTCAGCTTCAGGATTTTCAGAACCTTTCGAAGATTTATACAGGAACCCTCCGGCTCGGAGCTACCACGCCTTCCTATGATGCGGAATCTCCGATTGATGAAATTTTCCCTTTCCACCATATTACCCCGGAGATGCTGGAAGAAGCCCGCAAGCATTTTCTGGGTCCGATCAGTCAGGTCCCACCGATTTTTTCTGCCATCAAAGTAGATGGACAACCCCTTTACAAAAAGGCCCGCAAAGGAGAAATTATCCAGGTAGAACCAAGGAATATTGTCATTTACTCCTTCGAAATTACCCGTATCGCCCTACCGGAAGTGGATTTTATGGTGCATTGCAGCAAAGGCGCTTACATTCGCTCTCTGGCACACGATTTCGGTAAAGCCCTAAGCTC
This sequence comes from uncultured Haliscomenobacter sp., assembly GCA_964527495.1. Lineage (GTDB taxonomy): Bacteria > Bacteroidota > Bacteroidia > Chitinophagales > Saprospiraceae > JADJPL01. Next base: position 2,895 of record CAZGOT010000284.1, read on the forward strand.
TGGTGCGTACCTCAGCGCCCTGCGCCGCACAGCCATTGGCGATTTTTCTATAGCCGATGCCTGGCCTTTAGATGAACTCGTGGATGGTATTGACGAATTATCCCACGCACGCCGAATTAGCGATATCTCATAAACTTGTTGTTTTAAAAAAAGTAGGTTATTTTTGTGTTTCCTGTTTTAAAATCTATTTCAGGCTGGCAATGCATGCCTAACCTGCTCAGAATACCGGGAACCTTCAACAGGGTAATTGTTGGCATATTTTGTCTTTATGAAAAAACAAGCCTCCAACCGGCAGTATAATTTTCCTGATGCCGATCTCTATGTTCAGGCAATGGAACGCATCAAATACGCCTATCGCGATATCCGGCTTTTTACTTCTTACAGTTATACCGCCGAACGACTGAAAGCTTTCAAGGCGTTATGCGATCAATTCCATGCCCTTCCAGATGACGACGAGGTACTCGGTGACCAGATGATGGCTACCGAGAAAAAAGACGCCGCTGCCGAGCGTCTCAAGACCGCCATCCGCGGCGTCATGACCCGCGTAGCCATGAAATACAACAACCGAAGTGGGCGGTACCGCAAATTTGGTGCTACTAAATTAGGGGATATGACCGATGCGCAACTGCTCTTCTGTGGCAGAAGAGTTGTCCGTGTATCCCGTCAACAGATTGATTTTCTTGCAGAAGTCGGCATCAGTGAAACCATCCTCAACCGCATCGTAGAAGCCTATCAGCATTTTGAACAGGCATTGAATATTCAGCAGGACAAAGTGGCCGACAGGGACATTGCGGTGGAACGGCGTACCGAGGTTGGCAATAAAGTTTACCAGGAACTCGTCATCCTTTGTGATATCGGAAAAGATATCTGGGCAGAAAAGGATCCGGTCCGCTATGAAAATTATTGCATCTACGAAAGCAATAACGATCAGAAAAAAGCCCGAAAACTCCGCGAAACGGAAGAAGGCGCCACCAAGGCTGACGACGCCAAATAATATGGGGTTGTATAAAAAGTCTTTTGCCGCCTTCGGCGGCGAAAGGAAATTTTGAATGGACACTGTTTTATCTCATTTTGCTTCGCAAAA
>CAZGOT010000285.1:0-3957 GCA_964527495.1 uncultured Haliscomenobacter sp.
TTACGCCACCAAATAATATTTTGAACGAACACTGTTTTCATTGATTTTGCTTCGCAAAATCAATGAAAACAGTGTTCGTTCAAAACTTTCTTTCGCCGCCGAAGGCGGCAAAAGACTTTTCAGACAGCCTCATACTATTGAGACCCCCAAAAAAACTACGAGACACGCTCAAGAGCCAAATTTTGCTGCCTGAGGCAGCAAAATTTAGTTCCCCAATCCGCCCATTTCAGCAAAATCGAATAGTAGGGAAAAGCGGAGGGTATTGTCCAGGGGATTGCGCTGGTTGGTTGTAGGAACCAGATAAGAGAAATTGAGCCCGAAGATGTTGTATTTGAGGCCGAGGCCCACAGAGAAGAATTTTCTGTTTCCTTTTTGGCGGTTTTCATTGAAATAACCAGCGCGTACCGCAAACTGATTATTGTACCAATATTCGGTCCCGATAGAATACATCAACTCCCGGAGTTCTTCGCTGAAACCCTCGGGGGCATCAGTCCAGGAAGAAAAAATTGCGCCAATAGGGGATTCATTTTTGTAATCCGGCACTCCATCGCCATTCTCGTCGCAGTTGAGGCCTTGGCAGGGGGTAGGTACGAGGAGCTTGTTGACGTCGGAGGTAAAGGTAATCTTGTTATAATCATCAAAGTTAATAGACCAGGCAGCACCCAGGCCAAAGTTGGCAGGCAGAAAATCGCGTACCAGGTTATTGGTATAGGTAATCTTGGAGCCAATATTGGTCAGGGCCAGGCCAAGGGTGAGCTCAGAGCTTCCTTCCCGCATCTGAATGGGGGCCTTGTAGGTAAGCGAAAAATCCGCAGCACCTGCTATTCCCGGACGAATAGTCTCGCCATTAATAATCTGGCCTGCTGCGAGGTTGGAATAAATGAACTTAGCCGTAACTGCCGCGGACAGATTTTCGGCAAGTTTCCGGGAATAGGCACCTGCTACCTCAAACTCGTTGGGGCGTCCGGTGATCAGCGGCTGGCCGTTGGGGTCAGTGAACTGGATACTACCTAAGGAAAAATAGCGCAACCCAAATCCCAAAGTCTGGAAATCGTCCAGTTTGAAGAATCCAGTCAGATAAGCAAGATAAACATCGTTGAGCCCCAAAGCGCGCAGCCAGGGCGTGTAGGTTGCAGAAATACCCATTTTTTCCTCGGCAAATACGAGTTTAGAGGCATTGAAGTGCATCGCATTGGCATCTGGAGAAATGGCAATACCGGCATCGCCCATAGCGCCGGATCGCGCATCTGCAACTATGCGCAGGAAAGGTACCGCAGTTACCACTGTATTGGTACAGGGCGTTCCGTCCAGATTGTAATATTTTCCATCTTGTCCCAGCGTACACTGTGCCCTGGCCCCAACGGCCCCAAGCCCGGCGGCGATAATCATCGCTATCTGGAGTAATTGGTTCTTCATAGTACTGATCTTATTATTTAGAATTTTGGCAAATATAGCAACTTATTAGACTTACCTGTGGCCTGGATGGCAGAATGCTGCAGCACAAGGTTTGGCAATTTTACCTGTCCTTTATCCCTTTTATGCATAAACCGTGCCAACCATATCTCTTTTACGAAAAAACGGCTTTCTTATTTTAGCAGGACCAATTTTTCAAATGCACTTTCCCCTTGTACATCGCCAGCACCTGGCCCCGAGGCCCTAACCCGCACTTTATACAAGTAAACGCCCCGGGCAAGCTCATCCCCAAAGTCGTCGCGACCATCCCATTCGATACAGTCATCACGCCGCAAGGCGCCATCCGAATAAATAGTTTGCTCTATGGTTTTTACGAGCCTGCCGGCAACAGTGAATATCTGGATGAGTACATCTAGCTCCTGATTGGCAAGGCTTAGGTCAAACTGAAAGCAGGTGCGGTCGGTAAATGGGTTGGGATAGTTGAGCACATGCTGAAGGGCAATTTTACCGGAACCGGCAACAATGAAATCGGTAAACCCCTCTGCGGGGTTATTGGCGACATCCCAGGCTTTTACCCGTATTTGGTGTGGTCCTTCGGGAAGGTCTTTTAAAGGAAACCTTGCTTCCCCACTGCGGTAGTCATCGAGGGAAGTAGAGAAAAAATCGTTAAGGGTATATGTCTGCCGGGTGCTCCCATCCAGAGCTGCCTCCAAATCATGGCCGATGCTATTACCCACAACGTTGATGCCATTATCGTCGCTAACCCTTACGAGCAGCAGGGGATTGGGGTCTGTGGTGCTGCCGGCAACAAAATCAAAACTATTCATGAATACTTCTACTTTCGGACCTTCTTTGTCTGTGAGTTGCTGAGCCGTTTCCCCTCCGATAATGAGATCCTGCGAGAAGCCACCAGCGGTGCGCAGGGATAGGGAATCGGCGGCAAAAAAGCTGATTCGGCCAGTCCCAAACGCATAATCAATATCTTTGGGTACTACAAAACGAAACTGAAAACGGCCTTTTTCGATGCGGCTTCGGCCACGGAACAATACGTTGCGTTGCACCAGGAAAGGAAAGGCATAGCTGCCTCTATCCTGTCCAAGGGTATTGGTAAGCTGGGTTTTATCATAAACCGTTGGATACAAAACCCCGTTAAAATTTTCCAGGATTTTTCCGTCAGACCCGGTGACGGCGCCTTCTAAAGTGACCTGCTGGAGGGCTCCAAGGGTATCAGGGGCCCCGCTCCCTGGTATTTTGCCGTTCAATGTAGTCGCAATAACCTTGAAATCAGGGATAGCCAGTTGCTGGGAAGGGTCGCCGATAAGGGCAAATTTTCTGGAGTTCGTGACTATACCTATGGAAGAAGAACTATTTTTTGCCAGTCGCATCGCTTCACCAAGCGCGGGGTAGCGGCCGTCACTCTGCCTCTGAAACAATGCATCGAGGGAGTTTTCGGTCAGAACGGCATTTTGATTGGCAAAAACGGCACGGGTGGTCGTCATTAGGGCGATGGCACCTCCGCCAGCATTGAGGAGTGTCTCTTCCCCTGCGGAGGTAAAGGTGGGGTCATCGTAATTGGTGAAAGAGCAGGTTGCTGTCAGAAAGAGCGGCAGTCGGTCGAAATTTTTCCAGTTGAGGATATCGGGAATATTAAGGATGCGTTCCTGTGCCCAGCCATTGGGTCCACCATGTCCCAGGTAGGTCATGACGAGGATACCTTTGAAAATAGCCTGGTTGATGGCTTCTGTGGCTGCAGGTACGCGAGTGCCACCGGAAGTGGCAACCTGTGGAAAGGCATCCAGGTAGATTTTGTCTATGTTGGCAATAGGGTAGAAGCGCTGAAAGGATTGTGCGATCTGATCGGCATCGGCGGTGTGTTGCATGCCGTCTTCATCATCGCCGACAAAGACCATCCTGTTGCGCCAGTCAGAAAGGGTCTGCGGAGCTTTGTCGTAGTGGATAATTTTTCTGACGACGTCGCCAGCTTCCTTTGTGGAGTTGACGGTTAGCCGCCCAACGGCGATTTGAAGGCGGCCATTGAGCGGGTCAGCTCCAGGCTGCGCATCCAGGATACCGAAATAGTCATCGGCGGGAAATGCAAAAAGCGGGTTAAAGGATTCATTTTGGAAAGTAGGTATAAAGTCTTTGCCAAAACCATAGATATTGCGGGGATCGAAGGTGCCATCTCCGAGCAGGAGGAGGTATCGGAATTTGGGGTCGCGCAAAAAGAGCATCCGGGCAAAGTTGCGGATAGCAGACGGATCTACTTTGCCTCCAGAAAATTCATTGAAAATGGCCCCAACTTCTGCGGTTTCGACGACCAGCCCACTGTGTTCTCTGCGGTGGGCAGCGAGCTGTGCTGCTTCGGCGGCAAGTTCCTGTGGGTACACAATCAGGAGGTCGGCCCGGGATAGCGCATGCAGGTTTTGATTTGCGATTTTTCCGGCACTTTTAGCGCTAAGGAGCCCTCTTTGGGGGTTGAAAGCGATGAAAGTGCGCAAGCTGGTAGTTGTGGTTCCAAACCTCAAGAGATTACCGGAACGTTCG
>CAZGOT010000286.1:0-3950 GCA_964527495.1 uncultured Haliscomenobacter sp.
AGGCCATGCGCTCACAAAAGGCCGTGTAAAGCTCCGGGTCTGGAAGCCTGGATAGGATTCGACGGGCACTCCCTGCCAGCGCCGAATCGCTTTTGATGCCGTAGAGGTGCAACTGCACCCAGCTGTAGATAACACCCCCCCAGTGATTGCTGGTGTACAGGGCCTCCCAGCTCATTTTCCGGCTCAAAAAATCATCTGCCTGCAGCACGCGCTCTTCTTCTGATGCCCCAAGGGTGGTCCCCATACCCCGCGTAAAATTGACAATCTCCCGGAACCTTGCCGCATAGAGCTTTGAAGCCTTAAGGTTGTCCTGAAAGCTAACATAAGCCTTCTGAAGTCGCTCGCGCTCAGCCGCAAAGGTGGAGTACACAGGAGCTTCCGGGGAATAGGCTTTTATAGCCAAATCCATCGCTTCATATTGGGCCAGCAAAACTTCCTGTTCATGAAAGTTTTTATTCAGAAAAATATTTTCGGTCGAGCCCGTAAATACGATGTTTTCTTCCGAAGGAGTTGGTGACAGACATTCCACAGAAAAGTTTTCTCCGTTCCAAACCATATCCAGCCCGCCGCCCGATCGCAACAACCACCTCACCATCCCGGCATATCCTTTGCGGCCCTGCGGCATCTCAAGCATCACCCGGCCATCGGACGGAATGGTGCCCGACAGTACGGTATCGGCAGTCTCGCCCTGCATAAACAGAAAATCGTATTGCTGACCTCCAAAATATGGGAAATGCAGGGAAATGCGTTGCGCAGACAGGGATGTCCACAAGCAAATTACACAAATAGTTAAGATGGGTAAAGCTACGTTCTTTTTCATTTTGATATACCATTTTTGTTCTAAAGGAATAGAAAAGGCAAATCTATCCATCCTTTTTTCTTTTTCCTTCCCCTTTTTCGCCAAAAATAGAGGGATAGGTTTTTTTATATGCTTCTACAAATTGCTGCCATTGGTTTTGCTGAAAATCCCGGACGCCGGTTTCGAATTCCCCCACAAGCCCTTTCGCTTCCTCCAACCGCTGCCAATCCTGAGCCGAAGGCAGGACCGTCCGGGCAGCAGCAATCATTTGCAGCTCTTCCATCTGGCCATAGGGCGATACTACCGCAGACTGCCATGCCCCGACCTGGCGGCCATGGGGCCGCGGCTGACCTTTCTTGCGCAGGGCCACAAGCTGTTCCCTGGTGCCAGGGATGTTGTGACCCTGGGTTTTTGCCTGCTCCCCAACCTGTTTTTCTAATTTTTCCGTGATATCCAGCCATCCGTCTATTTCTTTGAGCAAGGCATAAATCTTGCCTGCTTGCATATTAACAGCTTTTTGAAAGGCATATAGCCCAGCGTCTGCATCTTTGGAATACGGGAAGCGGGGATCCGGAAGGACGCCGATATACGCCGTGTCCTGTCTGGAACGGAATTGCAGAACAATAGTGTACCTGCCTGGCAATACCGGTATGCCCCGGGCATCTTCATTTTCCCATGCAGAAGGTATGGGTGCACCAGCCTCGTCCAGTTTCCAAATCAGATAATTTAATCCTTTTTGCAACTTTGTTGCAAAAATTCTTTGTATCTGGCGTTGCGCACCATCCAGGATAGTTGCCGTAACGGTTTCGCTGTCAACGGCACTTTCCGTCAAATAAAAGGGTATCTGAACTTTTTGAAAAACCCGGTTTTCCCCTTCAAAGGTAGTATGAAATCCCGTCCAGATATTCCCTGGCGGGGCGATAAACAGCCCTTTTACCTGCACGGCATCGTTCACTGGCAATGCTGTTATCCCGGGTTTTAGTCGTCCTGCCACAATTTCCCGCAGGCTCCGGAGATCATCGAGCACCCATATCGCCCTACCAAAAGTCCCCACCACCAATGCGGATTCCTTTTCCTGAATGACCATATCCATCGTCGAAACAGCAGGGAAACCATTGCGGAATGCTTGCCAGGAATTACCTGCATCCACACTAAGCCACAGCCCATTTTCCGTACCCAGAAAGACGATGCGGGGCTCTACAGGATCCTGGACTACGCAAAGCGCATAGCCTTGTACCTTGGTCGCATCGGCCATACGCACCCACGTCTGTCCAAAATCGGTAGTCCTGAAAAGGTAAGGGGCGTAATCGCCCTGCCGGTAATTATTGACTACCAGCCATGCAGTACCCACATCGTACCGGGATGCCTGAATCTGGGCCACCCATCCGCCTTTCGGCATTCCGGGGATATTACCGCTGAGGTTGGCCCACGATTTTCCACCGTCGCGGGTGATTTGTACCTGGCCGTCATCGGTCCCCACCCAGATAAGCTGGCTGTCGAGGTAGCTTGGTGCAATGGTAAGAATAGTATTGTGGGTTTCTGCTCCCGAAACATCGAGTGTCAATCCGCCATAGTCTGCTTTCTGGTGCTCGGGATTATTCGTTGTGAGGTCTGGGGAAATAATTTCCCAGTTTGCCCCCTTGTCGCGCGATAAGTGGAGGAATTGAGAGCCATAATACACGGCATCGGGATTCCAGGGATTCCTGGCGAACCCTGCATTCCAGTTGAAGCGCAAGGGCGTACGGCTATCGGGTCCGGGCGGCTTGATAAAAACATAATATCCAGTAAGTTTATCATACCGGTACAAATAGCCGTTTTGGGAAGATCCATATCCAAAACGCGGGTTATCCGGGTCAGGGGAAATATCAAAACCATCCCCGCCTACAAGGTACTGCCAGTAAAGCGTCCGGATTCCCCCGCGTTTCCAGGTATAGGCGGGACCCGACCAATTGCCGTTGTCCTGCATGCCACCATAAACGTTGAATGGGGTTTCCTGGTCAGCGTTGACGTGGTAGAATTGGGCAACGGGTATATTTTCCGGAAAATACCAGCTTCTACCATGGTCATAGGTTATCCCAATCCCTCCGTCGCCACCGATGATAAAATGCTGTAGATCAGCAGGATTGACCCAGAACGCGTGAAAATCCGCATGAATACCTTTTGTTTCATCTGCCGGGATCATGGGAATAGAATCAAAAGTCAACCCGCCGTCCCGGCTGATGGTGAGGGATTGATAAATATTGTACAGACGGTCAGGGTCTTTGCTGTCTACTGCAAGTTCCTGGAAATAAAAGGGACGGTTATTGGTAAACTTAGGGGCATTGTTGATCATCTTCCAGTTTTTACCCCCATCATCACTCCGGTAAAGGGCATTTTTTGCTGCTTCTACCTTTGCATACATCCGCAAGGGGTTACTTGGGGCTATGGCGATACCGATTCGCCCCAGCTCTCCTGTCGGCAGGCCATTTTTAGACGTCAGCTGTGTCCATGTTGTACCACCATCTTCGGTGAGGAAAAGTCCGGACCCCGGTCCGCCGGAGGTAAAGGAGTAGGGCGTACGGCGGTGCTCGTACATAGCGACAAAGAGCCTTTTGGGGTTTCGGGGATCCATGACCATATCCCCTACCCCGGAGGAGGGGTTGGTAAAAAGAATACGGGACCAGTTGGCACCCCCATCGGTAGATTTGTACAGGCCCCTGTCCGAACCAGGAGTGAAGGGGTCACCCAGTGCACCGACGTATATTGTGCGCGAATCGCCGGGATCAAGTAAGATACGGTGAATGGTTTTGGTAGCTTCCAGTCCAAGGTGCTGCCAGGTTTTTCCGCCATCCGCACTTTTGAAGATACCCATGCCAAGGTTCATGGAATTCCGGGGGTTGCCCTCTCCGGTACCCACCCATACCACTTCTGGATTGTTCTGGTCTATACGCAGCGCACCAATATTTTGTGTAGGCTGTGCATCAAAAACCGGTCTCCAGGCCGACCCCCCATTTTCCGATTTCCAGACACCACCCGATGCTGCACCGACATACAGGATTTTGGGGTTCACAGTAACCGCGTCGATCGCAGTAATCCTGCCACTCATGTTGGCCGGACCTACATTCCTGATGCTGAGCTTACTCAAAGTGGAAAGATCAATCTGCTGGGCAGG
>CAZGOT010000287.1:0-3948 GCA_964527495.1 uncultured Haliscomenobacter sp.
CCGTCCCCCGTCTCCCGTCTCCCGTCTCCCGTCTCCCGTCTCCCGTCCCCCGTCCCCTACCTATTTACTTCTACCACGAAGTAAATCCCTTCAGCAGGTTCTTTGGCATTGGAGTTGGCATTCAATTCATTTTGAGGATAGATAATCCGCTCGGGATAGCGATTGGCAGTAGTTGTATTTAACGGGAATTTTACGGCTATATCGCTGTCGCTTTTGCGCAGTCTGCGCACATCATTGAATACCATCCACTGGTTGAAGAAAGAGACATAGCGCTCTTCCACAATTTCCCTCAAGAGGGCGCGTAGCGGGTCAATATTATCTTTGTTTTCCATTCCCCCTGCAGCGAAATCGGCAGCTATGTAGGCGTCATACTTTAAAGGATCTGCGGCGAGGATTTTTTTGAAGACCTTTCCGGAAGCGAGTACTGACCGGTAGGCGTTCAGGTTTTGGAGGCCTGCGTCAAACCCTTGTGTCCTTGCAGCGCACTCTGCCAGGGTGAGCTGGTTTTCGCCATAAGAAATCAGGGTCATAGGCTCCAGAGAGTTAGCTACCCCCTGGTTATTGGTTCCTACCCGTTCGTCGAGGAGCAAATAGGTGCGCCTGGCATTTTCCTGCGTTTTGGCATTGTTTCTGGAATTAGCGTTCGACGGGTTGATCAGGGTCGTAATCAGGAAGCTGGTGCGGTTGCCAAGGTCGCCTGCCCGGCTGCCGGAAAATAGGGTAAACAACAGATTTTTGTCGCTTAAATTCGTGGAAGATATCGGCTTGTAAACCATAGTATTTTCCACTTTGGATATCCCCTTCTGAGCAGCAGTAAAGGCTTTATCGTACTCTTTTGTAAGCGTAAAATATCTTGCTTTCAGCGTAAAAGCGGCTTCAATCCATTTAAGGTTATCTCCGGCATAGTAGATGTCTTCCGGGAGGGTCCGCCGTGTAGCAGCACCCAGATCTACAATTGCTTCGTCGAGGAGGGTTTGCAGGGCATTGAACACCGATCGCTGGCCATCAAATTTTGGATCTGAAATTTCAGGTTTGAGTGCTTCACTGTAAGGAATGTCGCCATATGCAGCTGCTAGAGTCCCAATGGCATGGGCTTCAAGTACCTTACTTATACCCACAAGGAGTTTATCCGTGGGGGCTGTATTGCGGATATGGCGAGCCTGGTTCGCTACAGCCTGATACGTGAAAGACCAAAATCCATTGGATTCTGCTGATGTGAAGTTATACTCGTACAAAGATTTGTACAGGTTTTGATAGCCTACAAAATGACCGGACCAGGAGGAAGTAATCCTTTGCTCATGCCCGAGTTGTACCTGCACGTTGGCAAGTTGGGCACCTCGCAGAAAATTAGCTGCTGTGACGGCATCAATGGGGATGTTGTTTGGATCGTCATTGATCCCCTCCACCAAGCTTTCGCAGGCAACTGTCGAAAGCCCTAACAGGATATAGAAGAAAATCTTAATTGTTTTCATATTGGAATGGTGTATTTAGCCCATCTCTAGAGATGGTCGAATTTAATAAGTTATTTGCAGGGAGAACAATACAGAACGCGTCCCTGGGTTGGTAAAATAGTCAATCCCGAAACCATTGTCTACGCCAAACTGGTTCGTATCGGGGTCAATCCCTACGATATCGGTTTTCAGCCAGAGGTTACGACCGGTTACGGTAAAGACTGCCGAAGAGAGTTTCGTCTTTTTGCGGAACCCGGAACTGTTGAGGTTGTAGCTCAATGACACTTCGCGCAGGCGCGTCCAGGTGAAATCCCCAATGGCAAGTTCGTTGATTACGGCATCGCCCAGGCCTCCTCCGCGACCAGTGTACCATGCCTGATCGAGTAATACCGGACCGGCACCAAAATCGCCAATATTACCTCTTACTACTGTACCAGCGGCAAATTCTTTACCCGTGACGTTTTTTAATGGCTGGGTGAGCGTTACTTCGTTACCTACATCGGCGTGGGTGCCAAAATTTCGAAGGATGAAGCGGGTGCGTTCGGCATAATCCCCGCCTTGAGAATGTTCGAATAATACGTTAAGGGTAATACCTTTCCAGCCTGCCCTGGTACCCAGGCCACCACGCCAGTCGGGGTTGGGATTACCGATCACTCCCTGGGTATTGGCAATTTGCGGGAAACCGTTCACATCGAAATCTATACTGCCGTCGGCCTTCCGTTTTATTTGGGTTCCCCAAAGAGCACCGAGCGGATGTCCCTGGACCGCACGCGAGCTGATGGACTGCGTGGTGAGGTCAATAGACTGCACACCGAGGATATCCAAAACCTCATTGCGGTTGTTGTTCCAGTTGGCATACAGGTTGAGGTTGAAGGATTTATTCTTGATGATATCCCCATCGAGTTCCAGTTCAATGCCGCGGTTTTCCATTTTTCCGCCATTGGTATAAATGGTGGTAAAACCTGTTGAAGCAGCGGTTGCTACATCGAAGAGCAGGTCATTGATCTGGTTTTTATAGTAAGTAGCCGCTAAACCGATTCGGTTGGCGGCGAAACGCAGGTCAGCACCAAACTCATACTCCGTTTTGATTTCCGGACGCAGGTTGGGATTACCCTGGTTGTTGTTGATCCGGTAGCCACCACCAAATTGTGTACTTGCGAGAGGGTCGCTGTAAGAGGAATAGGTGAAACCGGATTCGGCGAGCGTCTGAAATCGGTGTGGTGCAGGTTGTACCCCCACCTGTCCCCAGGAAGCCCGGACTTTGCCAAAGCTCAGGAATTTTTGGCCTGCAAGCCCAGGGAGCTTGGTAAACTGCCATGCGGCATCGAAAGAAGGGTAGAAAAAGCTGCCGTTTACTGTAGAGGCGGCTTCCATAGTTCCGCTCATATTCACGTACAACTGCTGAAAGAGGTCAAAAGAAAGTACCCCATATCCCCTGTTGGAGCGGATGAAGCGTTGCAATCGCTCCATACTGGAAGCATCGTTGCTGGCATTGAGGGCAGTAATTGGCTTGCGGTAGTCCACCTGAAAACCTACAAGGGAGGTGTAGACCAGGTTCCGCTGCCGGTCATTATAGTTCCAGCCCATAGTGGCAAGTAAGTTGATATCTTTTCCAAGTTTGAAAGAACCTTTGGCAATAGCATCAAAGTTTACTTCGCGTTCGGAGATATCATCCTGGAAGAGCTCTCCATTGGGGGCTCCAGCACTCAGAATAGGAAAGAAGTATAACCTTTTGTCATAATAAGCATCTACGCCGCCCCTCAAGGTAAATTTCAGCCAGGGAAGTGGATCAATATTCAGCTCAGAATTCACAATAAAGCGGTCCACATCGGTAGTGCCTTTTTGTTCATCGGTAATCCAAATCGGGTTGCCATGGGCCGGATTGGGATAGCCCAGGTGGCGGCGGTATGCACGGTGCGCATTTGGGAATGCCTGTCCTGCAGCATTGTAATACGTACCAATATAGTCGCGGATATCAAAATCCGGCGAGTTGCGCAACAGCGACAGATACAGACCGTCAATGTTTGAGCTTTGCTGGATACGGTTAGAGGTGGTGCGGGTATAGGATGCACGCGTGGTCATGTTCATCCAGCTGCTGAGAAAAGTTTGGTTGTTAAGCCTTAAATTGGTACGGTTATAATCACTGCCGCGAATGATACCTTCCTGGTTTAGGTTGCCAAAACTGAAAAAGAAGGTGGATTTATCGCTTCCGCCACTTATAGAAAGATCATTTTGCCAAAATTCTCCATTTCTGAAGACTGCATCGAAGTTGGATTCGTTGAAGGTTTCCCGCAAATTTTTCTTTGTAACCGGATAATAGACGGTTCCATTGGCTGCAACGAAGCGGTCGCGGTTGGTCACGACTTCGTCCGGAGCGCCACTGCGGTCCGCGATTTTATCCCCACAGGACTGGCTGGCCGTTGCACTCCATATGCCGTTTAGTCCTTGACCAAATTTATCCTGCAGTGGGTGGCGCACGTTGATTTGATCATAAGAA
>CAZGOT010000288.1:0-3936 GCA_964527495.1 uncultured Haliscomenobacter sp.
CGTCTGCCCCCCCGTGCCGCAACTGCGGATGGACCGGCATTTGCTTGGAAATCCAACCCAGGACTGTTTCCCGGGAGGCTTTGTCGCGTTCCGTCACACGCGCGATCCTTACTTCTAGGGGGGCTGTCACGACAATGATTTTGTCCAGAGAGCGGTAATTGCCGCTTTCATACAAAAGAGCCGCTTCTTTCAACGTATAAGGAACTCCACTTTGCGCTTCCTGCCATGTGTGCCCATCTATAGCTACAGCAGGGTGAACCAATCCATTAAGTTTTTGCAAAAGTCCCGGATCTGCAAGAACCCGGGATGCAATCCAACCTCGGTTTAGACGCCCTTCCACGGCATAGGCTTCTTCACCTAAAAGCCCGATTATACTCTCGCGGAGTGTAGGGTCGTGTTCCATCAGCCATTTCGCACGCATATCCGCGTAATAAATAGGAATGCCCAGTATCTCAAAGATTTTGCATACGGTCGTTTTGCCACTGCCAATGCCGCCAGTAATTCCAATATGAAGCATTTTAGCCTTTTTCCTGCAATTTACTATTTTTGTGTCTCGTGCGGATAACGCTCTTTACAAATTAAACAGGAAAATGGCAAAGTTCCGGACTAACCATAAAGCCACCAGCAAAGGCTCCGCGCTTAAGGCTATCCTGCTGGTGGTTCTTTTTATCGGGTTACTGATAATGATATTTCAAGCAGCCACCCGGGTTCTTTAAACAAGTTCAATTTTGAAAATATGTCACAAAAAGAAAAATTTATTGAAGAGCTTTCAGCAGGATATACCTTCAAAGGGCCATCCATTTTCCTGGGTGCACCGGTATTTGAGGGAACGTGCATCCCGGAAGCACCTGTGCGTGCCCCTCTGCGGATGTTTAACCGGCATGGGTTGATAAGCGGGGCAACTGGTACAGGTAAAACCAAGACCTTGCAAGTCCTCGCTGAACAGCTTTCTTCTGCCGGCGTCCCAGTTTTGCTGATGGATGTCAAAGGGGATTTAAGTGGTATCGCTATGCCCGGAGCTTCCAATGCCCGGATTGAAGAACGGCATCAAAAAATCGGATGCCCGTTTTCTCCTGCTGATAACCCAACAGAATTTCTGAGTTTGTCCGATGAAAAGGGCCTACGCCTTCGGGCCACCGTTACGGAATTCGGCCCCGTGCTCCTCGCCAGGTTAATGGAACTCTCCGACGCACAATCGGGGATACTCGCGGCTATTTTTCAATATTGTGACGATCAGCAAATCCCTTTGGTAGATTTAGAGGATTTGCGTCGCGCTATACAATATATTACGGGTCCTGGGAAAGAAGAAATCGAAGCTAAATACGGTGCGATGTCCTCGGTCTCTTCCGGAACAATCCTTCGGAAAATCGTCGAGCTTGAACAGCAGGGCGCGGATAAATTTTTCGGAGAGCCATCCTTTGACGTAGACGATCTGTGTAGATTTGACGATAAGGGCAGGGGCGTCATTTCCATTGTTCGGCTGACCGATATCCAAAGCAGGCCAAAATTATTTTCTACGTTCATGTTGCAGCTCCTTGCTGAAATATATAGCACCTTTCCGGAGGAAGGGGATCCCGAATTGCCCAAACTCGTCCTCTTTTTTGACGAGGCCCATCTCATTTTCGAGGAAGCAACCGATGCCCTCCTGGATCAAATTGAGGTGATTATGAAACTCATCCGCTCCAAAGGGGTGGGGGTGTTTTTTATCACGCAGAACCCCGTGGACGTTCCGGATGCCGTTTTAGGCCAGCTAGGAATGAAGGTCCAACACGCTCTGCGGGCATTTACCGCTAAAGACCGCAAAGCAATTAAGCTGGCAGCGGAGAACTTTCCAGTATCGCCATATTATGTTGTTGATGAACTGCTTACCCAACTCGGAACTGGAGAGGCGCTGATTACTGTTTTGAACGAGAAGGGCATTCCAACGCCGCTTGCCTACACCCTGCTACGGGCGCCACAGTCCAGGATGGATGTCCTGACCGAAGCAGAGTTGGACCAGTTCGTCCGGAATTCGCAAATTGCTTCCAGGTATAAAAATGTGATAGACCGCGACAGTGCAAAAGAAATCCTACAGAAAAAAATGGACGTCCTAAAAGAAGCCGATGTCGCGGAAGCCCGCCAAAAGGAGCTCGAGAAGGCAAGTAAGGCCTCCAGCCGAACCCAAAAAGGGGAACGGAGTTTTATTGAAGACATCATCAGGCACCCCACGACCAAGGAAGTAGGTCGTACCGTTGCAAGGGAGCTTACCCGGAGTTTGCTCTCCGTATTGGGGGTTAAGACGTCCCGGCGTAGGTAGGAGAGGGGCTTACTCCTGCAATCGGAAGGACTTCAGAAAAACAGGCCAGGGCTTGAACTTGTATTCGTCAGAACCGAAATATACCAGTATAGGCAGCAATTCCTGCGGGGTTTTAAAACCGGGAATAACCTGGAGGACCTCTAAATCTTCATTTAAAAAAACCAAAGCAGGGAAAGCCATGCGCCCGTTGAGCAGACTATAGGCCAGTTCGTTATAAACGCGCTGTCCGATTCGGACAGGCCCATAGGTACGCCCATCGAATTCAACTGTTCCTTTCTGTTCGGCATCGAAGCGTACGAGTTGGAAATTGCTTTTCAGATAGCCTACAATTTCAGGGTGGGTGAACGTCTCCGTTTCCATTTTCCTGCACCAACTACACCAGTCTGTGTAGATACTCACCAGGGTCTTGCCTCTGGTTTCATTAAGGTGGCCTGCATCTTCCAAATCTCTCCATTTTAGCTTTGGAGGCATTGCCGCCACAGTTTGCTGCGGCAGAAAGGCCTTTTGGGCAAACCCGGTAGCAATACTGAAAAGCGCAAGATAGATGCTGGCTGAAATCTGGAGAATATGTCGCATAAGAGTACAATTGTGCCCGCCGCTGGCGGCGACGGAAATGAAGCAGACTTAGCGCGATGGCTTGTCAGGGGACAGTTTTTCGTCCGCAAAAAGGCGATTAAGAGAAAGAAATCCAGCTTTTTGATCGAAAATGACAACCTCTCCTGCAAGTGCCCCCGCAACCCAATTCGCATAAACCTGCAGAAAAGCAACAATCCCTGCACCTCTTTTGTGGAATCTATAGGCAATTTTAAAAAAAGTTTAACGCTTTGGGTTGAAATACCATCTGATTCGGTCGCTACCCAAGTGCATTTCCTGGGAATAGGGCACAGGAAGCGGCGGCGAGGGCTTTCCATTTTCCAAAAAGTGGCCTTTGGAGGTTATCACCCTTGCCTCGTCCCATAAACCTGCGTGGATAAAACTTTCAAGGGTTTTTGGCCCCCCTTCGACGAGGAGAATACCCACAGGGATTTGGTACAAGGCATGCAGAAGCTCAGGCAAGGAATCTACTGCAAGTGCAGACCAATTGTTAGAATGCCTGCCGGAGCTAGCCGTATTTTTGTCATGTACCCTAATCGTTGGGGCAGATCCGTCAAAGACGTGTAGCGCATCGGGCAGCAGCAAGTTCGGATCGAGAACAACCCGGAGTGGAGATTTGCCAGAATAGTAGCGATTGTCCAGCCTGGGATTATCGGCTAGTGCGGTTCCAGGCCCCACCAGAATAGCATCTGATTCCATACGCCAGCGATGTACCAGCCTTTTGCTCCACGCATTGCTTATAGAAAAGGTGGAATTATCGGAAGTTGCCATTCCACCATTCGCCGTTTCGGCCCATTTCAGGAGTATATAAGGCCGGTGGTGACAGGCAAAGGTACGGCGAGGCGCAATAAGTTCCTGCCCTTCTGTTTCCAGAACGCCGGAAATAACTTCGACCCCCGCCGCACGAAGTACTTCCAGACCTCTACCATTCACAGCAGGGGAGGGGTCCAGGCAGGAAATTACGACTCGGGGGATTTGATGTGCTAAAATCAGATTGGTACATGGTGGGGTCTTCCCAAAAATACAACAAGGCTCCAGAGAGACAT
>CAZGOT010000289.1:0-3932 GCA_964527495.1 uncultured Haliscomenobacter sp.
TAAAAATATGCTTTGGCGGCTGATGACGCCAAAGCATATTTTTATTTTATTACTGCGTTACGGGAGCCTCCACTACTCTAAAGCCATTATTTGCGGCACCAGCCATCATCCAAACCTTTTTCGTTGCCTGGTTGACGAATACGCTTACATCTGCTGCAGTATTCCCATTCACTTGCTGTCCAATGGAAGAGGTAAATACCAGCTTAGTCCTTACAGCTTCAGCAGTAAGTCCTTGCATAGCTTCCACCAATGTGCCATTAGAAATATCATAAACGACAAGGCCTGCAGCGCGAATAGTGGAGCCTTCGCTTCCCGGGAGGGCCATCACGAGGTAGCGGCCGCTATTGATTTCGACAATTTTTCCTCCATGGGTACGCACCCCTATGGCATCCGTTTCAATAGAGGTAAATTTAGTAGCCCCATCTTCAGAATAGAGGGTTGGCACCATTTCGGCCCCGTTCACCAGCAGATAGTTCTTTCCGTCGGCAGAAACAGGCTCAACATAACCGTAGTTACCTGCCTTTATGAGGTCTTTGAAGACTATCCGCGTGGGGTTGGTCGCGTTGGTAACCGCACCGTTGGCGACATTCCAAACCAACACAAAGTTATTATTTACAACGGAATTGGTTCCGGGAAAAGCCATGGCATACAGCTTTCCGTTGCCATAAGGGTCTCCCGCAAAATTAATATTGTCGCCCAGTCTGAGGTTGCTCCCATCAAAAGTAGCAGGGAAGGATAGCAGCAGTTCAGCGGGAGCGGTATTGTTTGCCCAGCGATATACCCGGAAAGCTCCACCAGCCCAGTTCATATTGCATGCAATAATGCCTTTCTCGGTAGCAACCACATCGGAAATGCCGAAAATACCACCTGCCACGATGGAGGCACCAGCAGCATCGGTTTTCTTCAACGTGCCTGCTGTACTGCTCGAACCATCATTTTTATAAAAAAACACCTGGTTTTCCCCTTTATCCGCCAGATAGACGTGGCCGCTATTCATAGAAAAACCACGCTCATTATCCCCGGTTGTGGCCATTTCAGGTACGAGGGTACTGGAGGCTACACAGGCATCAAAGCGGATAGTTGTTTTTTTGAAATCCAATCCATACGCAACGAATTTAACTGTTGCGGTATAAGAAGCAGTAGTAGCCCCCTGCGTGACTTTATAAGTTACCGGATTAGTGAAATCCTGAACCACATTAGAGCCAGGGGCGACGGTGGCACCGGCGGGAATGGTCGTAATTTTAGGGCTAAGCGCTTTAACATTGGCCCCATCCGGCATATTTACCGTAATGGTCTTGGCTCCTTGATCAATAGCTACCGAAATTGCTCCATTTACTTCAAAAGCAGAAATGACCACTTCTTTTGGATCCTGTACCGTCACAGTCACCGTATAGGCCGTCTCTGTAATGCCATCTTCTGCCGTGACAATATACGTAACCGGCGAAGAAAAGTTCCTGGCCAGACCACTGGCGGGAGAAATCGTCGCTTTTTCGGAAATAGAAATAGTAGGCACCAGACTAGTCAGATCTGTCCCAAAAGGAACGGAAACGGCAATATTCGTACCCGTGATGGTCCCGGTTGCTGGTGGAGTCGCAAAGGAAAAGCTGAGAATAGAAGACTGGCTCGAGAGCTGCGGCTCCTTTTTACACGAAGTCAACCATCCAAGCAAGAGCAGGGAAATCAAGAGAAGGAAATGTTGGCGGTATTGCATAAGGCATGTATTTTTAGTTTGTTAAAATATGTTCCAGTACGATAATTACCTGTTCCTTTCGCCCGGGGAGATTAATTTACATCCCACCATACCCGGATGGATTGGTCGTCGCCACCCATGCGGGTCACAGCAGCCTGGGTATTTGCCTGGTTGAGTCGCTTTTCTGATTCACTGTATATCAGACGCCTTGGAAACTTACCATTATTGACGGGGCCTTTAAACTCTGGCAAGGGAAGGATGGGAAAGCCAGTCCTTCTTTTCTCTGCCCAGGCTTCCACGCCGTTCATGCAGAGGGATACCCACTTCTGCGTGATAATCTGCTCAATGGCCTTTGCACTGTTGAACCTAACCTGGGGCTGATCAATATATTTCTGGATTTCATTTGCATTAGTAAACCCATACATTTCAATTGCTGCGCGAATCCCTTCGTTATAAAATTGTGCCGCACTTCCTGGAATTAAGCCCCGGTGTGCAGCCTCTGCTTTCAGGAAACACACTTCTGCATAGTGCATGTTGTAAGTGGCACCGTTTTCCTCAATAAAAACGGGTCCCAGCCTGCTGAACTGTTTGAAATAATTATCATCAAAAACCGATTGGCCATCAGGATTAAGGCCATTTTTCAGGCCGCGGTACTGTCGGTCTGTTTCAGCGGGCTTAGCGTAGAGCGGAAGGCGGGGATCGTTATTGTTTTTTAGAAAATCCACCATAGTCGCCGACATGCGGGTATTATTGAAAACTTCTGTAACCAGAATCGGATTTCGGAAGTAAATATTAGAAACGGAACCATCCCAAAGCATTTTATTGCTATCCGAGTTAGATTCCATCAAGGGGCCGTTGCCAATCGCAGTAATAATCGAACGGCTGAATTGTGGATCTACCTGGATTACCCTTAAGGCCATGCGGAGGAGTAGGGAATTGGCAAATTTTTCCCATTTTTTCAGGTTGCCCTGGTAGATGAGATCCGCATTGCCATAAGAAGGGAAATTCCCTGCCTGGGCAAGGAGTTGTTTGCCTTTTTTGATTTCCTCCACCAGGTCTTTGTAAATATCCTGCTGCCGGTCAAAACTGGGCTGGGAAGAAGTGAATGCAGTGGAGTAGGGGATATCCCCGTACATATCGGTCATTCTTTGAAACAAAAAGGCTTTCCAGATGCGGGCAATGCCTTCTTTATGCGGGTTTTCCCGCAAAGCGCTCACTTCTATGGTGTGATGGGCATAGAAAAGCGGGGCAAATTCAAAATTTTGGTCACCATAAGACCTGTCCCAGATATCGGTAAAAATACCAAAAGAAGGTTCATAGTAATCCGTGGGGAACACCCCGGTAATCGTATTATACTGCATATATAAATTGGCCGTAAGCCGCTGAGCGCGGTCAAACATATACCAGGTCATACTTCCGCGTTGTGTAGCCACGGTAAAAAGGCCATTGGCATCAGTAGAAACGGATGCGGTTGCGGGAAAGTCAATTTCCTCAAAATTTTCCGTGCAGGACACAGGGAGCAGGAGGAAGGCAAGTGCGCATAGAAAGAGGAGGAAAAATTTCATGTCAGATGAATTAAAATTGGACATTTATTTTGGCACCTACACTGCGGGCGATAGGAAAAGCAAATAGTTCAATACCTTGTGACTTTCCGGACGAGAAGGAGGACTGGGGGGCAAAGCCTGGCGTTTTCCGGTATAAGAATCCCAGGTTACTTCCGAAAACGGAAAGAGCCAGTGAGCGGGGATTATTGCTTCTGGACTTGCGCAAGGCGAAATTATAACTTAAAGCAACTTCATTAACCCGGATGAAAGAAGCATCAAAAATGGCAGATTCGTTGATAGAAGCCATTCGCGCCCAGTATTGTTGCGGGTTCACATAATTTCGTTTTGGCTCACCTTTTTTATCTACCCCTTCGACCAGAAGTCCATTGGTAGGGATCCACTGGGCGGGGGTATATCCCAGGGCGATACGCTCGGATTCGCTTTTATACCACCCATCTCTTCCTCTGACCGTATTATCCAGCGTACCGGAGGAAGATCCCGATGCATAGGAGGAGCTGTAAATAGAACCGCCAATTTGGGCATCCAGGGTAAAACTAAGGGAGAGGTTTTTGTATTTGAATTGGTTGCTCATCCCCATCATCCATGCGGGTTGGACATGTCCGAGAATAAAATTGGTATTGCCGAAGCTGTCAATTTAGATATGAGGCAATCTATAATAGTCTAGTATGAGTTGTACC
>CAZGOT010000290.1:0-3918 GCA_964527495.1 uncultured Haliscomenobacter sp.
AATACTTTTTCCTCACCTACAAAACCTGAACCATGTTCCAAGAATTCAAAGAATTTGCCCTGAAAGGAAACATGCTCGACATGGCCGTAGGTATCGTCATTGGTGCCGCATTCGGAACAATCGTATCTTCGCTGGTAGATGATATCCTGATGCCCCTGATTGCCGGTATTTCCAGCACACCGGATTTCAGTAATCTGTTTATCCTCTTGAAAAGCCCAGCCGATACCTCTATTAACCTTTCTTCGGTTGAAGAAATCCGGCAGGCAGGCGGAGTAGTGCTGGCTTACGGAAAATTTATCAATGCCGTCATTTCTTTCCTGATTGTAGCTCTTGCCCTTTTCTCCATCGTCAAAACGGTCAACAAACTGAAGAAAGTGCAAGCGCCTGCGCCGGCTGGTCCAACTTCTGAAGAATTACTCGCTGAAATCCGGGATTTATTGAAGAAAGGATAGGATAGGCGCATTGCCTGACAGTGTTTTTTTCACTGCCTGGGACTTACTCCTGGACGGAGGCATTGCTGTTTTTATACCCTTCTACATTTTGTGGCAGGCAATGCCGCTCCCAAACTTCGGGAAGGCCGGCGACTACGACAGGTGTATTGCGAAAGGTCCAATAACGCTCTTTGTGACGACGGGTGGCCTCCTCATAATTTACCACTGGAAAAGGATAATCGCTGCCGATACGGCATTGGTAGAAATGCTGTTCCATCTCCGTCATTGTCCAGGGGGTATGGATCAGCGGAGCGGGTAACTGCTTTAACTCCGGCACCCAGGTACGGATAAAATGCCCCTCCGGATCATGGCGCTGCGCATTCACAGTAGGGTTAAAAATGCGCAAGGGGTGATACCCCGTCAATCCTGCCTGCATCTGAAATTGTGCATAGTGAATGCCAGGCTCAAAATCGAGAAACAAACGGGCCAGATGTGTAGCAGCAGCCTTCCAGTCTTGCCACAGGGTAAAGGTGATGAATGTAGCCAACATAGCCCGCATACGGAAATTGATCCAGCCGTTGGCGTGCAGGCAGCGCATAGAGGCATCTACGAGTGGAATACCCGTATGGCCAGTTGCCCAGGCAGCGTATATATCCGGGTCGAAGCCACGATCTAAATCCCGCAGCGCTTTATTGATAGGTTCAAATTCGATTGCCCATTCACTTTCCAGTTTCTGCATATAATGGCTGCGCCACCACAAGCGGGAAAGGAAATTCTCCAGGGGTTGCCGGAAACCTGTCCGCTCTTTAGCCACAACAGCGCTTTGATACAGCTCTCTTGCGCTGATATTGCCCCAGGCCAGGTATGGCGAAATACGACTACAACTTCTCCTGCTTAGTTCCGGCTTGGATAAATGCCGGGAATACTGCCGTGCCCGTTCTTCGAGGAAACTATTCCAATACCTGCGGGCATACGTCTCCCCTCCCGGCTGAAAATGAACGTCCGGTTGCAGAAACGCAGTGGGAAGGGGCGCGCCAGTAAGTGCATCTTCCAGTGCGGGCGGTAGCACAACCGTGCGGAGGCCTTTTAAATCTGGATTCGACAGCGGCTGAGACATCTCCCTCTCCCATCGTTGCTGCCAGTTCAGCCGGCTGCGTAAGCCCCTGAATACACCGTCCTGTCGGAATTCCTGAAAGACAATTTCCTCCGCAGCACAAAATCGCTGTACCGCCAGGTCGCGGTCAAAAGTTATTTTCAGGCCAGTCTCCTGATGGGCATAGAGTGCCTTGATTTTGAAATGATTTGCAAGCCGCTGCAATACATGTTGCACTTCTCCATGAATAAGATAAAGCGGAGCGCTGTAAGGCGCCAACTGCCGGCGAAGATCCTCGACCGACTCGTACTGGAACCTCCAGTGGCGGATATCGTATTGCGGAGCAGCAATCAGAGAAGGTTCAAAAAAAGTACAGAGCAATACCGGCCGGCCAGCAGCGATTGCTGTTGTCAAAGGTGCATGGTCGCGAAGGCGCAAGTCCCGCTTAAACCAAACAATAGAGATTTCCGGATGCTGCATATTCCAGAAACCACTTTTTCTGCGTAGAGTTTATTGGTTATACCTTTAAAAAGCTGTAAACTCCCTTGTCGGACGAACAAAAATTCCTTCAAGTAGTAAAAATTCCTTTTCTTAGACGGGAAAAAACCGTCAATATGAAAATTGCCCAATTATTTCGCCAAAAACCCATGGACAGTCTATCCCCGGAGGAGGAAATCCATGGATTGAGCCTGCACAAAACCCTAGGCGTCAGGGATTTGACTTTTCTGGGTATTGCTGCAGTCATAGGTGCTGGTATTTTTTCCACTATTGGAAGCGCAGCGTATCAGGGAGGGCCTGGCGTAAGCATCTTGTTCATCATTACCGCCATTACCTGTGGTTTCACCGCCTTGTGCTATGCGGAATTTGCCTCCAGGGTGCCGGTTTCCGGCAGTGCATATACTTACTCTTATGTCACTTTCGGAGAGGTAGTTGCCTGGATTATCGGATGGGCACTGATTCTGGAATATGCCATCGGGAATTTTGTTGTGGCGATTTCCTGGAGTGCATATTTTAACAATATCATCCAGGCGGTCGACATGCACCTGCCAGACTGGCTGACCATCGGTTATCAGCCCGCAAAAATCGCTTATGAGGCTGCCCTGGCTAATGGGGAAGATATCCAAAATATGCCGTATCACCAGGCACCGACCTTCCTCGGGATCAAGTTCATTATAAACCTCCCTGCCCTCCTGGTAGTGCTGTTCGTCACCTGGCTGGCATTTATCGGCATCAAGGAGAGTAAGAACAGTGCCAACGCCATGGTCTGGCTGAAAATCATCATCCTCGCATTTGTTGCCATGGTCGGGTTGGGGTATATTTTCTCCGAAGGCACCACCGAAAACTGGTCTCCTTTCCTTCCCAATGGCATGACCGGCGTGTTGCGCGGTGTATCCGCCGTTTTTTTTGCCTATATCGGGTTTGATGCTATCTCCACCACTGCGGAAGAGTGTAAAAATCCGCAGCGCGACCTTCCCAGAAGCATGATTTATTCCCTGCTGATCTGCACTTTGATTTACGTCGTCACTACGTTGGTCATAACCGGAATGGTCAACTATACCGAATTTGAAGGGGTTACCGATCCAATCGCTTTTGTGTTTGAAAAGCTCGGCATGCAACGCATTGGTTTCGTGGTATCGGTCAGTGCAGTAGTAGCAGCTACAAGCGTACTCCTGGTCTTTCAGCTCGGGCAGCCCAGGATATGGATGGCGATGAGCCGGGATGGTCTCCTGCCCCGTCGTTTTTCCAGTGTGCACCCCAAATTCAAAACCCCAGGCTTTGCCACTATAGTTACTGGGCTTTTGGTAGGGATACCAGTAGTGTTCATAGACGATTTGCTGGTCACCGATCTAACAAGTATTGGCACCTTGTTTGCGTTTTTTCTGGTATGCGGAGGTGTCCTGCTGCTACCCCGTATCGAGAAAGGGCCTGGTAAATTCAATCTGCCTTACATCAATGGCAAATTTATCATTCCTGTATTAATTGGCGCTTTCCTGTACTTTTCCCGCGACCGCACCCAGGCTGCCATTGCCAATATCGGCCACGAAGGATATCAGGAAGTTTTATTCCTGTTTTTTCTTTTACTGGCCATCAGTATGGCAGTCCTCTCGTTTTTGCGGAATTTCTCCCTCATCCCGGTGCTCGGCCTGCTGTCCTGTGCCTATCTGATGATTGAAATCCCGGCCAAAAGCTGGCTGGTATTTTTTGGCTGGATGGCGGTGGGGCTGGCAGTTTATTTTATGTATAGCTACCGCAATAGCCGTCTGGCAACGAAATAAGAATTTTTTGAGGGGTTGAGGTTGTGTAGAAAGTATTCCGCCGCCTACGGCGGCGAAATAAAGTTTTGAATGAACGACATTTTGCCTCATTTTGCTTTGCAAAATGAGGCAAAATGTC
>CAZGOT010000291.1:0-3899 GCA_964527495.1 uncultured Haliscomenobacter sp.
GGAGCCGGAGGCAGCAGGGTTCTACGCAAGCCGCTTTGTGCGGTTCTTCCCTCGGAAATTTGCCCTTGCACCCAATGCCTCCCAAACGCTGAGGCTACAGTACCTGCCAAAACCAGATATGCCCGGGGGAGAATACCGCTCCCACCTCTTTTTCCGCATGGATGCCAGCGATCAGCAGCGTGCTTCTACCCCGGAAGGAAGTGGTGACCAACCCCTTAGCATCCGGCTTAACCCTGTTTACGGCGTAACTATCCCGGTACTTGTCCGGGAAGGTAACCTCTCCTCCGAGACAGAAATCACCGATATCCGCCTGAATTTCGATCATTCCCCTGCTCCCCTGCTGGAATTTGCTATCCGCCGCTACGGGGATAAATCTACCTCCGGGGATCTCACGGTAGATGTGGTAACAGCAGACCAGCGGGTCATCAACCTCCTAACACAGAAAGGCATTTCGCTGTACACCTCCTCGGGAATGCGGAAATTCGCCCTGCCCCTGGACCTTGCCAGTGGGCACGATCTTCGCCAGGGCACTTTGCTAATCCGCTATGGAGCCAGGGAACAAGCAGGCGAGGCCATTTCCCGCTTACCCCTCCGAATACCCTGACAAACCCTAAGCCCTGTTTGATGGAACAAAAGAAAATGCTGGTCCGCAGGATGGCCCTTTTTCTCTGGGCAAGCCTTGCTATTTGCTGCCTTTGCTATGCCCTGCCGTCAGGAACAGCAGAAGAGGAAGAGGAGGTGCTTATTCTGGTCTCGGTAAGCCGGGTAGGGCATTTTGAAATCAATGCGCTGGTTGCGGGTCAGCAACTCAAGCTTCCCGTTACAAAGCTCCTTTCCCTCATCAAAGTAGAGCACCGCTGGACAAACCCGGGTGGGGAACTCCAGATTTTCTGGCCCGGACAAGCGGAACCACTGCTTATGGCGCCTTCCGGCCGCATCGTATTTTCCAAAGGGCAAATCAAACCCGTCCCCGGGAATTTAAGGGTTACGACGGGGGAATTTTTCCTGGCCCTACCCTTGTGGGATAGTATTTTCAACCTTAAGACAGCGTTCCATTTCCAGGACCTTGCCGTTGAGATGGACGGGTATTTTGGAAATATCCCCGCATCGGCACCTTCCCAGCTTTATAGTACGATGACTGCACCCGACCTCTTCATCGGCACTTCGCCTTACCTGTGGAGGGGAGGTGCCGTTGATTATCAGTTGAATTACCTCAAC
Source organism: uncultured Haliscomenobacter sp. (assembly GCA_964527495.1). Lineage (GTDB taxonomy): Bacteria > Bacteroidota > Bacteroidia > Chitinophagales > Saprospiraceae > JADJPL01. The sequence goes on from CAZGOT010000291.1 coordinate 1,219, forward strand.
CGTGGACCAGTAGGCATAGCGGAAGGGCGTATAAAAGGGGCTGCCGGGCTGCTGGGTGGACATGCGCAGACGGCTATATATTTCCGTTCACGGGAAAAGTTTGACTGGCGGCAACAACAATTTACCTGGGCATTGCAGCAAAATCGGGCAGGAACATGGCGGAACCTACAAGTTGGCCATATCAGGGGTCCAGCGATCGCCCGCACTTTTAGTCCGCATTTTGGCGTGATCATCAACAACTTACCAGATACGCTCAAGACGGGACAATGGACCTATCAGTTGCAGGCGGGCCATGTCCTGGAGCGGGGGGCCTGGTTTACCCGCCCGGAAATATCTTACCTTATCGGCCGTGGTTTTTCATCGGGGCTCGGTTTGGAGTACCACACCCTGTTGGGCAAGCCTCTTTGGTTCGTGAGTACCCGGTATAATCCAAGTCCGGAATTTTCCCTGCGTTTTGAATACGCGGCAGAGGCCCGCACCTTGCTATATCTGGTAGCACGTCCCTTACCGGGATTATCTGCGACATACGCCTTCGAGCGATATCAAAAAGGAACAGCAATCTTGTTCTCCCCGTTTCCGGAGCGGCATCGGTTGGAAATTACGGCGCGTTTCCGCTTTTTGGGAGCGGGGGGCGGGACTACCGTAGACCTGGACTGGCTGCGCGGCACCTCCTCTACCCAACAAAGTAGCCTGCAGCACCTTATTTTTTTGTTTTGGCAACATACCCGCCTGCATCTTTCCACCCGCCTGCATTTTCCTTCCGCTGCCCCCGGGGCGTTATTTACGTCCATCGCCATAGACCAACGGCTGGGGCGGAATAGTTCCCTGCGCGCTGAATCCCGCTTCCTGGGCACCAGGCTGCGGGGATATGGTTTGGAAATAGCGTATTATCAACGTCTTTCCCGCAATGCCGAAATAAGTGCTGGTTACCTGGAAGGATTTCAACGCGGGAGAGGGAGCTTCCAACTTCAATTTGCCTGTAATCTTGGAAAATTACGTGCATTTACGACTATAGCCACAAGGGAAAAGGAGAGAGAGGTAGTCCAGGGGATTTCCGGGAACCTCTTCTTCCAGGATGGGCGTCCTGGAATACAGGCAAGTGCAGACCCGGGCACGGGCAAAGGGGGACTACTGGTTTACCCTTTTTTAGATATCAACCACAACGCCCGGCGCGATCCAGGTGAACCAGCAGCTGCAGGGGCAAGCGCCAGTCTGGAAGGCCAGCAACCACAAAAAGCCGGCCGGGATAGCATTATCCGCTTTGATTACCTTCCTGCAGGCAAAGCCTACACTTTGTTATTCGACCCCAACGGACTGGAAGATATTTTCTGGACTTATCGCTATAAAGTTATCCTGGTATATGTGTCCCCGGCACAATACCAGCGCGTCGAAGTGCCCATCCAACCCGGGCACGAAATCCATGGTACCCTGAGGAACAAGTCCACGAACGCACGCCGGTATGCTGGAAAAGTATTTCTTTTTGACCAGTCCGGTCGTCTTATCCAGGATACCTGGCCCAATGCCGATAGCAGCTATGCGTTCAGCAACCTTCCGCCTGGGACCTATATCGTTTCTCCTGAAAATACCGCAGAATCCCTGGGAGCACATCAGATCCTGATCGAACCTACCTGGCATGGACAGCAAATAGGACCGGTTTTACTCGAGGTAGAGCAGGGAGGAAAGTAAGCCGGCAAGTAATTTATACAAAAATGTCCAGGATCAACAAGCTCGCGAATGTCAGGCTGGCGATACCGTTGGCGGTAAAAAAGGCGAGGTTCACCTGACTGAGATCGTTAGGCTTTACCAATGTGTGTTGGTAAAATAACATTCCAATAAATAGGACAGCAGATAAAATATTCAGCCAGGAGAAGCAATCGTATTCTATGTTGAGTAGTCCGGCAGTAGCGAGTACAAGTACGGCGCTGCCAACATGCAGGCATTTTGATAAAAAAAGCGCCTTTTTCTTACCTAATGCGGCAGGTATAGAGTTCAATTTCAGGGAGCGGTCAAAATCTTCATCCTGAAGCGCGTAAATGATGTCGAAGCCAGCCACCCACAATAAAACCACCGCGCTGTAAAGCAAAGGGATCCACGCAAAAGTGCCTGTAACCGCCAGATACGCACCAATAGGCGCTAAGGAAAGCCCTATACCAAGGATAAAATGGCACAACGCAGTGAAGCGCTTGGTATAACTATACCCCAGTACCACTAACAGTGCCACAGGAGATAATGCAAAACAAAGAGGGTTAATCCACCAGGCGCACCAGATAAAAAGCAGGGAATTGATTACCACAAAAACGAGGGCCGCCCCGGGACGGATGATACCCGACGGGATTTCGCGCATCCTGGTACGAGGGTTCTTTCTGTCAATGTCCCGGTCCAGATACCGATTGAAAGCCATTGCAGCACTTCGGGCAAAGACCATACACAGGATTACCAGTAACAGGATCTGCGCATCGAAGGGTTCCTCCACCACCAATCTGGCCAGGAAAAATCCTAACAAGGGAAAAGGCATCGCACAAATAGTATGGCTGAATTTAATCAGAGAAAGATAGCTTTTCATAGTCTGATATGGCTGGCAACTGATGTTGTCTGATGGGGCTGTGTCGAAAGATGGGGTTGTGGGAAAAGTCCGGAGGCCGTCGTTTGGCGGCTGACGCCGCCAATAATTATTTTGAATA
>CAZGOT010000292.1:0-3895 GCA_964527495.1 uncultured Haliscomenobacter sp.
CTGCCGGACCTGAAATCCAATTCCGGCCAGCAGCGCAATGTAGTCCTGCACCCCGAATTTGTGGACGGCAAATATGCCCTGTACACCCGTCCTCAGGATGGTTTCATTGCTGTTGGCAGCGGCGGGGGGATTGGCTGGGGTCTAACCGAATCCATGGAGGCTGCCGAAGTACTGGAGGAAAAATTAGTAGATGCTAAAGTGTATCATACTATTAAAGAAGTAAAAAACGGCCAGGGACCTGCACCAATCAAAACAACAGAGGGCTGGCTGCACCTCGCACATGGAGTCCGCAACACGGCGGCGGGCCTTCGCTATGTGCTCTATCTTTTTATGACAGCCCCCGACGAGCCCTGGCGCGTAACGCATGCCCCTGGTGGCTATTTTATCGCACCGGAAGGCAGCGAAAGGATAGGGGATGTTTCAAATGTTGTCTTTAGCAATGGCTGGATCGTCAATGAACAGGAGGAGGTTTTTATTTACTATGCCTCCTCGGATACGCGCCTGCATGTCGCTACTTCTTCAGTGGCTCGCTTACTGGATTATGTTAAAAATACCCCCCCGGACGGGTTGCGCTCCGCTGCATCGGTTGAACAACGTTTGCAATTGATCCATAAAAATCTGCAACGAAGATGATCCCGTTTCGGTCTCCTCAAACCCTGCCCTATGGCCTCAGGGACCGCATGGCCCTGCTGCGCACCGAAATCGAAGCTGAGTCCTTGCGTATCCTGCGCTGGTGGGCTAAAAATACCCCGGACCATGACCACGGTGGCTTTATCGGGCGGATTGATGGTAATGGGTTGAAATATCCCCATGCACACAAGGGAGTAATCCTCCATACCCGGATTTTGTGGACTTTTTCGGAAGCCGCCAGGGTCTGGCCAGGACAAGGTCCCTGGCTTGAGTTGGCAGAACGGGCATTTACCTATCTGCATACTTTTTTCCAGGACAAAGCGGCAGGTGGCCTCTTCTGGATGTTGGACTTCAAAGGAAATCCTGTGCAGGATAAAAAGCAAATCTATGCCCAGGCTTTTGGGGTATATGCCTATTCGGCTTATTACCGGGCCTCTGGGAATCCCCTTGCGTTGGAAATCGCTCAGGACCTTTTTGACCTCATTGAATCCAAAAGCTATGACTATCAACAGGATGGATATATGGAAGCCAGAGATCGCTTCTGGCAGCCACTTGCTGACCTCCGGCTGAGCGAAAAGGATGCTCAGGCGGCTAAAACCATGAACACCCACCTCCACCTCCTCGAAGCATATACACATTTCTTACGGGTTGCCCCTTCAGCAAGGGTAAAAGATGCCCTTGAACGTTTGATACATCTCTTCCTGGAGAAATTTATCCGCTACCAGGAAGGGCACTTACAGTTGTTTTTTGATGAAAATTGGCAAAAAATTGGCGATATTACTTCCTTCGGCCATGATATTGAGGCAGCTTGGCTACTCACAGAAGCTGCGGAAGTCCTGGAAGATCCCCTGCTCCTGGAGCGCACCTGTTCCGCTGCTATACGGATGGCAGAAGCAGTACTCAGAGAAGGTCAAGACCTCGACGGCGGTTTGTTCAATGAGGCAGTTGGAAGTGCGTTGCAGGATAAACATAAGGATTGGTGGCCTCAGGCAGAAGCAGTGGTAGGTTTTCTAAACGCCTGGCAAATTTCCGGTGAAGTGCGTTTTGCAAGCGCAACACTGGAAAGCTGGGAATTTATTAAGCGATTTATCATAGACAAAAAGGGCGGTGAATGGTTCTGGGCCGTAGATGAAACGGGTAAGCCAGATACGATAAACGATAAGGCAGGCCCCTGGAAATGTCCCTACCATAACAGCCGTGCGGGAATGGAGGTACTACGGCGACTTTCACCTACTCCAACTTTGGATTCTTTTGAATAAGTGCGATATTGAAATAACAAAATAGCGTATGCAGAAGTTTCGTTTTACCCTGTTTTCCGCGGTCTTGCTTGTTGCAGCGAGGGTTATAGCTCCTGCGCAGGCCCCAGTTTTGCATTTTGAACAGCTTTCCTCGGAAATAGGGTTGACCCATAGTACGATCAACTGTTTTTTGCAGGACCACAAGGGGTATTTGTGGTTTGGGACATGGTCTGGATTGGGCAGGTATGACGGGTTTGGCGTACACTTGTTTCGCCAGGAGTCTGGAAACCCTCGCGCCCTGTCTTCCGATCAGATAACTTCCATTATAGAAGACCGTTCGCACAGGATTTGGATAGGGACGCTGAATTCCGGTATTTTTCGGTATGACCATACGACGGAACAATTTACCAATTTTCGTTTTTTACCCGATCAGCCCAACTCATTGTCCGACAATGACGTGTGGAGTTTATATGAAGATAGTCGCGGCTATATCTGGATTGGAACCAAGAAAGGCCTCAACCGTTTTGACCCGGCTACCGGAAATTTTTTACGGGTTTATGCTCCGGAAGGATCAGGTCAGGGGCCAACTTCCAACTACATTTATTGCATCGTCGAAACTTCTGACGGTTCTATATGGTCGGCGACCACCAGAGGCCTCCTGCGCATTCGATTTAAGGATACCCGCAATTATCTGCAATGGCATTATTTTATCCATGAAGCACAGGACCAGGTGGACTCTACCCTGGGCAATTTTGTGTACAAGGTCCGCCCGGCACTTAGGGAGGACCGGACGCTATGGGTAGGCACAAAGGCAGGATTGAAAAAAATCCGGTTTGGCAAACCAGAGGAGGGCATTCGAGTATTGGAGAGCTTCCGTGCAGAAGCAGGAAAGCCTGGCAGTCTGAGCAATAACGTTGTGTCCGATTTTTTGGAAGAAGCAGACGGAAGCCTCTGGGTAGCCACATTTAACGGCTTAAACCGCTTCTTTCCGGAAAAGCGTGTCTCCACCCGCTTTTTTACTGACCCGGAAGTCCCATATACTTTATCCAATAACAAGATTATCCAACTGTATAAAGATCGGTCGGGTATTCTTTGGATTGGCACAAATAAAGGGATTAACAAGCTCAACCTGAATAAAAAGCCCTTTTATAATTTCAAGGCATTTTCCTCGGGGCCGGTACCAACGCATTCGGTTACCCATCTTAGTCAGGGTGAAGGGAAAAATGAGTTCTGGATTGGTGCCCAAGGTGGACTTACCCGCATGCGGCTTTCCGAAGGCCGGTGGGAAACTACCCAGTATGCCCTGCTATCCCCTCGTCTGACGGATTTTTCAAATTTTATTTCTGCTGTATTTTCCGACCGTCAGGGTAATCTCTGGGTGTCCTCTCAGGGTGCGGGTGTTTTTTTTATTGACAAAAAGGATATCCCCCCAAATGGCGGCTACATTCGGCGAATGGAACAGTTTACCCGTGGACGCCTGAACGATGACTACGTGATGGCCATGTTCGAGACCGGGGACAATCTATTATGGCTGGGCCTGTGGGATGGGGGAATTGACCTGTTGGAACGCAATACCGGAACTATTCACCATTTCCCAAGCGTAGGCGGAATCAACCTGAGTGCATTCCCCAATGTAGCCTTTACGCAGACCACTGATGGTAATGGCCGTATTAATCTCTGGGTGGGCACCAGAGGAAATGGTCTACTTAAGTTGTATTTTGATGAAACCGATAAAAACCTGCACCTCGAACAACAGTTTCGCTTTAATGCTAAAGAGCCTGGTACCCTGAGCAATGACAAGGTGAATGCGCTCTTTGTAGATTCCAGGAACAGGTTGTGGGCAAGTACCAGTTCGGGGTTGAACGTCTTGTCCCCTGCGCGCAAATCGTTTAAATCATATTCGGTAAAAGATGGGTTACCGGACCTCGCCGTGCAGTCAGCCCTTGAGGATGGAAAAGGAAATATCTGGATTAGTACCCAAAACGGGATTGCTAAAATGGAGGAGGCAGGAGGCAAGGTTAAAATGC
>CAZGOT010000293.1:0-3892 GCA_964527495.1 uncultured Haliscomenobacter sp.
GGATAATGCAGGAAAAAGAGACAGGTGTTGCTTATCGGGCCGTTCCGGTGGCAATCTATAGCCAGGTGCAGGGACAGGAGGCTGAAGTAGAAGAGAATGGAAAGCCAGTGCGCAAGAGATTAGGGGAATGGCGACAATCTCTGCGAGAGAAACTGACAGCGCGTATCGCCCAGCAACAGCCAGGGGATAAATCAAAAAAATCCTTCCTGGTCTTGCTATTGTCGTCTGTATTATCGCTTTTTTTGGTCGTTATAGCCTATAATGCTGGCAGTGGTATGGCAATTTTCATTCTCGGGAGCTTGGCCATTATGATGCTGAGTGGCTTTCTTTTATACCGGACGCTGCCAGCAGAAAAGAAGAAGCGGGCCTTTTGGCTTGCCCCGCTTTATTATATAGGCGGTTTTGCCCTTTGGTTTTTATTGTTAAGCATTTTTGCTGGTTGATCTATCCTGGAAAACTAATTTTCCCCATACATACCGATGGGATTGCTTCAAAACGGACTTTCCCTCCTGCGAGGGTTTCATTGGCCAGTGCGGCGAACAAAACGGCTTCTTTGGCATCCCCGGAAATGCCAAGGGAGTCAAATGGTTGCAAGGCAACACCAGGGAGTAGCGCGGAAAGATGGTCCATAAGAACAGGGTTGTGCGCCCCGCCACCGCTCACGTAGAAAGCAGCTTCCTGCCAGTCAGGTAAGGTATGTCGGATCGAGTCGGCAATGGTCTCGGCGCTGAAACGGGTAAGGGTTGCAATCTGGTCTTGTGGGGAAAGCCCCTTCGTACCAGTCTGATGCAGGGCCTCTGCCAGGTAATCCAGGTTAAATACTTCGGGCCCGGTGGTTTTGGGCACGGGAAACCGGAAAAAAGGATGTGCTTTAAGGGCGCGGAGCAGAGCAGAGTGGATGTTTCCGGCAGCAGCTATCCGCCCGTCGGCATCGAAAGCCCGTTCCGGGAAAAAGTGCCGTGTAGCGGCATCGAGCATGGTATTTCCTGGTCCGGTATCTGTCACAAAAACACCTTGCGGGACTTTCCCTTTAGGCAGCCAGGTATAATTGGCAATGCCTCCGATATTGAGCAGTACCCGGTGCTCGTCGGGATGGGAAAAGAGGAGAAAATCGCCATAAACGGCAAGGGGCGCACCCTCGCCGCCTGCTGCGATATGTTTTTGTCTGAAGTCGCTGATGGTGATGATTCCGGTTGTCACCGCCAGGTGATCGCCATCGCCAATCTGTAAGGTGGCGTTGCCATAGCCTTTCATCTGATGCTGGTGCGCAGGGGCATGAAAAACGGTTTGGCCATGGCTTGCAATGGCATCTATATCTTCTGAAGAGATGCCCCATTCGCTGAGGGCCTGGCATACCAGTTGCCCATGGAGTTGACCAATCCAGGGATTAAGTGCTGTGAGGAGCTGAAAATTTACCTGCTTCTGAGCAAAAACTTTGCGGATTTCCGATTTTACGGTTTCCGGAAAAGGATAAGTCACAAAATGCTCTAATTCAATACAGGTCTCCATGCCACTTCCGATAAAACGGCAGAGGGCGATGTCCAGGCCATCCATAGAAGTCCCGGACATCAGACCTATGATCCTGCGTGCTGGCTTTTGGGCAGCACTATACAGTTTTTGAAGAAAGTCGTTCATAGGATCAAAGTACTTTAAGGTCTTTTCCTACTTTGGTGAATGCCTGCACTGCTTTTTCCAGGTGTTCCTGGTCATGTGCTGCAGAAATTTGCACGCGGATGCGTGCCTTGCCGCGGGGTACTACCGGGAAGAAAAAGCCGACTACGTAAATGCCCTCGTCCAGCAGGCGGGCTGCAAATTCCTGCGCCAGGGGCGCGTCGTAGAGCATAATGGGTACGATGGGATGTTCTCCAGGCAGGATATCAAAACCTGCTGCGGTAATGGCTTTGCGGAAATACTGGGTATTCCGCTCCAGCTTGTCGCGCAATTCGGTGCTACTGGTCAAGAGGTCCAAGACCTTCAGCGAGGCGCCAACGATGGCTGGGGCGACGGTATTGGAGAACAGGTAAGGGCGCGAGCGTTGCCGCAGGAGTTCTACGATTTCCTTTTTAGCTGCCGTAAAACCTCCGGAAGCCCCTCCGAGGGCTTTGCCCAGCGTGCCCGTGACGATATCAATCCGGTCCATGACCCCCCGGTACTCATGTGTTCCGCGCCCGGTTTTTCCCATGAAACCGGTAGCATGGCATTCATCAATCATTACCATGGCGTCGTACTTGTCGGCCAGATCGCAGATGGCATCCAGTCGGGCGATGGTGCCGTCCATGGAAAAGACGCCATCAGTGGCGATGAGCCTGCGCCTTCCGGGAGCCGCTGCCTGGAGCTGGCGTTCCAGATCTTCCATGTCGTTGTGCTTGTATCGGAAACGGTTGGCTTTGCAGAGCCGGATACCATCAATAATGGAAGCATGGTTGAGTTCGTCGGAAATGATGGCATCATCTTCCCCGAGCAGGGGTTCGAATAACCCGCCATTGGCATCGAAAGCGGCGGCGTAGAGGATGGCATCCTCCTGACCCAGAAAATCGGCGATTTTCTTTTCCAGATATTTATGAATGTCCTGGGTCCCACAGATAAAGCGTACAGAGGATAACCCGAAGCCATGGGTATCTATGGCGTCTTTAGCTGCTTGCAGGACCTCGGGGTGCGCGGATAGGCCCAGGTAGTTGTTAGCGCAAAAATTCAGTACTTCTTTGCCCGATTGAAGATTAATTTCTGCCCCCTGAGGGCTTACGATGATGCGTTCTTTTTTGTACAGGCCTGCAGCTTCGATTTCCTGCAGCTCTTTTTTGAGGGAAGGTTCGACGGTTGTATACATTTTACCAATATTTAATTGTCCAGTGGGTCTTTGCCCCGAGGACTTGAAAGAATTAGGGATTTTTCAGGTTAGAGTGCAGGTATCCGGACCATGTAGTGCCGTGCCAGATGCTGGAGCATATCCAGGGTCATCGCTTCCAGATCAAAGCGGGGTTTCCAGCCCCAATCTGTGCGGGCAGCAGTATCGTCAATACTCGCAGGCCAGCTATCGGCGATTTGTTGACGGAAATCGGGAGCGTAATGTACTTCAAAGTCTGGGATCAGCTTGCGGATGGAAGCGGAAATTTCTTCCGGTGTAAAGCTAATCCCCGCCAGGTTGTAACTGGTGCGGCATTTAACCTGCGTTTCCGGTGCTTCCATGAGTTCCAGCGTGCCGCGGATGGCATCGTCCATGTAGAGCATGGGCAGACGGGTATTTTCGCTCAAAAAGCAGGTGTAGGGGTTGCCTTTAATCGCTTCATGATAGATTTCCACTGCGTAGTCGGTAGTGCCTCCTCCCGGCAGCGATTGGTGGCCAATAATGCCGGGATAACGCACGGACCGCACGTCCACTCCGTAGCGTTTGAAATAATACTGGCACCAGTTTTCCCCTGCGACTTTACTGATACCATACACAGTAGTAGGCTGGGTAATAGTATCCTGAGGAGTTTGCTCCCTGGGTGTCGAGGGGCCAAAAACAGCGATAGAGCTGGGAAAAAACATCTTAAGCGACATATCCCGGGCTATTTCCAGCACGTTAAAGAGTCCTCGCATATTGATATCCCAGGCTTGCTGGGGATGTTGTTCCCCTTTTGCAGAAAGGATAGCCGCGAGATGATAAACCTGTGTAACCCGGTATTTTACTGCGAGTTCCCTTAGTTTTACGGGATACAGGATATCGAGGATTTCAAAAGGGCCCTCCTGTGAAAGGGGACGACGGATGTCAGTGGCGAGAACATTTTGGGTTCCATAAGCTTCCCGCAATGCAGCGGTAAGCACAGAGCCAATCTGTCCGTTGGCACCTGTTACTAAGATCATTTGGCAAGTTTTTTAGGCCTTTCGGTTCTGCGAGCAGCTTCCCCGGCAG
>CAZGOT010000294.1:0-2963 GCA_964527495.1 uncultured Haliscomenobacter sp.
AAAAGTATTCCGCCGCCATAGGCGGCGGAATACTTTTCAGACATCCCGAGCACTATTTATATAGCCTCATAAGATATCCCATAACACATAAAGAATCCGCATTTATCCGCTGTGCGGGAATATCCTGTATGGCAATACCTCCAAAATCGTATCTTTGCAAAAATATTCAAGTGCGACTGATTATTAAGACCCTCGCGGGTTTGGAAGAAGTGTTGGCGGAAGAGTTTAGGGGACTGGGCGCCGGGGCGGTGACGGTTGGGAAACGGGCGGTAGAAGGAGATGGGGATTTGCGCCTGTTATATCGTGCCAATCTCGAGTTGCGGACTGCCTTGCGTGTACTGCGGCCAGTTCATATCTTCACCGCTGACGATGAGGCACGGTTTTATGAGGCATTGTTGGAATTCGACTGGTCGGAGGTGATGGATGTGGATGATACGTTTGCAATTGACGCCGTTGCATACTCCAAAATTTTTACCCACTCCCAGTATATTGCCCTCAAGACCAAAGATGCAATTGTAGACTGGTTTCGGGCGAAAACAGGCCGACGTCCTTCTGTGGATGTGGAGCGGCCCAATATACGGTTCAACGTGCACGTTGCTGCCAATCAGGTTACCGTTTCGCTGGATAGTAGTGGGGAATCTCTACATAAAAGGGGATACCGACTGGAGGCAGGTCCGGCACCTATCAACGAAGTCCTTGCGGCAGGCCTGGTGTTGTTGTCGGGATGGAAAAAGGATTGTGCATTTGTTGATCCTATGTGTGGATCGGGCACGATTCCTATCGAAGCGGCATTATATGCGTGGAATATACCTCCCCAGTGGTATCGGGAGGATTTTGCCTTCATGCGCTGGCAGAATTTTGACCCTTCTCTCTGGGCTTCCGTGCGCACTGCAGCGCGCGATGCGATGACGTCATTCTCCTATCCGATCCTTGGCTTTGATAAAAACTACCGTGCTATACAGGCAGCAGAAGCTAATTTGCAGCAAGCCCGTCTGGAGGGAAAAGTTCGCTTCGAGCGCCACCGTTTCGAAACGCTTAGCCCCTCAACGGAAAAAGGGATTATTATTATGAACCCGCCGTACGATGCCCGTTTGGAAGAACGCAATATCGAGGGTATGTACCAAATGATTGGCGATCGTCTGAAACAGGCTTTTCGGGGCTATACCGCCTGGATTATTTCGGCAAATATGGATGCCCTGAAATCTCTGGGACTGAGGACCTCCCGAAAAATACCCCTGTTCAACGGTCCTTTGGAATGCCGGTTTGTACAAATCGAACTATATGAAGGCACCCGAAAATTCCGGGAGGATGAACCTCGCCAGCGGCCTCCACAGCAATGGGAGCGGAGAGATCCGCGGCACCACCCGGATGGCCCCCGCAGGCGCACTGATCCCCGGGGGCGAAATGATCGGTTTAACAGATAAATCCGGTAATATGCAACGCCTAATCCGGTATCCGGTATATGTGCTTTTGGCGGTCATCTGGATGTTGGCTACTTTGCCTGCCATTGCTCAGGAGCCGATAGCAGGCCAGCCGCTGATCGCCTTGAATCCGTACCGCAAAGCGGTAGTACAACCGCTATTTACGCCTAAATATTTTGCGGGATTTCCCTTCAAAACCTTTATACCCGCTTTTCCCACCCGCATTGACGGGCCCGCGCCGATAAAACCGGCTTTCTCACCTACCGACTTAGCTTTTTTTTGCCGCCTGGAGTACAAAATGGAAAAGGCGTTGAAGTTTCCCGTGCGGATACGCCTGGGAGAAGTGCAATACGTAGAAGAAATGGAAGGAAAAATCAACTCAATGCGAATAAATCCTGCACGCCGAGAGGACGGGCTACGGTAAAGCCCTCCGCAAATTCAAATCCCGAGGCGCGGCCATAGGTACGTGCTTTTGCGCGAAGGAAATCCAGGAAATCTTTACCGGAAATGGGGGTAGCTAACTGGTCGGCATACTCCTTAGCGTCCGGACTATAAAATTGGGAACGGAAAGCCAGGACGACCTCGATTTTCTTGTCCATGAATGCGCTAATATCCACTACGAAGTCTGCGGGCAGGTTGTAATCCTGAATATAGTGGTAAACCGCTTGTGGTCGCCAGCGATCCTGCAGCAGGCCATCGGTTCCAAAGGTTTCTATTTTTGCCAGGCCGGCATAAAAACAGGCGTCTGTTGTGAGCTGGGCAGCTCTGCCATGATCTGAGTGGCGGTCTCTGATGGCATTTGCCAGTACAATTTCGGGTTGGTGTTCGCGAATTACCTGTATGATCTGGAGGAGATGGTTCTGATCGTTTCGAAAAAATCCATCTGCCATACCCAGGTTCTTTCGGAATGCTGCCCCCATCCGCTCCGCAGCTTCTGTAGCTTCCTGGTCGCGGATTTCCGCGGTGCCGCGGGTGCCGAGTTCGCCCCGGGTGAGGTCGAGCAGCCCCACGCTGCGGCCCATCGCAATGTGCCGCAGCAGGGTGCCGCTACAACTCAACTCTACATCGTCGGGGTGAACCCCAATAGCAAGGATATCAATTTTCATGAAAAAGGATTTACAGCAGCGCTTCGATAGCTTTGCGTACCTTTTCCGATTCGGGGGAAGTTTGGCTGGCGAAGTAATCCTGCACCTTGCCTTCGCGGTCAATCAGATATTTGTGAAAGTTCCAGCCCGGCTTCGTATCCACTTTGCCGTTGCGTTCGATATCCGCAAGGAATTGGTATAGCGGGCAGGCATCTTGTCCTTTGACTTTCACTTTGTCGAAGACAGGGAAAGTTACGCCGTAGTTTTTGGAACAAAACTCAGCTATAGCTTCGCCTTCCAGCGGTTCCTGACCTGCAAAATCATTGGAGGGGAAGCCAAGTATTACCAGGCCTCTGTCCTTGTACGTTTCATAGAGGGCTTCCAGGCCTTTGAGCTGTGGAGTGAGCCCACATCTTGAAGCCGTGTTGACAATCAGTAATACTTTTCCTTTGTAATC
>CAZGOT010000294.1:2973-3880 GCA_964527495.1 uncultured Haliscomenobacter sp.
AATAAGCCAGCGAGACTTCTTTGCCATACAGGTACTTTACGGTAAACTGATAGATATTCTCTATCTCTTGTGGTACCTTAGGTTCGGATTTCCAAAAATTGAGTTTCATACCTGAAGGTTTAATAAAAGAAGAAATCCCGGTGAAGCCCGCTGTTAGAAACAGGGCGCCGACCAGGGCAATGGGAAAAAAGATTCTTTTCATGATCCATCTTTATTTATGTAAAAATCAAAGGGTAAACAGACAGGGGAACAATTAGTTTTAATTTTCAGGGGGCTTTTTGGGTGAATATTAAAAAGGGGGGATAAAAAGTATTTCGCTGCCTTCGGCGGCGAAAGAAAGTTTTGAACGAATACTGTTTTCACTTATTTTACAAAGCAAAATTAGTGAAAACAGTATTCGTTCAAAATATTATTTGGCGGCGTCAGCCGCCAAATGACAGCCTTCGGCCTTTTTACATAACCCCAGAATAAAATTTAAAAAATATTATTTGGCGGCGCAAGCCGCCAAATAATATTGATGTATCTTCGTGTGTGCTTCGGTGCATGGTAGGGGGATTTATGACTGAGAAACACAAATTTTCCCTCCATTTTTCTCTTTTTCGACTTTTTAAAGAACACCCTCCGATTTCCGTATCGGAAAATATGTACCCTTTCTAAATAATCATCATGAAAAAAATGACTAGACTAGTCAGAATTGTAGTATGCTTATTCCTACACTTACTACAAACTGAACTGCATTCTCAGGCAATAGATTTGACCTTTAATCCGGTAGATGTAGGTTTTGGGCTTAGCGATGGAGCAAATGATGACGTAAACACCCTTGCTGTACAATCCGACGGTAAGATTTTGATTGGGGGTTATTTCACCTCATATAATGGTGTTTCGCGCAGCGGTATTGCGCGCTTGA
>CAZGOT010000295.1:0-3867 GCA_964527495.1 uncultured Haliscomenobacter sp.
CCTTCCTCCATTACCTGCCCAGCTTATCGTGTATGCACCTGTCTGAAGGGAAGTCTTGCCCGACAATGCGAGTAAGGGACGGTTACAGCGCAGGGTATCCGCCATTCCTGCATCAAAAAACGGAGCTGCAGTATCTGCCTTTACCCGGACCGTTTGGGAGGAAGAACACCCCGTAGCCATATCGGTAAATTCAAAAACCCATCTACCTGGACGTCGCACCCCGATAGACAGTTCCCGCTGGCAAAGCGTATCTGGTGTTGGCTCCAATGATTTCCAACAATAGGCATATTGTCTGGCATCCGGTAGTTTGGCTTCTAGTCGCACAAGCGTATCCCGACAATTGAGTGTCTGGTCAGGGATAGTTCCAAGCGTAGGCCCCTCAAATATTGCACTCACCTGTACGGAATCTGAAGCAGTACAGCCGTTCAATGTATCGGTAACGGTAAGTTTGTACCCTCCGGCAGCATCCACCAATGGGGCAATGCTTTGATTACCCGCTAAAATCCTGCCGCCGCCGAAGGATTCCCAAAAATAACGCATGGAGAATCCCGAAGCCGATCTGCTCCCGTCCAGGGAGGCCCTCGGCATGGCGCAGGTAAGCAATATACCTGGTCCGGCAATTGCCTTGGGCCGTATAGTGTCCAGCAAAACTTCTACACTATCCCGTCCCACGCAACCATTTGCCAGGGACTGAACGGCAAAAATATACTGCCCGGGCAGGAAAGCCTGGGCCAGTGGCTGTTGTCCGGATGGCAGCAGCATTCCAGATTTGTCGGTCCAGGAATATTCAAAAGCCCCCACCTGGGAACTGTCGCGAAGGCCGAGTTCTACCACTTTCCGGGAGCAGGTTAGGGTTTTATCCGAACCGGCATTTACCCGGGGGGGTATCGTATCCGTAGGGACCACAACCGTGAAGGCCGTTTCCAACCCAATGCTATCGCGGGCTATTACCCTAAACCGGCCTCCCCTGGCCACTACAGGGTTCAGGGTGTTTCCATTCCGTACGATAAGCCCGCCACTTTCGGCTACCCAGGTAAAGGTACAGGAACCACAGGGCCGGCATAAGGTTGCTTTGATTTGAACCTCCTTCACGCTACAAGTGAGGGTATCCTGGGCAGGAGCAGTAATGCAGGGTGGGCAGGGTGATTGCCCGATAAAAATGCTTTCTTCTGCCGTACAGCCATTGCGCAGGTTCTCTACTTTCAAGGTAAGCAAGCCGGGGCGATACACCATTTGCCGCAACTGGCCTTTGGATTCCACAACCCCCGAACCGCTCCACTCCAGCCGATAGGGAGAAGTAACAGGCTGTACAATAGCCTGTGCAAGAATAGAATCCTGTCCGCAGGCAAAATTAGGCGCCCGGACAGAAATTTGCGGACGCTGGAAATCCCCACCTACCTGTGCCACATCGGTAGATTTACATCCGTTTTGGTCATTTGTTACTTCTACAAAATACGTACCTGGCTGGCTGACCAGTACGCTGCGTTCCCGGCTCAGGGCCATTCCGGCTAAATCCTGCCAAAGGAAACTATAGGAAATACCTGGAGGACCTGGGTCTCCTGCCACAAGGAGTGCGCTGGGAGAAGTGCAGTTCAGCACTGTATCCGCCCCGGCCAGAGCAATGGGTTTTACCGTATCCAGTACAACCGCAATCTGCGCCGTATCGCTACATCCACTCCTGCGATCTGCCAGCACCAGCGCGTAATCCCCTGGAGCCGTTACCCGAAATTGAGGAGTACTGTCGCTGGCCGGAGCGAATAAGCCAGGGGAAACCCACTGTATAGCGGCATCTGATGCCGGATTGTCGTTAATTCCACTAAGGGTAAGTTCCGAATTCTTACAGGAAAGCGTATCCAAACCAGCTATGCGTGCATCGGGGCGGGTAAAATTTTCTGTGACCACCAGGGCAAACTGCGCAGCACAAATGGCTGAACCTGCCTCCTGAACGACCTGCAGGACGTAGCGACCGGGCCTGTTTACCTCCAGGAAAGGCTGGTTGCCGAGAATAACCCCGCCAGCCCCTTCCCACCTGAACCGCAGGCTGCCCGCAGGCTGGGAAGCCGAAGCGTCCAGGATTAAGGATGGTTGTGCACAGGTGAGTTCGCGTGCCCCCCCCAGTACAATCCTGGGATTCAACACCACTATTGTCAGATTCAATAGAGTATCGCAAAGTACCCCCCCAGCCGGAAGCCGCACCTGGTAATCTCCTGCTTTCGAAAACAATTTCCCCCCAGCTACATACCCCGTGCCCGGACAAATCCGTACAGTATCAAATTTTTGCGGGAGCGCGTAAAGCGAAAGGGTTAACTGCACGATGCTGTCACAACCGTTAGCCGCCGTAAGGGTATCTGAATAGGAACCTGCAAGGGTATAGCTCGTGGAACCTACCCGATAGGCATTGCCCTCGCAGATCGTTTCGTTGAGACTGGTCCTTTTGGATAACTGTACACGGAGATCAAGACGTAAGATACTGTCGCAGCCAGCAGCAGAAACCAGGGGAACGAAATATATGCCCGGATCCTGCAAGGTTTTCCCTCCAATCTGATAGAAATCCCCTTCGCAGATAACCTGCACAAAATTTCCGGTGTCCGGTGTGGGAAGGACGGTCACTTTCATACAAGTGTCCATGACTTCGCCGCAGAAGGGGGGAGTTATTCGGTGCAAAGCAGCACGCAAGCTATCCAGGCGAATCGAGCCATCGGGGTCTGGCAGGGCCGGCGTAGAAAGCCAGTCGTAGGAAAGCCCACAGACTTCATATTCTCCAATCGGCATCGCCCTTAGGTCAAACTGCTGCCCCCGTTCGAGGAGGATCTGGTCTTTTCCCAATAGCCACATATAGCCATACTCCAGGGAATCGGTCTGCTGCCCCTGTGCCCGCGGCTTCAATATCAGGGAATTGTCTCCCTGGCATCCCTTCAGCACTTTTGGTCCGGAAATTTGACCCGCTGCTGCAAAACAACAATTCCGGCCCAGCTCGTCGCAGAAACGGATTTCGAAGTTGAACAGTCTGTTGTCAATCCTGGCAGACGTTGGAAAAGTTTTTAGCTTTAACTTCCAGGTTCCGTTTACCGGCCCCCGATCAAAGTCTTCCAGACAACCGGAGAAGGGATAATACGTTCCTTTGTAGCGCGAGGAAGGAAAAAAATTGACCTGGTTGTCCCATTTTGCCTGGAAGGGTGGATCTGGCTGAGCGGTGGTGGCACAAGGTACGAAGCCGATATTCCATTGTCCGCCCAGCGTTAAGCTGGATATGCTGCCATTCGGCCCGATGAGCCGGACTTCCTGGCCTGCCGGGGAGACCAGGGAAACCTCAAAATCGAGGATGGCGTTATGCAGAAAAGACAGGCGTACTTCGCAGACTCCCTGTAGGGGATCGGCCAGGTCGTTCCTCACCGCACCAAAAACCCCCAGTTCTACCATGAGGGAGTCATTGTGCCGGAGGATTTTAGTTTCCTGGAAACGGCAATCCTGGCCCCATAGCAGGTAAAATGGGAGTACGGCCAGAAGTAAACCAGCAAAGCCTCTCAAAAGAGCAGGTTTCATGTTCTTGGGATGTTAAACGCTTGGTTATCCAAATGCTCAGACTGTTCAGAAGGATTATTTCTGAATTTGCCGATGTAATATAACAAGGAAATGAACGTCTTTTTTTGATTTTACTATACAAAATCAAAAAAACGTTCAGTTAAAAATATATTTTAGACCATGGCAGCAGAGGATAACCCAGATTGCGTTCCATGGGTTTGTAAAAACAAGTATATTCCGGGGTTGTATGAAAAGTATTCCGCCACCTGCGGCGGCGGAAGAAAGTTTTGAAGGGGTTGTGTAAAAAGTATTCCGCCGCCTTCGGCGGCGAAAGAAAATTTTGAA
>CAZGOT010000296.1:0-3865 GCA_964527495.1 uncultured Haliscomenobacter sp.
GACCCATAACGATACAATCCAAACTATACCGTACCCCCACAAATCCCCGGATCCCCTGAAGGGAGGCATAGTTATAACTCGGGTCGAAATAATACCCGTTGGGGTTTTGTACCGGGTCATCCACATACCGGTCGAAAGGATCAAAAGGGCGGAGGATGGGATGGAGGGGAACAAAATCCAGCAGGTTCTTTACCCCTCCATAGCATTCAAAGCCATGTCTAAACTTGCGCGATACCTGAAGATTGACAATTGCATACCAGGGCGAATACTCCGGCCTGAAATCATTGGGCACTACAGGAAGACGCTGTGGACCAAACCAGTTGCCGGTCAGATCCAGCGATATTTTGCTGGCAGGATGGGTATAATTGGCTGAAAATGTCCCGGACCATCTGGGGGCACGGATTTGTACTATCCGCTCGCCCTCCTCGCTACGCTGGAAAACATCCATGAAAGTTACCCCTGTGTTGAAGCGCAGCGGCATTCCATCGCTGTAGTCCAGTTGCAGGGTCAGCCCCCGCGACACGGCATGTCCGTCGAGGTTTGCATAAATAATCTTTTGTGGATCGGTATCATAATCGGGTAAAATGCGATTGAGGAAATGGGAGTAGAAGGCGGAAACATCGAGATCGAGAAAAAAAGCTTCTGCGGGTATTCTCCAATTGTAATTCAAACTCCCGCTCCACGAGCGCTCGGGGGCCAGGGCTTCCGCAATGACGACTTCCCTGGCACCGCTGAGTGCAGCATGATCCTCGGTGAAAAGGCTTACGACCCGAAAACCACTCCCTGCACTGAAGCGTATCTGCTGCTGCTCGCTTAGGTTTTGCCGCAATGCAATCCTGGGCGACCAGATCGCCCCATGGTCCGGGTGGACATCCAGGCGTAATCCTGAAAGAAGGACACTGTTTCCTGTTATCTTCCACTCATCCTGTACAAAAATGCCGGGCAACAGGGTTTCGCTGCGCTCCTCCGTAGCTGGTGTGTTATCGTCGTATTGGGTATATCGCAGCGCAGCGCCAGCCAGCAAGTGGTGTTTGTTGTACGCCTTTTCCATGTAGGCCTGTAAAAAGCCGATAGACTGCCGGGCAAGGTAGGGCACATTGCCGTAATAACTATCCTGGTCGTGCACGTTGAAAGAACCTTGCAGGTGTACGGGAATGCGGATAGGAAGCTCGTAACGCCCAAATAACTCGAGGCGCCGTGTGTATATACTCTCCCCATAACGGACCTCCCCTCCCCTGTCTGCCTTCGTCCAGTCTGTCTGGCCACCCCAGCGATCTTCCCAGACATAACGCCCGGCAAGTATCGCCTGTTTTTCGCCCTTGCGTGCCCATTGCCACTTGTTAAACACCGAAAAGCGCTTTTGCTGTGCCAGATCGGTGAAACCATCCTCATTTTGATCCAGCGGGCGATCAAATATAAACCCGTTGACCCCCAACAACCCATTCACCTTTTTATGGACCCGGAATTTGGCTCCTGCATCCAGATTGAACTCCCCCCAGGAAGTAGAGAAAAAATCCCAGTTAAACACTGGTGCGTTATCCGCATTTTTGGTCAAAATATTGATTTGACCAGCCATAGCCTCGGAACCATACAGGGCACCTGCAGGACCTTTCACTACCTCGATGCGGTCAATCAGCCCATTGGGAATACCATTCAGCCCATAAACCGTACCCAGTCCGCTCACGATAGGCATACCGTCTATCAAAACCTGGGTATAGACTCCTTCTATCCCGTTGATCTGGATATCCCCTGTATTGCAGACATTGCAATTCATGACTGGTTGGACACCGCTCAGGATTCCCACCGCTTCAAAAAAATTGGGGGTCGGATTGCGCAGAAAGCGACCCGAGGTAATGATATCTATCGGAACGGGGCTTTCCGAACGCAGCACCTCGCGCATGGCTCCGGATACGACCACCTCCTCCAGGGTCAGGCCCTCCAGGAAAAATTGAAGCACAACAGTCTGACCCGGATTTAGCTCCACCGTTTTAACCGATCTGTAATATCCGACAAAAGAAGCTTCCGCTACTATTTTTCCACAGGGTAAGCCCTCTAATTCCAACATACCGAGGCTATCGGTCTGTCCTCCTCGGCCCAACCCCGGAAGATAAACGTTTGCAAAGGCCAAAGGCACATCCTCCGCCCAAACCTTGCATACCAGTTTACAGCCACTTTCCTGTGCGACAAGCTGGCTAAAAACCAAAAGAGAAATAAGGAGACAACTTGAGAAATATACAGATTTTAACATGTTAAATATGTTTGAATATCAATAGTACACTTACTCAAAGGGATCGAAAGAAGTTTTCCCTTCCCTCCACATTTCGACTTCCCCATCGCGAAGGAGACAGCGATTCAAATCGTTGGTGATTTTGTATCCCATGAGAATTATCAGATGCTAATGGCAGACCCTGCTGCCATGGTAGACAAGCGGTTGTGGCTATTGCTACTGGAAAAGGGTTGCAGACCAGTACAAAAGTTGCAGCACAATAAGTAAATGGCCTTTTATGACGCCAAGGAATATTTTTTTCAAAATACCGGCTCCACTCATTTGGCAAAGCAAAATCAGTGGATATAGCATTTCGAAATTTCTATTCTGACGCGTAAAACAGCAAGATACTTAAGGCAAAGCGCCACAAACTTTTTTAGTGTCTATACGGTGCGGAGCAGCTCAAAGACAGCTGAACATAAAAGCAACAACAAGGCCTTACCGATAAATTATTCCCGGGAAGAATGGATTAAACAATGCGCACGGGCGGCGCACGAGGCTGGATATGGACAATCGAAAGGACAGAAGACCATATGGATTTTCCCCCGTTGATTTTGGTACTTACCTGACCAACATAGTCGAATGCTATCTCAGGAGAAATAGATCTTTCCTGAACAGAAAGCAGGAGCTGGCAAATGGAACAATCAGATAAAGCGAACTCCCCGGAGTGCAGATTTGATGCTCCGGGCACCGCCCTGAAAATTTTATGTTGGGAAGCATGTTCGTGGAGAAAGAAGTGGTGAAGGTTAAACGCTACAAAGAATGAAAAATACAAGACCGCAAGCGAGCTTGCAGCCAGGTTAATTTTCATTTTTTGCCGCTTAGCGATCATTGCTGCCGGGTGATAAGGTTGAACAACCCTAGATGATTAACTTAAAACATGCACAAACAAAAATAGTAAAAACTTTTCACAAGAACAAATAAAACTCGATTTTACCTAACTAACAGAATCTTACAGAATAAAAAAGTCTGATGCAGTCACTGTGCCTTTGTGATATGTGGTACGCTATAAGTCAAAGCGACAGCACAGGTTGGCCTCCTTAGCTTTAACTGATTAAAGGAAAGCCAGCCGATAAAATTTTATGATTCATGCTATTTAGTATATATTTACGTTACAGCCTCTTTCAAAAAATTATATTCTACTGACATAGGCAGCAGAATACTTATGAGACACACTCAACCAAAATAATTATTCGCAGTATAAACCGCCAAAGGGCGGAAAAATTGACTTGTTTCAAAGGAAAAGCCCACAAATCCAATAAAAAAAAACCCATGAAGTCCTGTTATTTAATCCTGTTCATGCTCCTGCTACAGTCCGGATTTGCACAACCCGGACGCAAAGCACAGGGCAGTGTATTCGTTGATCAAAACGGTACGATGCGCTGGACACTGGACCAACGCGAGGTCCAGGGATTCGGGGTCAACTACACGCTGCCCTTCGCCCATGCGTTCCGGGCAACAAAGAACCTGGGTATTGCCCACCAGCGCGCGATAGACCAGGACGTTGCACAATTCGCCCGACTGGGCTGCGATCTTGTCCGGGTGCATGTCTGGGATACCGAAATCAGCGATACCCTGGGCAACGTTACCTTCAACGAA
>CAZGOT010000297.1:0-3865 GCA_964527495.1 uncultured Haliscomenobacter sp.
GGTCATTCTGCTGCCCCGGGACGATCTGGGTCACCGGCACGATGATCTGGTCATGCTCATTCGGTCAGAGTCTGTGAAAGTGGAGGGCGTTACCGAAACCGAAAAGTGCATGGTTCGAAAGATGGGAATGAAATACTATGCAGATTTGCATGCCGTAGTCGATGGCGAATTATCAGTCAGGGAGGGTCACGAGATTGCCCATCGCCTCAAAGATCATCTCATGAGCCATATTCCTCGTCTGGGCGATGTGCAGATTCACATTGAACCCTCAGAGAAGGTAGATTGATAAATCAGGGCTTCCTGATAAATTCACTAAACCACTTGCCGCTGTCTTTGATCCTGCGCTCTTGTGTTTTGATGTCCACACCCACAATGCCAAACCGCGGCCGAAAACCTTCCGCCCACTCAAAATTATCCAGGAAACTCCACACAAAATAGCCATTCACCGGCACGCCTTCCTGTTTGGCTTTCAGCACTTGTGCCAGGTAGTCTTGTATGTATTTCATCCGCTGCTGATCATGTATTCCATCCGGTCTCCAGGTGTCGGGAAAGGCCGCTCCGTTTTCGGTGATGATGATGTTCTTGAGGCGATAATCCTGATGATAACGCTTTAATACCTGATAAATACCTTCAGGATAAACCTCCCAGTCCATTTCGGTTATCTCATGTCCCAGCTCCTTGGCAGGCACATTGATGGCGCGCACAAACGGCACTACCCCAAGATGTTTGGCGACCATCCGCGAATAGTTCTGCAGGCCAATGAAATCAAATTGGTGAACGATATTTTTCTCGTCTTCAGGCTTCATGTAGTTTTCCATTCTCCAAAGCGCCGGCAGGGCATCTTCGGGATATCCCATACCCAGCAAAGGTTCCATATACAGCCGGTTGGCAATGGCATCCATGCGAGCGGCAGCCCCGCGGTCAAAACTTCTTTCTGTGGCCGGATCTACCGTCATACAGTTTAAAGTGGTACCGATGAATCCATTTTTAATCTCCGATTTCAGAATTCTTCCCGAAGAACCCTGACAAAGATTCACATGATGGCTACCTTTGAAAAAGGCGTTCGGACTAACTTTTCCAGGGGCATGCATGCCCACCAGATATCCGCCCACCAGAAACGAAGTAGGCTCGTTGAAAATCATCCAATTCTTCACCCGATCTCCAAAACTCCCGGCACAAAGCGCGGTATATTCATCAAACCAGCCAATCACCTCCCGGTTCACCCAGCCGCCTTTATCCTCGAGAACCTGCGGCAAGAACTGATCGTACGAGCGTCCCCAGGGCGTAATGTTCCTTTTCAGGCAGGCATCAATCACACGATTATAAAAATCAATTCCTTTTTGATTGACTTTTCCAATGCCTTCCGGCAGTAGTCTGGGCCACGATATGGAAAACCTGAAATGCTGCAGGCCCATTTGCTGCATCAGATCCAGATCAGACTCATAGCGGTGGTAAAAATCAACGGCCACATCTCCGTTTTCCCGCGTCTTGATCTTGCCGGGTTTCGAATGCGTGAAGCGATCCCAGATACTTTCACCTTTGCCGTCGGCATTCCATGCACCCTCAATCTGGTAAGAAGCCGTGGCCGTTCCCCAGATAAAGTCTTTGCCAAAATCGCTGCTTCTCATGCCGCCCGTCTCCATGGCTTTCAGCGCATCGGGCAAAAAAACACCTGCGGCAAGAAGTGACTGCAATCTGATCCACTTTCTTCTGTTCATGATAAAATTTTGCATGTAAAATAAGTGTTCAGTGGCTAATACGCCGTATTTTTTTTGCCTGAGGAAATCGGCAGTGCTGATTGATGATATGGTACATTAATCTCATTGATTTGGGCGCGCCCTGCCCGCATTCCTTCGCAGGCTCAGTGCTGCAGGCAGGTCGGTGCTTGCGGGGGTTCCGTTGCACAAAATGGAGAGCATGTTTTCCGCCTTTTCCCAAAGCCTCAGTTTACTCCATTTTGCGCAACCCGGCTGCGCCGGCCCCTTCAGCACCTCGCGCGGCACTCCGGTATTTTTGCCGGGATTTACTTCTTCAGCACGAATCCGGCTGAGGGATCGCAACGTATAGCCCGCAGGCCCGCTGCATCTGCAGGCAAATCATGAAACAAAGCTGCAGCCGCGGGCCGAGGACTATAAGTGAAGAGCCCGACCCCGACGCAGGAGGGGGCAGCCCATTATAAATCCTGTGCCCATTTGATGAAACTGATTACTGTTTGATTGATTTTCAGGAACTTTGAAAAAAACTGAGGCGTTCTGTTTCGCAATGGTTTGTTGCCTGAAGCCGCATCGCCCGATAAACTGTTTTAACTTTAATTGATATGAAAAATACAGTTTTATTTATTTTATATGTATTTCTGGGTTTCCCTCTTTCTGCTGCAGGAATCTTTGAGGGGCCTCCCGTTCTCAACTTTGCGCGTATTTATGGGCAGCATCCTGCTACTCCGTTTCTTTTTTATCTGGCTTGTGCCGGCGAAAGACCACTGAATTACAGTATTAAAAGCCTTCCTGCCGGACTTACTCTTGAACCACAAACGGGTATCATCAGCGGAATGGCGCCCACGGAAGGGGAATGGAATCTGGAGGTGCAGGTTGAAAATGCCCGGGGCAAGGCCGTCGGTAATCTCAAACTTGTTATTGGCGAAAAAACCTGCCTCACTCCACCATTGGGCTGGAACAGCTGGAATGTGTTTACGGGAAGTATCAACGAGCAAATGCTGATTGAAATGGCTGATGCCATGGTAAGCAGCGGCATGCGCGATGCAGGATATACGTATCTGAATATTGATGATTTCTGGCATGCTGATCAGCGTGATTCTTCCGGTAAGCCTGTTGCTGATCCGGTTTTGTTTCCGAGAGGTATCCGCTACATCAGTGATTATTTGCATAAGCGCGGCCTTAAGCTTGGGATCTATTCCGATGCAGGTATCAAAACCTGCGGAGGTGAGTTTGGCAGTTATGGATTCGAGGCCCGGGATGCGAAGACCTATTCCGATTGGGGAAGAGATTTGCTTAAGTATGATTTCTGCCATGTTCCATGGAAAAAAAAGGAGGCATTGCTCAGGTATGCCAGGATGGGAGAGGAGCTGAGAAAATCCGGCCGCACTATAGTTTATTCCATTTGCAATTGGGGGCTGTTTGCTCCATGGAAGTGGGCAGCCTCATGCGGAGGCGCTTACTGGCGAACGACTCCTGACATTTTTGATACATGGAGCGGAGGAAACCCTTTCATGATGAGTACCCTCAGAATTTTGAAAAGACAACGGGCTTTAGATAAGTATGCAGGTCCGGGTCATTGGAACGATCCTGATATGCTTATCGTAGGCAATGAGGGTAAAGGGAAAGCTACCTCGCGGGGAGGGAAATTTAAGGGAATGACGGCTACGCAATACGAAAGTCATTTTGCTCTTTGGGCCATGATGAATGCTCCCTTGCTGGCCAGTCATGACCTGAGGACCCAGAAACCTTCTGAGCTCGCTCTGCTTACTCACCGAGCATTGCTGGACTTGCATCAGGACGTGCTCGGCAAAGCTGCAGCCTATCAGGGAAGCAGAAATGGCGTTTGGATATATCGCAAGGAAACAAGCCAGGGAGATGCGTGGATATATTTCAATCCGACTTCATCGCCCAGGAAAATATCTTTGAAGGAAGTCCTGCCCGCAGGATCAGGCAACCTGATGGAAGTGATCAGTCAGCAGTCTATTGATTTCAGATCAGGCAGCGGATTGATGCTTGAAGCATATCAAACAAAAATATTAATAAAAATGTAATATGAATCGGATTTTGTTCACGGTCTTATATTTCTTTCGTTTCTCGTGTCTATTGAAAGCTCAGGTATGTGTTACCAGGGCTACTCATCAGTCCCGGGC
>CAZGOT010000298.1:0-3856 GCA_964527495.1 uncultured Haliscomenobacter sp.
ACGGCGAGCATGCGCTTTACGCGCTTCTCTTCCGCTTCGCAGACAAGGCCTGCATCACGGTTTTTCAGCTTCGCCTTCTTGCTTTTGTTGCGCATGAGGTGCGAAGTGTTCGCATGGAAACGTTTAACTTTCCCGGAACCAGTGAGCCGGAAACGTTTCTTTGCGCTCGAATGCGTTTTCATTTTTGGCATAGACGTATTTTTTCGGAACGCAAATATAGGTATTTATTTGCGAAACTTTCAAATAAAAGGCAATAAAAACGAAATGGCATACCTGGCCTGTTTAGGGAAGGTTATACTCCGGTGAAGACAGGCTTGCGTTTTTCCACGAATGCAGCTGCACCTTCTACAAAATCCTGGGTCCGGGTGGTTGCGCCAAAAGCATTGACTTCTTCTTCAAACCCATCTTTGGCCTTGTCGAAAAATGCATTGACCGATTCGATAACCTTTGCTACTGCCACCGGGCCTTTGCCCGCAATTTTCATCAGCATCGCCTTAGCAGCAGCCACTTCCTCTCCAGGTGCGACAACAGCATTGACCAATCCCAGGCGCAGCGCTTCTTCAGCACCAATCATGTCGGCTGTCAGGAGCAGTTCCATTGCTTTGGTTTTGCCGATATATTGAATAAGCCGCTGCGTACCTCCATAGCCAGGAATTATTCCCAGATTAACTTCTGGCTGGCCGAATTTTGCTCTCTCCCCTGCAATCCGAAGGTGACAAGCCATCGCCAACTCACATCCCCCGCCCAGAGCAAAGCCATTAACGGCAGCTACTACGGGCACCCTTGATCGTTCAATGGCGAAAAAGGTATCATGCCCCCGCTTTGCCAGTGCCGCCCCGTCATTGTCACTGATTTGCTGGAATTCCTTGATATCAGCACCAGCAACGAAAGCTTTTTCCCCTGCACCTGTGAGGATAACCCCACGGATATCCGGGCGCCCAGGCAGGTCTTCCGCAAAAAAGCGATATAATTCATCCATCGTCTGCCGGTTCAGCGCATTCAGCGCCGGCTCCCGGTTAATCGTAACAGTCAGCAACTGCCCGTCCTGACTAATGATAAGGTATTGGTACGTCATAATCTAGTGATTTGTACTTTGCACCGATAGGTTTTGTACATTTTATCCAACCTGACCTGAAAATTTGTACAAAACCTATTGGTACAGGACATATTTAGTACGTTAGTAATGATGATTCTCGAAGCGAACCCTTTTCCCCGGCATGCGTGGAGGCCGACTACGCCTGTTTCTCTTTCACTTCTTCTTCTAACATCACTTTTTGCTGATGGTTGATAGATTCTTCGTGAATAGAGCGCAATACGATCGTTACAAAATCTTCGCTCAAGCCTTTGGAGGTACCTTTTGCAATGGCCCGCCCCAGGATTTCTGCCCAGCGATCAGACTGCAGGATAGCAATATTATTGCGCTTCTTATATCGCCCGATACCCTGCGCAAGTTGCATCCGCCTGCCGAGCAGGTTGAGCAATTCATCGTCAATCTCGTCAATTTCGTGCCGCAGGTGTTCGATTTGGTGCACATACTCCGGATCGTTGGAAGTAACCTGGCGCAACTTGATACGGCCTACCAGTTCCCCATACTGAACCGGGGTAATCTGCTGGGCAGCATCGCTCCATGCCTCATCGGGGCGTGGATGCACTTCGGTCATCACCCCGTCATAGTTCAGGTCAAAAGCACGCTGTGCAACATCGAGGAGCGTATCCCTGCGTCCGCATATATGGCTATTGTCACAGATAATCTGCAAATCCGGATATAAACGGCGGAGTTCGATCGGAATCTGCCAGCGTGGAACGTTGCGGTAGGGCGTATCGCCATGATGGGAAAACCCCCGGTGGACGGCGGCAATGCGGCGAATACCCGCATTATAAATACGCTCGATAGCGCCGATCCACAACTTGAGGTCGGGGTTGACCGGGTTTTTGACAATAACCGGGATATCCACTCCTTTGAGTGCATCCGCTACCTCCTGGACAGAAAAGGGGTTTACGGTAGTCCTAGCACCAAGCCACAGGACATCCACCCCGTATTTGAGCGCTTCGAAAACATGCTGGGTATTGGCAACCTCGGTAGTAGTGCGCAGGCCTGTTTCTTCTTTCACACGGCGCAGCCAGCTCAGCCCAATCGTACCTACCCCTTCAAATTCACCCGGACGGGTGCGCGGCTTCCAGATGCCTGCCCTGAATAGATCTACATAGCCCAGATTGGCCAGTCCCCTGGCAGTTTCCAGTACCTGATCTTCCGTTTCAGCGCTGCAAGGGCCTGCAATCCAGATTGGCCTGTCTGCCCCGCGCTCAATAATGGGTTGAATGTGCATTTGCATGGTTTTTGTTTTTTTATGTTTCCAACTTGAATATCTGCCTTCCCTACCAATCGGCTCAGGAAATTATCTTCTTTATCCGGTTGGCTTCCAGGATAAGCTGATGAAAGGTTGCATAATCTTTTTTGATCAACAAGCTGCGGAACCGCGAAAGCTGTTCGATGTGCTCGTCTAAAACATCCAGGACATTATCGCGGTTTTGGCGGAATATCGGTATCCAGGTGTCTGCAGAACTCTTGGCCAGGCGCACGGTAGAACTGAAACCTGAACTCGCCAGTTCGAATATGCGGTCCTCATCTTTTTCCTTGGCCAGTACGGTAAGGGCAAGCGCAAAAGAACTGATATGGGAGATATGCGAGATATATGCCGTATGCACATCGTGTGCGCGGGGCTCCAGATAAGCAATCTGCATAGGCACAGACCGATAAAGTGCCTCCACCAGTTCTACTGCGTCGGGGTCGCTGAGCTCAGTTTCGCAAAGTACAGTGTATTTATGGTCAAAAAGATTCGGAATGGCAGCTTCCGGTCCGGAATATTCCGTACCGGCCATCGGATGGGTAGCAACAAAACGGCTACGGCGGGGATGCCCGCGAAGAATGTCGAGCAACTGCTCTTTAGTGGAACCCACCTCCATAACGACCTGCTGCTGGTTGATCCTATCCAGAATTTGGGGGATGACCTTCACCATTGCATCTACGGGAATAGAAACGATGATGATATCTGACTTAGGGATTGCTTCTTCCAATGGCAGATCTTCATCTATAAGGCGTCGGCGCACTGCTTTATCCAGATTATCTTTACTGATATCCACGCCGATAATCCGCTGAGCAAAACCATTTTCCTTCAATTTGATGGCCAGCGAACCCCCGACCAGTCCTACACCTACGATTGCTATATTCATGATGCTGACGGAACATTTTGCATTGGTAAAATCTGCGCTTTTACCCGGCGCAGGGCCTCCAGATAGATTTCGCGGTCGCTACACAGGGAAATGCGTATATATTGATCGCCCCCACTGCCAAAAATGCCGCCTGGGGTAATAAATACGTGGGCTTTTTCGAGAATTGCATCGGAAAGGGCATAACCATCGGAATACCCTGCAGGAATTTTAGCCCAGACAAACATCCCTACCTGCCGGGAATCTACACGACAACCCAGGGCTTCCAAAAGCTGTAGCACAATATCCCGCCGTTGACGGTAGATAGCGTTCAGCTCGTCGTACCATTCCGGTGGCTCCTGTACCGCCCTCGCAGCAGCGAGCTGCAGCGGTTTGAACATTCCTGAGTCCATATTGCTTTTAAAGCGGAGCACCGTATCCAGATAGGGTTTCCTGCCAGCAAGCATCCCTACGCGCCATCCTGCCATATTATGTGCTTTGCTGAGAGAGTTCAGTTCAAGGGCGACATCCATGGCGCCCGGAGTACTTAATAAACTGATTTGCAAATCATTAAGAATGAAAGTATAGGGGTTGTCATTGACCAGCAGGATGCGGTGGGCACGCGCAAATTCCACCAGATCACAGAAAA
>CAZGOT010000299.1:0-3845 GCA_964527495.1 uncultured Haliscomenobacter sp.
CATTCAAAATTTCCTTTCGCCGCCGAAGGCGGCAAAAGACTTTTTACACAACCCCATAATTATGAGACTCCCCCGGATACGTCAATATTAACGTATGGGTGCAAAAGCTATTATCTTAACAATAATTATGGCCGGCATGTTGAACGGCCTGAGCGTATATGGTCAGGGCTGGTTGTCTTTGGCCTCCTGGGGCGGCGTAGCTAACGAATCCCTGGAAGTTTTATTCCCGCTACCTGATGGACGTACCTTGGCAGGGGGAACATTCCTGGGTCAGGTGCGCATGGGCGGCACGTTACTTCAGTCAGCCGGGGCTGAAGATATTTTTATCGCCGAATGCAGCCCTGGCGGACTTCCCGCCCTGAGACTGCAATTGGGTAGTCCAGGCCAGGACATCCTGGCAGGGCTGGGGCTTAGCAGTAATGGAGGATGGTACTGCGGCGGGTCATTTTGGCAGCGGCTTGTACTACCAGATGGTACCGTACTCGGACCGGCAAAAAATCCCCGGGCACTTTTTGCTTTGCAATTTGCTGACGGCCCCGGAAATTCCCTTCGCTGGGCCAGCATGATCGAAGGTGGTAG
The DNA here is from genome assembly GCA_964527495.1 of uncultured Haliscomenobacter sp. Classification (GTDB taxonomy): domain Bacteria; phylum Bacteroidota; class Bacteroidia; order Chitinophagales; family Saprospiraceae; genus JADJPL01. The sequence goes on from CAZGOT010000299.1 coordinate 580, forward strand.
TGTCAAAGAATTGAGCGCTATGGTCCCTGCGCCAGATGGCGGTCTCTTGCTGGCGGGATATTTTAGCGACACGCTGTATGTGGATACCTTCCGGATCCCCGCTACAGGCAAAACGGATGCTTTTGTAATCCGGCTGGATGGCTCGGGACGGGTGGTATGGGCAAAGCGCTTTGGTGGCCGCGGGGATGTGCGCATTAAGGCGATAACGCTTGCACCCGGGGAAACACCGGTTATCGCCGGCGTATTCAACGACCAGGTCCTTTTGGGCAATGCCGCTTTGGTAGCCAATACCCGGGATTGGGATATTTTTGTTGCGGCAATGGGTATGGATGGCACCCTGCGTTGGGCGAGAAAAGCTGGAGGGGTGTACGATGATGAAGTACACGCCCTTGCAGCCGACCGCGGGGGCAACCTCTACCTTACCGGGCAGTTTCTGGGGGTGCTGGACCTCGGGCCAGGGCAAGGTGTGCAAAGTCAGGACGGCAATGCCGATGCTTTCGTGTTGAAATACCAACCCAACGGGACCCCACTCTGGGGAAAGGTACTCAGCGGAGATAAGCTCCAGATTGCACGGGCTATTGCGGTGCAGGACAGCATCATCGCCATTGCTGGATTTTTTCAGGATAATCTGCGCCTGGATGGCAAATTCCTTTCCGGAACGGAGGTATTCAATGGTTTTCTTGCTATGATGCATACAGATGGTAGGGCAAGGGAATTAATTGCGCTACCCGGTGAATTGCCGGTTTTTCCATCTGTAATAGTTGCTGCTGATGCCTATTCCTGGAAAATTGGGGGTGTTTACCAGAAGATAGCACCATGGGGGAGCCTGTCGCTTTCTCCCGCATTAGGAGGTTTTGATATATTTCTGGGGCATTGGGGCAGTTTAGCTACCCATATATCTGTCCCCTCCTGGAGCGCTGACCTGGAAATCTTCCCGAATCCTGCTCCGGATGGGATCTGGGTCAGACACCGCGATTTGCCGGATTTCAGACTAGTACTTTATGACCTTTCCGGACGGATAGTTTCCTACACGCCGTACGGGCATTTTCTCCCCACTTCCCATCTCTCTCCAGGCGCCTATTTGCTTGAAGTCGGTGCAGGAACCGAAAGGGTTTTCCGAAAGATTATTCGCTAGTTTTGAGGGATATATCAGATAAATTTCCTTCCAGGAGGATATTTCGGGTCTGCAGGTCTGGAAATAAAAAAAAATGTATCTTTGCATAGGCTGACGAGCTTTTCTGCATCCCCCCACAGGCATTCTCTGCCTCTCCGCCCCCTTTCGGAGCGGTAATCCCCCCATTAAACAAGTATTTTTTTAAAAGTTGCCCCACAAACTCCCCGGTTACTTTTGTCCCACGAAGGGCATTAAAATATCACAGGGTTGCTGAAAGCCTCTGTGCAGGAAGATCGAAGATCATAATCTACGGGAAAATATGCGCGCGCTACAAGAACTTGCATTAATCGTACATGGTAATGGCATGGGGCCATTTCAGATTCCCAGGGGTGCCCCAGAGCACCAGCAGGTCCTGGAAGAATTTTACTATGGTATTGTAAAAAGGGAGCTGCAAAACGATGAAGTAGCTGCCGAAAAGCTGGGTCTTGGAGACAAGAACGGGCCAGTTTATCAGACAGTTCGCCGAAAGCTCCGGGAATCGCTGCTGGATAGCGTATTCTTTTTCGATTACAAAAAAGGAGAACAGAACGACAGGCAGATCGCCTATTTCAAAGCGTATAAATATTGGGCGGCTGCAAAGATCCTCCTGGGAAAAAATGCCTATGTCGTAGGTATTGATCTCTGCCGGAGGGTGCTGAAAATTGCCGTAGCATTCGAATTTATAGACCTGGCTGTTGATGTATTGCGCATCCTGAGGCTGTATTATGCGACCCGGGAGGGCCACGTGAAAAAATTCGAAGCGTTTAATGAACAGTTTCACTACTTTGATGCTGCACTGAGGGAAGAAAACCGGGCAGAAGAATTTTATGCAGAGCTTGTGCTGCGCTATGTCAACAGCAGGGCGCATGCCAGCGAAACGGCTGCAAAAGCCAGGCAAATGCTCGATGAACTCGCTCCGGCATTACAGCGTTTTCCAACTTATCGCATGCAACTCTGCGTGATGCTGATTCAAATTCAGTTGTACACCAGTCTTGGGGATTTCCAAAAAACCATAGAGATCTGCGAGGAGTTCCTACATGTGTTTTTTGCAAAACCTTACGATGCCCACGTTCCAGTTCAAATTTGTTATTATCAGGAACTGATTTGTTACACCCAACTGCGCAATTATAGCGAGGGAAAAATCGTAGCAGAAAAATGCCTGAAATACCTTCAGGAAGGTTCCTTTAACTGGTTTAAGTACCAGGAGCTTTACTTTATTTTGTCTATGCATACCCGAAACTATCAGGACGCCTATCGCGTGCTGGTGGCTACCATGGAGCATAAGCGCTTTAAATTCCTTCCGCCTTCCATCGAGGAAATCTGGAAAATATATGAGGCCTACACCTATTATCTCATCTCCCTGGGGTTAGTCAGGCCCACTCAGGAAGATATGCACTTTTCTAAATTCCGGATTGGAAAATTTATCAATGAAACGCCTATTTTCTCTCAGGACCGAAGGGGTATGAACATCCCCATTCTCGTAATCCAGATCCTGTTTATGATTCTCGAACGGCAGTACGACCAGGCAATAGACCGGATAGAGGCAATCGAGAAGTACTGTTCCCGATATCTGAGGCAGGACGAGACTTTCCGCAGCAATTCCTTTATCAAGATGTTGCTTACTATTCCAGAAAACCATTTCCACAAAGCAGCCGTCGTACGGAAAGCAGAAAAATACCTGCAAAAAATGAAGCAATTTCCACAAAATCTGACAGGTCAAGCCTTTGAAATTGAGGTGATTCCATTTGAAGATATGTGGGAAATTGCGCTAAATACCCTTGAAAATACCCATCGTCGTACAAGGCATTGATCCTGCTTTAGAGTTTTCGATTATTTGTTAAATGTGTAAACAATTAAACATCAATCTGTTGTTAAAACAGATTGATGTTTTTATTAATATTTCTAGAAAAAAAAACCAGGATATCTGTCCTAAACCTACATACAAGACACCCCTATCTTTGACCTGTGATTTTAGTAATCCTCAAAATCAATTCGCTATGAAACCAGAAATTTTGATTGATATTATCGCGCCGGCATAACATTGCCTGCAAACCCCCGGAAGCGCTGTCTTTCATCAGCGTTGTGTTTCTTATACTGGAATTAGAAACTCTAA
>CAZGOT010000300.1:0-3843 GCA_964527495.1 uncultured Haliscomenobacter sp.
CTTGGATACATATACCTGTACGACTTCCCTGCCAGCAAATGGACCGGTATTTTCCACCGTAGTGGTCACGTAAAGCGTATCACCTGATATCTTTGGCAGCAGTTGGGCGAAGTTGAAACTCGTGTAGGATAGGCCAAACCCAAAGGGAAAGGACACAGTTTTACCTGCCTTGTCGAAATGCCGGTAGCCGACATAGATGCCCTCTGCATATTCCGTAAAATCCTGATTGCGGATTTTTTCGGCTTCGGTTTTTTCAGGTGCGGGGAATAACACATCGAATATTTGTGTGGGCTCAACATCTACGGGAAAATTGGCGTTGGAGGCATGATCGCTGAGGCGAACGGGAAAAGTCATGGGCAATTTGCCACTTGGGTTAACGCGGCCACTGAGCACATCGGCAATAGCGTTGCCGCTTTCCTGTCCACCTTGCCAGGCCAAAACGATAGCATCGGGTTTGTCTTTCCAGGAGGCCGTTTCGATAACTCCGCCAATATTCAACACCACGATGACCTTTTTTCCAGCAGCATGAAAGGCCTGACAGGCATTTGCGATGATTTGCTCTTCTGTAGCCGATAACAGGAAATCGTCCTTTTGCCTGCGGTCGCCACCTTCTCCGCTATTTCTGCCGATGGTTATTATGGCGACATCTGCGGTAGCTGCGATTTTATCCATTTGGGTCTGTTGTACGGGGATTTCCGGTGGGTCGTATGGCTTGAGCATGGCAGTTATTCCCTCTGGTTTGACGAATGCTTTAGTGTGGGAACGCCGGTGGGCTTCAAACATTTGTCTTGCGTGGGTATTGATGCTAAAACCCGCTTTTTTCAATCCCTCCTCGAGGGAAACGGTATATGCTTCGTTGACATCGCCGGAACCGGTGCCGCCGGCAATCAGTTCATAGGATGTGACCCCCAGAAGGGCTACATTTTGGGGGCGCTTCAAGGGGAGTGCAGCCTCCGCATTTTTGAGCAGGACGATCCCCTCTGCAGCTGCCCTGCGTGCGACCAGGGCATGGGCTTTTAAATCCGGGTTATTGTCAGGGACATACCCTGCCATTTTTTTTGACGAAAGGGCCATCCGCAAAATTCGCCGCACGGAGGTGTCTATGTCCTCCATTGGTAAGTTGCCGTCTTTAGCGGCTTTTTTCAGCGCTTTCCATTGCAGGTTGGTTCCAGGCTCCAGTAGATCGTTGCCTGCACGTATTTGGGCGGGCGCGTTTACTCCCCCAAACCAATCCGACATGACCAGACCGGAAAAGCCCCACTCTTTTCTAAGGATATCCGTTAGCAGACGGCGGTCCTGGGAGACATAGGTGCCATTGATTTTATTGTATGACGACATGATTGTCCATGGCTGGGACTTTCGTACGATGAGCTCAAACCCTTTGAGGTAGATCTCCCTAAGCGCCCGTTCGGATACCCGCGCATCGTTCACGTTGCGGGCGGTCTCCTGATTATTGGCCGCAAAGTGCTTTACCGAGCTACCCACTCCGTTTGATTCGATACCATTGACCATAGCGGCTCCGATGAACCCAGTGAGATGGGGGTCTTCCGAGTAATACTCAAAATTCCTTCCACAGAGCGGATGCCGGTGGAGGTTGGCGCCGGGACCCAGGATTACATCTACGCCATACCCAAGGGCTTCTTTACCCATCGCATTACCCACTTTTTCTACCAGATCCACGTCCCAGGTGGAAGATAACAGGGTGCCTATGGGGAAAGCTGTACAGTAGTAAGTCCTTTGCTCATTTTTCCGGGTGGGTAAAATCCTTAAACCTGCCGGTCCATCCGACAGGTACAACGTGGGAATTCCAAGGCGTGGGATTGGAACAATGGTACCCGCGGCACCCGGTATTCCCGTACCAGCCTTTACCATACCCGTTGCTGATGCCAGACCGGAGCCTTTGAGCAAGCGGATTTTCTCTTCTACGGTCAACCGGGGGAGCAAATCTGCCACCCTCTCCTCCAGGGGTTTCCGCATATCCTCGTACAGGTCGAGTTGGCCGTTTGCATTGCGGTCTACGAAAGTGTACCCGTTTACAGTAATGACCGGCAAGTCAGTTTTTTCTGCATTATCTGTTTCGAAAGACAGGAACGAAGCGCGTAGCCATAAAGCGAACCCGGTACCCGCGATTATCAGTAAAAGGAGCAGGGCACCTAATAGTACCAGTATCGTTTTTAATGTTTTATTCATAGACCATCTAATTGTTGAATTGTACCGAAAAGATAAGGATTTTGGGGTTGTGTGCAAAGTATTCCGCCGCCGCAGGCGGCGGAATACTTTGCACACAACCCCAGGACTTTCGGGACATCCCCAAAGGCTAAATATAAAAAGACTTTTGGCAGTACAAATCAATAGGCAGATAAAAAAGGAATTTGGAAGCCTTTAGGAGGATTTTTCTTCCGCCAGCCATCCAAACCAAACACTTTGGTTAATAATGGGAATACCGTTGCGTGCACAAACCTGCATGGTATGGCCTGTACCACCTGTCATGGGATTTTCCAAATCGTCGTAGAAAATCCCAAAAGTAGCAGGTTTGATTTCCTTTGTCCCGATAGCTTTGATGGTATCCCGGATGATATAAGCCGCTTTAATGGTAAAACGGTTTTTCTCGCCGGAGACAAAGGGGTCAATGAATTTTGCTGTATTTTTATTCCATTTCGACTGGTAGACCACTTCTGGCTCAGCGGCAATGTCAATTTGGTCCAGCGCAATGGTTTCGTGTGCCTGGTTGCTTTTTTGCCGGTGTTTAGTGTATGGGGTAATGAGTTGTAAGCGCCGCGGATCCACGGGGGCCACTCCGTTAGAAAACAGTTGGTCGGCCCCCTCGGCATTGCCGCTTCTGAAGATGATGTGCGCAGTAGAAGAGGCCAGTAATTTTCCCAGTTCAACGAGTTTGGGGGCATCTTCCTCCTTTACGGTTCGCTTACCTTCGAGCAAAACAATGGCATCTTTCTGATCATACATGCGGATGAATTCTTGGAGCGTCATCGTCTTATTTTTTGGGTACTCGAATATGCGTAATAATCCTGGCACGATCAAATACAATATAGAAAAAAAGGGACTCCAGCTAACTCTCCTGATGCGGGGATACGATAATGAACCAGCGATCCTGGACTACAGGTGCTTGTGGGTATGTGACACTTCCTTAACACAAGCCAGACAAAAAAAGATTGGTAGTAACCATTTTTTTCCCGACTTTTAAAGCGTTATTAACGGAAGTATTGCCGAACGGCGTTGAATCGCCGCAGTAAATAGTTGTTTCCGGCTTTTTTTTGTCAAAAAAATGGAAAAAGGTGTACCAAAGGTCAAGTCCTTTAATCCTATCCCTGCTGCTGCCCTTTGCTCTGTTTGCACAGATCAAACCTTTAGTAAAAACAGAAACCATACCCGGCTCCGCAATTACCTATAAAATGGCCCTGATTCCAGGAGCTACTTTTACCATGGGATCACCCGAAACGGAAGAGGGTAGGGGGGCTGACGAAGGGTTGCATAAAGTTACACTCGACAGCTTCTGGATAGGGGTATGTGAGGTTACTTTCGATGAGTTCTTCCTGTTTCAGTTCAGGAGTTCCGACTCCGACGCCGCTGCCACCCCGGATTTCAGCGCGGATGCTGTGGCTCGTCCTTCACCTCCCTATTACGATTTCACCTACGGCAGAGGCAAGGCCGGTGGTTATCCGGCCACGACAATGACCCAGCAGGCCGCTCTTCGCTACTGTCAGTGGCTGTCAGATAAAACTGGTGATTTCTATCGCCTCCCAACCGAAGCAGAATGGGAATATGCTTGCAGGGCAGGTCCCAATACTACATGGCACTGGGGCAACGTCCCGGAAAAAGCGGGTG
>CAZGOT010000301.1:0-3822 GCA_964527495.1 uncultured Haliscomenobacter sp.
CGGTTCGCAAGCCCAAAGACGGCGCGCTCCCTCGCGGCTCTTGCAGGAACCTCAACTTTCTTTCGCCGCCGAAGGCGGAATACTTTTCAAACAACCCCTGACCGTAAAACTCTTTTGTTAAAGGTTTGTTTTTTTAGAAGAATCTTAGTGCTATGATTTATCATGACCTTGATTCTTCCATCCTGGAAGAAATGCCCACAAATAATGGGGAATCCTTGCGGAGTATATCCGACCGGAAGCTCGTTTTACTGGTCTTCCTACGACATTTTGGTTGTACCTTTTGTAGGGAAGCCCTGACGGATATTTCGCAAAAAAGAAAGGAAATTGAAGATGCCGACACGCAAATCATATTCGTGCATATGACGGATAACGATACGGCAGATAAATATTTCGCACGCTATAACCTTGAGGGGGCAGTACACATCAGCGATCCGGAATGTCGGTTCTACCAGGCTTTCGGTTTATCTAAAGGTACTTTCTCCCAATTGTTTGGCCTTGCGACCTGGATACGTGGCTTTGATGCAGGCGTCTTACATGGGCATGGTATTGGGTCGCAGATCGGAGATGGATTTCAGATGCCTGGAATCTTTGCTATACGGAACGGGGTTATTAAAAGTAGCTTCGTACACAAACTGGCATCTGATCGTCCAGACTACCTTCAATTAGTGAAAAGTTGTCAAATTGATTGATTATGATTGGATGGAGGTTTGCTGAATATGTGCCGGGAATGGGGTCGGACTCGCCCTTCGACCGACTACTCAAAGTATTTCAGGAACTCCTCCTCTATACCTCCGGAGATGTCAGCGAAGCTTTATCCTGGTTGACAGAACTGGATAAAGAATATAAACTCACCACGGCAGATTATGGTATGGCGGATTTTATCCAGGATCTCATGGACAAAGGATATATCCGGCAGGAAGACAATCAAAACCCGGGTTTTGTGCCTTCGGCAAAAATGGAAATAGCCCTTCGGCAAAAAGCGCTTCAGGATATTTTTGGTCAAATAAAAAAATCCAAACAAGGGAATCACAGCACCAAAGCAGAAGGTCGGGGGGATGAGCTTACCGCCGAGCTCCGCCCCTTCGAGTTTGGCGATCAGCTCGACAAACTTGCCGTTTCAGAGTCGCTCCGCAATGCCCAAATCACGGTATCGAGGAATTCAAGCTGGCCCAGGAAGACCTGGAAGTCCACGAAACTTTCTACCAGAGCCAGACGAGTACGGCCCTGATGATTGATATTTCCCATTCTATGATCCTCTACGGAGAAGATCGCATCACCCCTGCCAAAAAGGTAGCCATGGCACTGGCGGAATATATCACCACCCGCTATCCCAAAGATACCCTGGATATCATCGTTTTCGGAAATGATGCCTGGCAAATCGAAATCAAAGACCTGCCCTATCTGGAAGTGGGCCCCTATCATACCAATACCGTTGCAGGGATGGAACTGGCTATGGACGTGCTGCGCCGCCGCCGTAACCCGAACAAGCAAATCTTCATGATTACGGATGGAAAACCTACCTGTATCAAAAAGGGTAAAAAATATTACAAAAATAGCTTCGGTCTGGACCGCATGATCGTAAACCGGACCCTTAACCTTGCGGCAAGCTGTAGAAAATTGAATATTCCCGTCACTACTTTTATGATTGCCAGCGATCCTTACCTGGTCCGCTTTGTGGACGCGTTTACCCGCGCCAATAATGGAAAAGCCTTTTATTCCAATCTCGAAGGCCTTGGTGAGTTTATCTTTCGGGACTACAAAAATAACAAGTCAAGAGGGCGACGCTAATAAAAAGCGGGTTTTGTGCAATAGAAACCCGTTTAGGGTGCGTTTATGCAAAAAATCAATGGAATTATGAAAGTGCTGCTCCCATATGCCGCAATCCTGTTTTTCGGCTTTCTTGCTTTTCCCCACCTCCATGCCCAGTCTGGTAAACTCACTGATGAGGAAAGGAAGCAAATCCGCGAAATTGAAGATACCCTGGGGATTCTTTCCTACATGGTTATCAATGACTCTCTGGAGGAAAATCGTTTTGCTGCAACCCGCCAGATGATTCCGACACTCGTCAGGGCGCTGAAGACCCCCAATTCTTTCCGCTATCCTTTTGATCGGTTGAACGCTGTATCCATCCAATATCCGCAAGATAGCTCTTTTCGGGTATTCACCTGGCAACTGTTCGTCAATGGACAGGAATATCGCTATTATGGGGCTATCCAAATGAATACTCCAGACTTAAAACTGTTTCCGCTCATTGATCGCTCCCACCAGGTGCAGGAACCTGCACAGGCAGTCCTGACTCCCGAAAGTTGGTACGGCGCCTTATATTATGGTATTCGCAAGATACAAACGAAGGAAGGGCCAGCCTATTTGTTGTTTGGATATGATGCTTTTTCCTTTTTTAACAGGCGAAAAGTCATGGATGTCCTTCGTTTTGAAAATGGCAAACCGCTTTTTGGCCATCCTGTTTTCCCCGCTACCGTAAATCAACCTAAGCCCTGTAACCGGTTTATTATCGAATACACCGCAGAAGCGTCGGTGAAACTCAATTATGACGAATCTATGCAGTTGATCGTGTTTGACCACCTTATCCCCGTTCAGGGAAGAAACGGACAAGGGGAGATGATGGCACCCGACGGTAGCTATGAGGCTTTCAAAATAAAAAAAGATGGCCTGGAATATGTCCCAAAACTTGAGACTACCATTATGACGGAGCCACCACGTCCTTCTCCTGTCCTGGATCAGAAAGGCAAGGATATTCTGGGAAAAGTGAAAAAAAATTAGTCCCTTTTGTGAGAAGGGGCAATCTGCCGTGCCGGGGTGTTACAATTGTTTAAGAAAACTCAGTTTGACAATCGCGTGATCCTCTGATTGCCTGAAATCCAGGTTATTTTGAAAACTGGAGTTATTGAGTACGATGTAAAGGAAAGAAAGGGGCTGGTATTCCCAGGATAACCGCAGGTTGTAATTCCTGGAGGTATTCTCTGAGTTCTGCTGATAAAATGCTATAAACTGCAATCGGGGGTTAAGCGCGAAGCGCCCCTCGATAGAGTAAAGATGAATGATTTTATCTACCATGGCTTCCCCAACTTTGTTAAAGGCGTTGCGGTTAAACCTGCCAGCGAAAGAAAAATGCGGTGAGGGGGCAAGGGTCATCCGGAGATCGGAGGTCAACAGGCGCCCGTTAAAATAAGTGCCCCATTCCATATTCAGGTTCATGCTGAGCACCTTTGAAGGGTCGCTGCCCAGGAATAACTGGTGCCGCAGGTAGCGATAATCACCGGGGGCAATGCGGATCCCCAGTGGTCTGAATACTTCGGTAAGTCGTTGGAAATAGGGATTGATTCCATATCCTATGTGCCCACCTTTCTGCAGGTTAAACCAAACCGGCGCAACCCACCATTGCCTTTCAATGAGCTTGCCGCTCGAGGCCTGCCAGTAAAACTCCGGTAGCAGACTGGGCTCAAAAGCACGGATAATCTTGCGCAGGGGCAAATATTTCCCCCGATAATACCAATTTACTCCAGGGGTGGCGCCTATGACATCGGTCCTGGATACGAAGCCCATTTCCGGATTGAAATTTTTGGTCACGACAGACTGGGTATGCCAGACTTTCCAGTTGTTGGTTGAAAAGTAGTACTGGGCAATCCCGGCAAATCCCTGTTTTTGATTGTTGTTTCCGGTGGAATGTACTGCGAGGGTATTGAGGGAGTGTTTTTCCCCGAGTCGAAAAAAACCGTCCACTGTACTGAGCAGTGTTGTGCTACCAGGACTGGTTTTAACACTCATCAGACCCCCGATCCGGTTTTGTGCACCAAAATTGGC
>CAZGOT010000302.1:0-3800 GCA_964527495.1 uncultured Haliscomenobacter sp.
ATAAATGGGTTATATTTAATGGCTCAAAAACCGCCTGTTAATCCCCCCCTATATCGGCAACGCATTCAACTCTTCCCGGATTTGCTTCCACCGTGGAAGGTGGGTATCGAGATGGGCAACGAATATCTCGTTATGGTGCCGTTCGATCAGGTGGATGAGCTCGTGGGCAACTACATATTCAATGGCATCAAGGGGCTTTTTGGCTAGCTCGGGGTTCAACCGGATGCGCCCGCTTGCACTGTTGCAGGAACCCCATTTGGTGCGCATGGTGCTTATCCTCACCTCCGTGGCCTGTACGCCCAATAATCGCTCCCATTTGGGTACCAGCTCCTGAAGTACCTGCCTGAGCTGCTTTCGATACCACGTTTTTATTATATCCGCTTTTTGCTCGGTGGTGGTTTCTGGGGTGACGTATAGTTCGATATAGGTCTTGTTTTTGATTTCGACTTTTGGAGTACGGTAAGGATGCCCGCTCTCATGGATGCGCAAAAGGTACCTTCTACCCAAAAAGTAATGGGATTCCCGGTTTACATACTGCCTCTGGGACTCCCGCTTTTGTTGGGCGAAGTGGCGTTGTTGCTTCCGTATCCATGGGAGCTTGGAGGCTACAAACAGCTCCAGCGTTTTTTCGTTGATGCCAAATGGGGCAGCAAGGCGTACCCTGCCATCCGGAGGATATACCGCAAGGTGTAGATTTTTAATGTCTTTCTGTACCAGCTCGATTTCAATACCCGCCACTTCCATTTATCGCTGCTCTTTTTGATTTTTTATGACTTCGAGGATGGTCTCAACGATTGTGGGATCGGAAATATGCCTGCTGATGGCAAATTTCACCTTTCGCTCTTTCAAGGTGTTCCCTATCCAGTTAGCTTCCATATTATCCGCCACATCGGAAACCATCGCCAAGGTTAAGGGCTCGTCTTCCAATATTTCATAAACTGCTTTCTTGGTTGGAGTATCTATGGAGGTAGGGTATTGGTTTTTGTTGCCCTCTGGTATGACCTGTCTGGCGAGCTCCTCAATTTCTTTTAAAAACTGCTCATAACTGAGCGCACCTTTTTTGCGCCGCTCCAACAATTCCTGCAAAAGGACGCTCATTTTTTCATAATACACCGGGTTCAGGGGCATTTCCTGAATGATGACCTTCCGGATGTTTCCGGCGATAGTTGATGCGACTGATGGTGTACTTTTCCGGATGGGTTCTGGTAAGCCATCTACGGCAGCACCAATCCCTATTTCTACGATGATTTCAAGCAGGGTGGCATCCCCAAAATTGGATATTGTCCGGCTGGGGTCGGCACTGAGGTACATATCCAGCAGTTGACGCATATCGGGCTCGTACTGTTTGAGGTCAATATAATCGCCACTTGCGTATTTTATGGAATTTCTTAACTCCACAAAGCTATTTACTTTCATTTTGATACGAGCCGCTTCAGTCGTGCTATATCCCGCTTCCTGCATTTCCGGGGCGATGTTGTTGAATGCCCTTATCAAGGCTACCACGGCTTTGTAAAACAGCAGACGCTTTTCCTCATTCTTTTTCAGGTCGTCTTTGTCTTCGATTTTGCCACAGAAATATTTGATGTATTGCTCGACTTCCTTAGGGGCTTCAACATCTTTGGTGAGTTGCTCAACCGCTTCCATTGTGTCTTCCAACCGTTCCCGTGCTTTTTTCAATCTATCCACGAGAATACCCTCCACATCAGCAGCATCAAAACCATCAAAGGCATCGGAGGTGTAGTCGGAGATGGACTTGTTGAGGCTGTTGAATAGGTTCTTGTAATCCACGATGTACCCAAACTCTTTATCCTCGCTTTCTGTGCGGTTGACCCTGCATATAGCTTGAAAAAGCCCGTGGTCGCGCATTTCTTTGTCAATATACAGGAAAGTACAAGCGGGAGCATCAAAACCTGTGAGGAGCTTGTCCACCACGATGAGGAGCTGCATATTGGCGGGCTCTTGGATAAACTTTTTCTTTACCTCCTTTTCAAATTGCGCCCGGTCTTTCCCATTGAGCATTTTCTGATAAATTTCAAACTGCTCTATTCTCTCCGTCTCCCCATCGCCTGTGCTTTCGCCTTTGATAGAAGTCAGGCTGGGTTCAAAACTGGTCACAATCGCACATTTTTTGAAACCAAACTGCTGGAAGATTTCGTAATAGCGACAGGCTTCATATATGCTTCTGGTCACCAGCATTGCATTGCCTTTACCTTCTTTCAACCGGGGTTTTACCCTAAAGTCCTTAGTGATATCGAACGCCACTTTTTGGAGGCGGTCTCTGGTGCTGAGGATTTTTTGCATGGTACCCCACTTTTGCTTGAGTTCAGCCTTGGGCAGTTCGTTCATACCCCGGGTAACTTCCTCAAACCATGCATCAATCCCTTTTTGGTCGTTTATCCTTTGGTCAACATCGCGGGCTTCATACAATAAATCCAATACCACCCCGTCTTTTACCGCTTCGTCAAACTTATAAGTGTGGATATACCGACCAAAGACCTCGATGGATTTTTTCTTATCCGCCTTTAGCAATGGGGTGCCTGTAAAACCTATGAATAAAGCATCGGGCAGTAAACCCTTCATGGCTTTATGCAGCTCCCCACTTTGGGTTCGGTGGCATTCGTCTATGAACACGAAAAGGTTCCCTTTGGGCTTGAAATCCGGGGGCACTTTCAGTTGCTCGATAAATTCCCCCATCTCACCTTCTTCATTGCCGCCAAATTTATGAATCAAGGTACACAGCAGCCAAGGGGTGGTTTCATTGAGTTTGTTCAAAAGGTCTCTTCCGCTCTTGGTTCGATAGATTTGTTCGTTTACCCCAGTGAAGACCTTTTCAATCTGTTCATCCAGTTCGCTGCGATCGGTGATGATGAGCAAACGGGCATCGGTCTGGTTTTCGCGGATCCATTTTGCCAGCCATACCATGGTCAGACTCTTGCCCGACCCTTGGGTATGCCAGATGATGCCCCCTTCCCGACGTTGGATAAACTGCTGGGCAGATTTTACCCCAAAGTATTGGTTGGGACGGCATAGTTTTTTTATGCCCCCATCGAAAACAATATAGTCGTGGATAATCTCAAGGAACCTACCTTTATCGCAAAATTGAAGCAAGTGCTGGTCAAGGATATTGGCATCGGGGTCGAGTTCGAAATCGTCTTCTTTCCACTTGAGAAAAAACTTCTCCGGGGTTTTGGTGGTGCCATAGTACAGGCCTTGCGAGTCATTTCCCGCTAAAACGATTTGGATGGTAGAAAAGAACGGCTTGATAAAATGCTCCTGCTGGTTGTCGAGATTTTGACGGATACCTTCCGAAACGGAAACGCCCGCCCCTTTGAGTTCCAGTACCCCCAAAGCGATGCCATTGACATAAAGCACAATATCAGGGCGTTTGACATTCTTGGATTTTACGGTTACTTCTTCCGCAACGGCAAAGTGGTTATTGGAGGGGTGCTTCCAATCTATAAGCCAGACCGTTTGAACCAGATTGGAATTTTCTTCTTTGACTTTTACCCCATATCGGAGCTGGGAATATACTGCCTGATTGACGGGGTACAAGTCTTCACCGGGGTTCAGGGAAGCGGTTTTTTTAAACTCAAACAATGCCCGCCCAATAGTTCCGTCTGCATATCCTGAGGCTTTGAGCCAACTTTTGAGTTCTGCTTCCCGGATATTGCTATTCTCCTGCTGTTCGAGATTACCCAGATAGGTATAGCTCAGATGGGTTACCAGCAGTTGGAGGATTCTGTTCTGGGTGGTTCTTTCGGGTCTCATGTCTTGAACAGTTTAAAACGCACCTGATAGCG
>CAZGOT010000303.1:0-3791 GCA_964527495.1 uncultured Haliscomenobacter sp.
TCGTACGCAGCCCCCCGGCAAGGGCGAGCGCGACAAGTAGCCCCCAGCGCCAGGTTGTACCCTGGGCGGCCGAACGGGTGGATGGGAATATTAACAGGCCCAAAGCCAGCGCAAATCCAGCTGAAGGCATAAAAATGAGCCGCTCTGCCATGTGTACACCAACGGGAAAAACCAGATTGGATACAATAGACAACGGAATCAGGTACATCCATACAGCAAAACTCAGGGGTGACCTCCTGCGCGATCCACTAAGGGCAAAGATAAGGAGCCCTAAATAAAGGAACAGGCTGACCAGCACCCCTGTATCTCCCCAGGTCATTAGGTCAATGTGGCGGGGGTAATAATCATGTGTAAGCGGATGTGGGAATACCAACAACCGGATATACTGGCCTAAGGTATAGAGCACAGTGGCCAATTTTTCAGACGTGTCAAACGGAACATATTGACTGCCAACGATTTTTAAATAAGGGTTGTTCATCAACTCCATTGGCGGCGTGCCGAGGCTCCAGCCAAGGATAGCTCCGCGAATGCCAAGGAATATTGCGGCAGCAGCGAAATAGGGGAGAAGGGGTGGCAAAATTTTTCCTGGCTTAAGGGAGGTAAAATATATAAGGGCCAGTGGCAGCAGGGCCAGATAGGTAATCGTATTTTCTTTTGCCATTAGCCCCAGGAACATGCATACCGCTCCGGCGAAGAGCAACGTTTTTTTACCTTCCCGTATAGCCCTGAAAGCAAAAAATATTGCCCCAAGACCGCCCAGGAGCGCAAGTATTTCATCCCTTCCTTTTATGTTGGCAACGGCTTCGGCATGGACAGGGTGTACGGCAAAAATAACGGCTGCCGCAAAGGCGGCCAGGAGCCATTGTTCGCCCCGCTCCGGCATCCATAGCAAGATCAGGGCATAAAATAACCAGCAACAAAAGGCAAACAAGAGGATATTTACTAAATGTCCAACGAAAGGCGACTGTCCGAAAAGTTCTACTTCAATCGCAAACATCACCAGCGAGAGCGGGCGGTAGCGCCCTCCTGAGACAAGCCGTGCTTTACCCGGTTCTTTAAAAAAACCATAAAAGGTGTCATATTTCAGGATACCCGGAATACCTTCAACCCCCTGGGTGGTGAACATATTGTCGGTGATAACTATGGCATCGTCTTGTGCATAACCATTGCCCAGGGTATTGGCATATACCAGGAACCCCAGGAAAAAAATCAGGGCCCCAAAGCGTTTCCGGCGAATTGCCAAAGCATCGCCTAGAGGCGGCTTAGGTGCAGCTGTTGCGGTTGGTTTCTGTAAATTGGCTGAATGGGGCGTTCTGGGCTTTGCCATCACTTTTTTTACACAAAGTAAAGATTTACCCGGGTTCCTGCGGCTTTGGTACAGGAAATTTTCTTTGCAGGGCATTGCTATTGCAGGTATGGGGGTGTGGGAATACTTTTTCCACACCCCCATCAAAATAATTAGAAGTTGTGTAAAAAGGCCGGAGGCCCTCATTTTACGGCTGACGCCGTCAAATGATATTGAGGTTGTGTAAAAAGCCCCCGGCTTTTCATTTGGCGGCTTGCGCCGCCAAATGTTATTTTAAACAGACGTCATTTTCATTGATTTTGCGAAGCAAAATCAATGAAAATGACGTCTGTTTAAAATTTTATTTCGCCGCCGTAGGCGGCGGAATCTTTTTATACACCCCCACGATGGCCTCTGGCCTTTGTACAAACCCCCAGGATATGCAACTCCTGCAACAGTTAATTAACGTCGTTTTTTAGGGATAAATGGCGTTTATCTATCTTTTTTTATAGTTTTTTTGTGCATTACGCGAATTTATTTTTCTCTTTTCAATGGTTTGAGCAATTTTGTGGGCTCGTTTATATTAGCGGACACTTTTTATTTCACCATATCAACAAGTTATGAAAATCAAGAATTGGTGTATTTTTTTCCTTGCTGCAATTGGGGGAGTTGCCTTGCAGGCTCAAAGCACTGCCCCTGATTTCAAGCCCGTCACCCGAACCCTCGCCTTGACCAATGCAACCGTTGTGGTTAAGCCTGGGCAGACAATCCAAAATGCCACCTTAGTGATTAAAGATGGTTTAATCCATTCCGTAGGTCAAAACCTGCCAGTTCCGGCAGATGCCCGGGTAATCAAAGCAGATTCCATGTTCGTGTATGCAGGGTTTATTGATGCCCTTTCTTATGCGGGTATCCCCCAGCGCCGGGAGGAAGCCCCAGGACAAATGGGTGCCCCCGGACAGCAACGTCTCCGGACGCCTAATGCTGCCAACCCTACGAATGAGGAAGCCGGCATACAACCTGAAATCCAGGCCAGAGTAGTAATGAACCCTAAAGAAGCCTCTATCGCCGATTTGCGCAAACTTGGGTTCACCGCCGCACACATTGTGCCACAAGGTAGGATGCTGCCAGGTACAGGGGGCATTTTTCTCCTCGATGGCAATACCGCTGACGAAATGCTGGTAAAAGACCAGACCGCCCTTTTTGCTACTTTGAACGGGGCAAGGGGGGTATTCCCCAGCACAGTTATTGGGGTAATGGCCAAATTCCGGGAACTGTACAAACAGGCACAGCAAGCAAAAGCTCATGAAATGGCCTATGCTGCCAGCCCTGCCGGGATGACCAAACCAGGAGCCGACAAATCTTTGCAGGCTTTCTATCCTGTCCTGGATAAGAAAATTCCCGTTTTCTTTGCTGCAGAAGATTTCAAGTCTATGTACCGCGTCATGACTCTCCAGCAAGACCTCGGTTTTTCGATGGTGATGGCGGGACTGAAACAAGGCTGGCATGTGGTGGATATGATTAAGAGTAAAAATATCCCTGTCGTCCTCTCTGCTGATTTGCCGAAAAGCAAAGATGCGCCAAAGCCCGGGGCGAAAAAAGAAGGGGAAGAAGTAAAGAAGGACCCGGAAGTCGAACAACTCGAAGCCCGCGCTGCGGAGGAGATGAAAAAACTGGAATCCCAGGCGGCAGTATTTGCAGGGAAGGGAATCAACTTCGGGTTTGGCTCTTTTAATAGTAAACCTGCCGAAATGCGCGAAAACTTTCGCCGCATGATAAAAAATGGCCTCACAGAAGATCAGGCTCTTGCTGCGCTTACCACCAATCCTGCCGGAATGCTGGGTATCTCCCAGTCTATGGGAACCGTGGAAAAGGGCAAAATAGCCAACCTAACCGTTTGCGATAAATCCTATTTCGCTGAAAAATCTAATGTCCGAATGGTTGTTGTGAATGGCAATCTGTATGAATACGAAGCTCCAAAACCCAGTCCTGCTGCTGCCCCGGCTGCTTCTGCTGCACCAGGGGCAAAAAATGCCGCCACAGGTGAATGGGCATATGAAATCAATGCCGATGGACAATCCTATGATGGGGTAATGATGATTAAAGAGGCTAATGGCGGCTTAAGCGGCACCTGGTCCAGCAACCAGCTCCCCGGCGAAAATCCGATTACAGATTTTCAGCAAAAAGGCAGCCAGCTCAACTTCAGTTCCTCTGCGAATATGGGTGGACAGACTTTAAGCCTGGATTTTGAAATCACCGTGGAGGGAAATAACTTTAGCGGGAGGGTAAAAGTAGGTGCTTTCGGTACTTTCGATGTAAAAGGTACCCGGAAAAACAGCCCTAAGGAGTAATTTAAATGGGGAAGTGCCCAAAAGGATGCGCTCCTGGCTTTTTTAAGGGCAATAAATCCCCTCACAATACCAGATTTATAGGGAAGATTATGCTGGGATTCCCAAGTTAAATTTTATTCAACCTGAATTTTTTTCGCTTATGAAAAATATTTTTC
>CAZGOT010000304.1:0-3761 GCA_964527495.1 uncultured Haliscomenobacter sp.
TCGTAGTGAGTTCATCTACCCGCTTGCGTTCAGATTCTTCCAAATTGAGAGATGCAATCATGGCCGTGACCATGTGGCCTGCATCCCACCAGGCATTCAGGCGAAGAGAAAAGAGAAGGACAGTGGTGAAAAGGATGGTTTTTTTCATGTGCAAAATTTATGAGTAAAAATAGAAAATACGCTTGTGTACTGTGCATATGATAATGCTATATCTGCCAGAGGTAATTATTTTTTCTTTTTAACAGGTTTTAGGGCTGCATGTTTAGCAGGGTTTTCCGGGGTTTTCGAAGAGTTTGCGACCATAGCATGCAGTTTTTGGGTTTCTTCGCGGGTGAGTTCGCGCCAATGACCCGGGCGAAGCTTTCCCAGTGCGATGTGCATAATCCGGATGCGTTTCAGTCGTACTACCTCGTATTGCAGGAATTCACACATGCGCCGGATTTGGCGGTTCAGTCCCTGTGTGAGGATGATGGAGAAAGTATATTCGTCTATTTGCTGTACCCGGCATTTTTGGGTTATGGTGCCCAGGATAGGCAGCCCGCCTGCCATTCGCTGCATAAAATCTCGGGTGATGGGGCGGTTAACCTGCACGACATATTCTTTTTCGTGGGAATTTCCGGCGCGCAGAATTTTATTAACGATATCGCCATCATTGGTGAGCAGGATCAGGCCCTGGGAGTCCTTATCGAGCCTGCCGACCGGGAAGAGCCGCTGGGGGTGGTTGATGAAGCGAATGATATTTTTGGGCTCTTTAGGATCTGTGGTAGAGACGACACCCACAGGTTTATTGAAAGCGATATAGAGGGTTTGGGGCTTACTTTTTAGGGGCTTCCCATCGAGCAATACCTGGTCGCCTTCAAAAACCCGGTTTCCTTTTACAGCTACTATGCCATTGATGGAAAGGCGGCCTGCTTCGATCCAGGCATCGGCTTCGCGGCGCGAGCAGATACCTGTGGCGCTGATATATTTATTCAGACTGATAGACAATTGGTCTTCGTGTTCCATAAAAAAATTATTCGAGTAGTGCCAGATGGGCAAACAAGGCTTCCCGGGAAAGCGTATCCAGGGTTTCAGCATTGGATTTTTGAGAAATTAATTGTCTTTCCGTGGAGATGAGTTTCGACAGTGTTTGGTTCCACCTGGTGGGTCCATAGCCTCCCGCCAATACGGTTACGGGCTTCCAGAACGGTAATACTGAAGCCTTGTTCTTTCAGGCGGCGAGGAGCCGTGAGCCCGGCAAAACCAGCACCTACAATAATCACATCGTACATTCCAGCGGTTGTTTAGTAATAAAAAAAACTGCAGGTTGAAGCACTTCGGGGAATGTATAAAAATACAAATTGTACGCAAATGAAAGAAACAATTTTGTCCTGTACATCTAGCTGTTGTATTTGGATGGAATCTACGAACCAAAGCCTATCCCTCGTCGTTAGACAAAAATGGAGTCTCAAGCAGAAGAAAAAATTTAAAGTAGTTTTTTGATGAAAAAACAAAATTTTGTGGCATATATTTAACGATTATTTAATCAACAACGCGAAAACTGTTATGAATGCTAAAACACTCCTGGTTTTTGGGATTTTATTAATGGGGGTGTCCGGTTTATGGGCACAACGTAAAATTACCGGTACAGTTACCGACGCTTCTTCCGGGGATCCATTGATTGGGGCCAATATCCTTGTTGTGGGTACTGGTGAGGGGGCGGTAACGAATCTGGACGGGAAATACGAGTTGACTGTTCCCACCGGGGCAGCCCGCCTTCAATTCTCCTACACGGGCTATACCTCGCAGGAAATTGAAATCGGGGCATCTTCTGTAATTGATGTACGGTTGGCTCCTGGCGAAACGCTGGAAGAAGTAGTCGTGATTGGCTATGGTACGACCAAAAAATCTGACCTGACCGGCGCGGTTACTGCAGTGACTTCCAAAGATTTCATCCGGGGAAACATCGCGACCCCGGAACAGTTGGTCAATGGTAAAATTGCCGGGGTACAAATTACGACGAACGGGGGAGCTCCTGGATCGGGTAGCCGTATCCGCATCCGGGGAGGTTCCTCCCTCAATGCCAGCAACGATCCGCTTTTTGTTATTGATGGAGTCCCTTTGGATAACGGCGGTATCGCCGGTGCATCCAATCCTTTGAGTTTTATTAACCCCAATGATATTGAGTCGTTCAACATCCTCAAAGATGCTTCTGCAACGGCAATTTACGGCTCACGTGCTTCTAACGGGGTGATTATCATTACCACGAAAAAAGGTGCACGCGACGGTAAGCTGAATGTTAATTTCAGTTCCCTGTTTTCTTCCTCGCAAAAGGTCAATACCGTAGATGTACTTAGTGCACAGGAGTTTGCCAGGGTCATCAACGAAGTAGGCACTGCACAGCAAAAAGCGCTGTTGGGTACGGTAAGTACCAACTGGCAGGAAGAAATCTATCGTACGGCGATGGCTACGGATAATAACCTAAGCATGACGGGTGTGGCTGCCGGGATTCCTTTTCGGGCTTCCGTGGGCGTTTTGAACCAACCAGGTATCCTGAAAAGGGATCAACTTGACAGGATTTCAGGTTCTCTTGGTCTTTCCCCAGTGTTGCTGGACGATAAGCTCAAAATTGATATTAACCTGAAGGCGACAAATTCCAAAGCGTTCTTCGCTAATCAGGGCGCTATTGGTTCGGCGGTCACTTTTGACCCCACCAAACCAGTTCGCGGCGCGATAAGCGAGTTTGATGGGTATTTCGAATGGCTGGATCCGGCTACGGGCAGGCCCAATAACCTGGCACCCCGCAACCCGGTCGCATTACTGGAAAATCGCGATGATAACAGCAATGCCGACCGATTGATTGGCAACGTACAGCTGGATTATCGCTTCCATTTCCTTCCTGAGCTGCGTGCTAACCTCAACCTCGGTCTCGACCAGTCGAGCAGTAGCGGAAATATTTTTGTACCAGCCTCTGCCGCTCAGGCATTTTTCAGGGGCGGGCAGTCTGCCAACTACTCCCAGGATAAAAAGAACCAACTCCTGGAATTTTACTTGAATTACGCTAAAGAACTTCCTGGCCTCAAAAGCCGGTTTGATGTGATGGCGGGCTATTCCTGGCAGGATTTTGTGAATGAAGGATTCAACCTGGATCTTTCTGAAACCAGGCGGGACACTTTTGCCAATATTAAGTACAAAACGCAAAATACCCTGGTCTCTTTCTTCGGCCGTGCGAATTACTCCCTCATGGACCGCTACCTGCTGACTTTCACGCTCCGTAGGGACGGCTCGTCCCGTTTTAGCCCGGATACCCGCTGGGGTCTTTTCCCTTCTGCGGCTTTTGCCTGGAGGATTTCCGAAGAAGGGGCGATCCGCGACCTGGATATCTTCTCTGATTTGAAACTTCGCCTGGGCTATGGGGTAACGGGCCAGCAGGATATTGGATCGGATTACCCCTATCTGGCGAGATTTACTCCGGGACAGCCTACGGCAGCCTATCAATTTGGGGAGACCTTCATCAACACCATCCGTCCGGAAGGATATGATTCCCGGATAAAATGGGAGGAAACCACAACCTATAACGCAGGGCTTGATTTTGGCTTCCTCGATGGCCGGATTAGCGGTAGCGTAGATTATTATTTCAAAGAAACCGAAGATTTACTTGCAGTAATCAACGTTCCGGCAGGTTCTAACCTCAGGAACAGGATTTTTACGAACATCGGTAGTATCCAAAACCGCGGTCTGGAAATTACCCTCAACACGGTAATTGCCGATAAACGCAAGTT
>CAZGOT010000305.1:0-275 GCA_964527495.1 uncultured Haliscomenobacter sp.
CTTACCGAATTTTGCCGTCCTTTTTTCAAAGATTTTCTGCTGCCTTCCGGAAGGTTGCGCGAATGGCGTTCCAGCTATAAACGTGCAGATATCATCATCGTAAGTAAATGTCCGGAAGGGATGGGACAAACAGAAAGGGATAGCTTTATCGCTGCACTTAAACCCCGGCAGGGGCAACAGGTCTTCTTTTCTACCTATGCATACGGTGAGCCATGCTACCTTTTCAATCCGGCTTATCGGGGAACAATTGATCAGGACACTGAGGTCATTGCGAT
>CAZGOT010000305.1:285-3746 GCA_964527495.1 uncultured Haliscomenobacter sp.
ACCTGCTTTCGCGCTGCGGATCCCTGACAACGATAGAATACGAAGACCATCATTATTTTGAAGAACAAGAAATGGTTCAGCTCAAATACCGGTATGATGCCCTGGAGACTAAGCGTAAGATAATCATCACGACGGAGAAGGATGCAATGCGCCTCGATATGCACCGGCAATTTTTTGTGGAACATCAACTGCCTCTTTTTGTAGTACCAGTTCAGGTGCGCTTCCTCTTTGATGGGGAAGTACTTTTTGCTCAGACTGTAAAAGATTTTCTGCTCAACTTTAAAGCATAGATTTTGAGTCCCCTTCAGATATTGGTTTATCGAATCCTGAAAGTATTGATTCGCCTGTTTTCCCGGTTGTATTATCCCCGCACCCTGGTTTTGGGCAGGGAAAATCTCCGCTTGTCGGGGTCAAACATTGTGGTAGCCAACCATCCGAATACTTTAATTGATCCTTTGAGCGCTGCTTTCCGATTGGATAAACCCCTTTTTTATCTGGCTAACGCCAGCCTGTATAAATATGCGTTTATGCAGAAGCTATTGAAATTTCTGTATGCGATCCGCGTGGAAAGGCCGCAGGATGTCAATGGTGGCAAGGTAAATAATGAAGAAGCTTTTGCGGCGGCGATAGCTAAACTATCGGCGGGATATTCCATTTTCGTCGCTCCGGAGGGGACGAGTGAAATGGATCGGCGGCTACGTCCATTGCGCACAGGCACGGCCCGGATTGCTTTGCGGGCAGAAGCCGACAATAGATTTTCTCTGGGGCTGCGTATTCTTCCTATTGGGTTGACCTATAGCAAGCCCGAGGAATCGGGTAGCAGGCTCGTGGTTTATGTAGGTGCTCCTATCCTGGTAAAAGAGTGGCAGCAGGAATACGAGAAAGATCCCCGTGCAGCGGTTTTATCGCTAACGCAGGCTTTGTCCGAGCGCCTTGCGCAACTCATGCTGAACCCAGGAAGTCTTGAAGAGGACCTGCTCCACAGCCGGTTGGAGGAAATCCTGGATGTTGCAGAACCTTGTACGCCCAGGGAAAGGTGGGATAGAGGGAAGAGGCTTCTGGAAGGGCTACGGGCTATGGAGGCACAGCATCCTGAAGCGATAGCTACTTTAAGCATGGAGGTAGCAGGCTATTGGGAGGAAAAGGGAAAGTACGGATTAAGGGAAAGTGCTTTTGCTGAAAACTGGGGTAAGCAATTAATGGTATTTGCCACCCTTCCGGTATGGGTTTTCGCCTGGTTGCACCATTACCTGGTACCAGTGCGCTTGCTACAGGTGCTCGGGCGTAAAATACATTTGTATATCGGATATGCGACAACGCTTAAGTGGGTTGGGGCTTTTTTGATATTGCCTTTCTGGTACGGAATCCTTATTGCGGTGGTACCTGAAGAGTTTCGAATAGCAAGGGACTGGTATGCATTGGCCCTGATTGCTTCCGGGCCGATTTTTGTGCGTTTGAGGCCTGCCTGGAGAGACCTGGGGGCAGTATTAAGAGGGGTGTTCATTCGGTGGACATACCCGAGGGCATGGGCAGATATGCAGATGTTAAGAAGGTACCTTGCTACAGTAGCAACGGGCAGTTACAAGCAGGAAAATTCTGGCTGCTGATGCTTCTGGTATGGGGCATATTGGGGGGCTGTACCCTTTTCCAGGTAGCGGTGTATGTCATTTTGTTTTCCCGGCTGGCCTTTTTCAGGGAACGTTCGGAGGCAGAGGAAACGGGTGTTGGGGTATCGGTGGTGATTTGTGCGCGGGACGAAGTGGAAAATCTTCGGCATAACCTACCTTTTTTTCTATCCCAGCAATATGCCCCTTATGAGATAGTCGTGGTGAATGATGGTTCAAAAGATGGTACCCGGGAGTATTTACAAGCCCTTCAACAGCGCCATGCGCAGCTTCGGGTCATTGACCTTCCTGTAAAAACAGCTCCTGGAAAGAAAGCGGCGCTTACAAGGGGGATTTTGGAATCCAGGTATGAGGTATTGTTATTAAGTGATGCAGACTGCTGTCCAGCCAGTGCGAGCTGGATTGCACGGATGATTGGGGGAATGTCTGGTAGCAGGGAAATCGTACTGGGTTTCAGCCCTTATGAAAAAGCAAAGGGTTTTTTATCCATTTTTATCCGTTTTGAAGGGATGTACACGGCACTGCAATATCTTTCGTGTGCCTTGGCAGGGATGCCCTATATGGGTGTTGGCAGAAATCTGTTGTACAAAAAGGCGGTATTTGCGCATGCCGGGGGCTTTGGGGCACATTTGCACAAAGCTTCCGGGGATGACGATTTGTTTGTAAATGCAGTAGCAAATAAAAAAAATACTGCGGTGCTTCTCCACCCTGAGTCCTTTATATGGTCAAAGCCTCCGACTACATGGCAGGCATATTTCCGCCAGAAGTCCCGGCATTTTTCAACTGGTGTGGATTATCGTTGGCCCCATAAAATCCTGCTGGGTTCTATTGCATTGACGCATGCGCTGCATTATACCTGTATTTGTTTACTATTGTTCCTACCTGGCTGGGGCGATATGGTGCTGGCGGCCTATCTGGTGCGCATGGCTTTCGTATTGGGTATATACTTTCCGGTATTGAAAAAACTGGGTGCCCCGGACCTGTGGAAATGGGTTCCTATCCTGGACGCGTTTTTACCTATATTTTATTTCGTTTTTTCTCCGTATATTTTTTCAGGTAAATCTCCTGAATGGAAGCATCGGGAATTCCGGACAGGGTAGGGCGAAAGAACAGGTAGTAGCTTGATAAATTTGTGTATTTTACTGTGGAAATTGGTAAATTCCATTTGAGATGGTCATAACTTTTGAGCGGGCCTCAACAAGTCCCAAAAAAAACTTAAATTTCCCGACATAACCACAAAGCAAATAATATGGAACATAGCACAAGTGGAAAAAGGTCTTATGCTTCCTTTCACCCGCCTTATCGGAGGCTAATGGGGCCGGGGCCTTCCGACATTCACCCCAGGGTAATGGAAGCCTTAGCCCGGCCTGTTATCGGGCATTTAGATCCTGATTTTGTACATCTGATGGATGAAATCAAGGCTTTGACACAATATGCATTCCAGACTCACAACCGGTTGAGCATGATTGTTTCTGCTCCGGGTTCTGCCGGAATGGAAACGGCATTTGTCAATTTGCTGGAACCAGGGGAAAAGGTGATTATCTGCCGAAACGGAGTTTTTGGGGGGCGGATGTGGGAAAATGCGGTGCGTTGTGGAGCCGTTCCGGTTGTAGTGGACGACCCATGGGGCATGCCTGTTGATTTGAATAAAGTGGAAGCAGCAATCAAGGCGCATCCTGATGCCGTAGCGCTGGCTTTTGTACATGCGGAAACTTCCACCGGTGTGCGTTCAGATGCGGAGGCCTTGTGTAAACTGGCGAAATCACATGGCTTACTGGTCATTGCGGATACCGTTACTTCACTTGCAGGTGTTCCGGTGCTGGTGGACGATTGGGG